>JBBIGT010000153.1:0-4499 GCA_037447395.1 Comamonadaceae bacterium | reverse complement strand
TAACTCGGTGGTCTTGAAGCCCAGCGAAAAATCTCCCTTGACGGCGCTGCGGCTGGCCGAACTGGCGCTGGCGGCGGGCATTCCGCCCGGCATACTTAACGTTGTACCGGGCTATGGACCGGAGGCCGGTTCGCCTTTGGCGTTGCATATGGACGTCGACTGCATCGCCTTTACCGGCAGCACGCGCGTGGGCAAGCAAATTCACGTGATGGCCGGGCAAAGTAACTTGAAGCGCGCCTGGACCGAGCTCGGCGGCAAGTCACCCAACATCGTTTTTGCCGATTGCCCCGATCTGGACCGGGCGGTGCAGGCGGCGGTGGGTTCGATTTTTTTCAACCAGGGCGAGAGCTGCAACGCCCCGTCGCGCCTGTACGTCGAGGCGAGTATTCAGGAGCAGTTTTTGGCGAAAGCGGTGGCGCTGGCGCCGCAGTACCTGCCCGGCAACCCGCTGGACCAAGCGACGGTGATGGGCGCCATCGTTGACCAAGTGCAAATGGACAACGTGCTGCGCTATGTCGCCAGCGGCAAGACCGAAGGCGCGTCGCTGCTGTTTGGCGGTGAGCAGGCGCGGGCGCAGTCGGGCGGCTTTTACGTGCAGCCGACGATCTTTGCCGGTGTCAAGCCCGAAATGACCATTTGCCGCGAGGAAATTTTTGGCCCGGTGCTGTCGGTGCTGCCGTTTACCGACGCCGCCGACGTGGTCAAGCAGGCCAACGCCAGCGTCTACGGGCTGCAAGCGGCGGTGTGGACGCGTGACGTCAACAAGGCGCTGGGCGTGGCGCGGGCCCTGCGCGCCGGCACCGTGCACGTCAACCAGTACGACGAAGACGACATCACTGTGCCTTTTGGCGGCTACAAGCAAAGTGGGGTAGGGCGCGACAAATCGCTGCACGCCTTTGACAAATACACCGAAGTCAAGACCACCTGGATTCGCGTCGATAGTCCTGTGTGAGTTCGCCGCCGCTGCCGCTCGGCTGATCGGTCATCGCGGCCGGCCCAGGGGCTTGTGCCATTTCATGGTGAAAAAGACTTTTCATATTACGGTAAGTCGCCGGCCATGCGGCGCTTTTGTTTTCTTATGATAAAAAAGAAATTGTCATATTGCGAAATGCAGAGGCTAACACATTGATTTTGCGTAGTTAAAAAAATGTCTTGTATAAGACATAAGATCAAATTTATGTCTTATACAAGACATAGAATCATTCCACGCAATCAGTCGAGCCTTGCCGATTTGATTGGCCGTTTTTTTAATCTCAACCAGGAGTGATTCCATGTCCCAAGCGCTCACGCAACAACTCAGCCGCGAACAACAAATTGCCGCCCTTGAAAAAGACTGGGCGACCAACCCGCGCTGGAAAGGTATCAAACGCGGTTACAGCGCCGCCGACGTGGTGCGTCTGCGTGGCTCGTTCCCGATCGAATACACGCTGGCTCGCCGTGGTGCAGAAAAGCTGTGGGATTTGCTCCACAACGAAGACTACGTCAACTGCCTGGGTGCCTTGACCGGTGGTCAGGCGATGCAGCAAGTCAAGGCCGGCGTGAAAGCCATTTACCTCTCGGGCTGGCAAGTTGCTGCCGATGGCAACACCTCGCTGTCGATGTATCCTGACCAATCGCTGTACGCGGTGAGCTCGGTGCCGACGATGGTCGAGCGCATCAACAATTCGTTCCGTCGTGCCGATGAAATCCAGCACTCCAAGGGCATCGACGCCGGCGACAAGGGCTACATCGACATGTTTGCGCCGATCGTGGCCGACGCCGAGGCGGGTTTTGGCGGCGTGCTCAACGGTTTTGAACTGATGAAGGCAATGATCAAGTCCGGTGCCGCCGGCGTGCACTGGGAAGACCAGCTGGCTTCGGTCAAGAAATGCGGCCACATGGGTGGCAAGGTGCTGGTGCCGACCGCCGAAGCGGTGCAAAAGCTCATCGCCGCCCGCATGGCGGCCGACGTCTGCGGCGTGCCAACCCTTGTGATTGCCCGTACCGACGCCGAAGCCGCTGACCTGGTGACGAGCGATTACGACGCCAACGACAAGCCGTTCTTTACCGGCGAGCGCACCGCCGAAGGCTTCTACAAATCGCGCAAGGGTCTCGACCAGGCGATCAGCCGCGCCGTGGCTTACGCCGACTACGCCGACCTGGTGTGGTGCGAGACCGGCACGCCTGATCTGGAATTTGCCCGCAAATTCGCCGAAGGTGTGCACGCCAAGCACCCGGGCAAGCTGCTCGCCTACAACTGCAGCCCGTCGTTCAACTGGAAGAAAAACCTCGACGACGCCACCATCGCCAAGTTCCAGAAAGAACTCGGCGCCATGGGTTACAAGTACCAGTTCATCACCCTGGCCGGCATTCACTCGATGTGGTTCAACATGTTCGATCTGGCTCAGGACTACGTCAAGCGCGGCATGTCGGCCTATGTCGATCGTGTACAAGAACCCGAATTCGCAGCGCGTGAACGGGGCTACACCTTCGTGTCGCACCAGCAGGAAGTGGGCACCGGTTATTTCGACGAAGTGACCACGGTCATCCAGGGTGGCAAGTCCAGCGTGACCGCGTTGACCGGTTCCACCGAAGAAGCGCAATTCCACTGATCGGTTGCATCGTCCATCGGCCCCGGGGCGGGCAAGGCTGGCAGTCTGCAGAGGCTGCCAGCTTTTTTCATGGGTTGCTTGGGCCTGGATTGGCGCGGGATTGCTGCGGTGCGCGCGGTCATACGACCGCTAAAATCTCGCGCTTTCTCATATTCACATCGACAGATCATCATGGCGCAAATTACTCTTCCAGACGGCTCCAAACGTGATTTTCCCGGACCCGTCACGGTGGCAGAGGTTGCGGCGTCGATTGGCTCGGGCCTGGCCAAAGCGGCATTGGCGGGCAAGGTCGACGGCAAGGTGGTCGACACCAGCTTCGTCATTGACAAAGACAGCCAGCTGGCCATCGTTACTGCCAAAGACGCCGATGGGCTGGAAGTGATTCGCCATTCGACGGCGCACTTGCTGGCCTACGCGGTGAAGGACTTGTTCCCGCAGGCACAGGTGACGATCGGCCCAGTGATTGAAAACGGTTTCTTTTACGACTTTGCGTTTGAGCGGCCCTTCACGCTCGATGACCTGGCACGCATCGAAAAGCGCATGATCGAACTGGCCAACAAAGACGAACCGGTGGTGCGCCGCGTCTTGCCCCGCGACGAGGCGGTGGCCTATTTCAAAGGATTGGGCGAACACTACAAGGCTGAGATCATCGGCAGCATTGCGGCTGGCGAGGACGTCAGCTTGTACCGCGAAGGTGCTTTTGAGGATTTGTGTCGTGGCCCGCACGTGCCCAGCACCGGCAAACTCAAGCACTTCAAGCTGATGAAAGTGGCCGGCGCTTATTGGCGCGGCGACCACAATAACGAAATGCTGCAACGAATTTACGGTACCGCCTGGGCGACCAAGGACGAGTTGCAACAGCACCTGACGATGCTTGCCGAGGCTGAAAAGCGCGATCACCGTCGGCTTGGGCGCGAACTCGACTTGTTCCATATTGACGACCACTCGCCGGGCACGGTGTTCTGGCACCCCAAGGGTTGGACCTTGTGGCAACAGGTCGAGCAGTACATGCGCCAGGTCTATCGCGACAACGGCTACCAGGAAGTCAAGGGCCCGCAAATCCTCGACAAGAGCCTGTGGGAAACCACCGGCCACTGGGACAAATACCGTGAGAACATGTTTGTCACTGAGAGCGAAAAACGTGACTACGCGCTCAAGCCGATGAATTGCCCCGGGCACATTCTGATCTTCAAGCAAGGCATCAAGAGTTACCGTGACCTGCCGTTGCGTTTTGGTGAGTTTGGTCAATGCCACCGCAACGAGCCCACCGGTGGCCTGCACGGCATCATGCGCGTACGCGCCTTCACGCAAGACGACGGTCACATTTTTTGCACCGAAAATCAAATTCAGTCCGAGGTGGTGGCGTTTACCACGCTGCTGCAGAAGGTTTACAAGGACTTTGGCTTTACCAAGATCATCTACAAGTTGTCGACGCGCCCCGAGAAGCGCATCGGCAGTGACGAAAGCTGGGACTATGCCGAGGCGGCGCTGGCTGAAGGTCTGCGCGCCTCAGGCTGTGATTTTGAGTATTTGCCGGGTGAGGGCGCGTTCTACGGTCCGAAGATCGAGTACACGCTGAAGGACGCGCTGGGCCGCCCGTGGCAGTGCGGCACCATTCAGGTTGACCCCAATTTGCCGCAGCGGCTGAATGCGGAGTATGTGGGGGAAGACGGCGCGCGCCATCGTCCGGTCATGTTGCACCGCGCCATCGTTGGTAGCCTGGAGCGTTTCATTGGCATCCTGATCGAAGAGACCGCCGGCGCGCTGCCGGCTTGGCTGGCGCCGGTGCAAGTGATGGTGCTCAATATCACTGACGGGCAAGCTGACTATGTTCAAAAAGTCGCGCAAACGCTGCAAAATCAAGGGTTTAGGGTGCAGACCGACCTGAGAAACGAGAAAATCACGTAT
>JBBIGT010000152.1:0-4507 GCA_037447395.1 Comamonadaceae bacterium | reverse complement strand
GTTGCCGATCGAAAAAGTCGTCAAGGCGCTCAACCCGTTCTTTGTCGCGCTGTTTCTGGTGCTGATGGCCGTCACTTACATCCCGGCGTTGTCGCTTTGGTTGCCCAGAATGCTATTGAATTAATTGCTAACAGCCCTTTGATTAAAAGGGCTAGAGGCCAATTTTATTTATGAACTTCGGACAAAAAGTCGTCGCGCCGCGGGGAGAATTGATCGAGCAGCCGGCTGCCCGCTTCGCGTGCCACCACGCCGTGCAGCACGTCGTGCGCGGCCACAAAGGCGTCGCCCGGGCGCAAGACGCGGGTCTGGCCGTTGACCGTTGCTTCGAACGACCCGGCCAGCACGTAGGCAATTTGGTCATGCAGGTCGTGCGTGTGCGCGAGCCCTACGGCGCCTTTTTCAAACTCCACCAGCACCGACATCAACTGCGGCGTGTGACCGACGATCTTGCGGCGCACGCCGTCACCCAGGTCAGTCCAATCGGTGTGGGCGTCTTGAAAAAAGGTCATATTGCTTCCTGTCGTTGCGTAGGGCGCCGAGCCTAGCAGGTTTGCCGCCGTTGATGCACCCTCAATTCATTTTCCAACCCATTCGGAGTTACCCATGGACATCCGCCAACCCGTGCACAGCGAACACTTTCGCAGCCTCGACACCGACGGCCTGCGCCGCCACTTCCTGGTGCAAAACCTGTTCGTCGCCGACCAGGTGACGCTGACCTACAGCCAGATCGACCGCATCATCGTCGGCGGCATCATGCCGGTCACGCAAGCGGTGCGTTTTGCGCCCGAGCTGGGCCGCCACACCGGCACCGACTTCTTTCTGCAGCGCCGCGAACTGGGCCTGATCAACATTGGCGGCGCGGCGCGCGTCACCATCGACGGCGTGGTGTTTGACGTCGCCGCCCGTGAGGCGCTGTACGTCGGCCAAGGCGCGCAGGACTTGTCGTTTGCCAGCGTTGACGCGCAGCAGCCGGCCAAGCTCTACCTCAACAGCGCGCCGGCGCACGCCGCGTACCCGCATCGCACGATCACCTTGGCGCAGGCCGCGCCCGAGACGCTGGGCTCGGCCGAGGCCGGCAACCGGCGCACCATCTACAAGTTCATGACGCCGGCGGTGCTCAACACCTGCCAGCTGTCGATGGGCATGACGCAGCTTGAGCCCGGCAGTTTGTGGAACACCATGCCCTGCCACACGCACGACCGGCGCATGGAGGTGTACTTTTATTTCGACATGACCGCCGACACCGTGGTCTTTCACATGATGGGCGAGCCGACGCAAACGCGCCACCTGGTGGTGCGCAATGAAGAGGCCGTCATCAACCCAAGCTGGTCGATCCACAGCGGCGTGGGCAGCCGCGCCTACACCTTCATCTGGGGCATGGTCGGCGAAAACCAGACCTTCAACGACATGGACCACATGGCCATGTCACGACTGCTGTGAGGGGCCCGGCCATGCCGTCAAACCCCTTTGACTTGAGCGGCCGCGTCGCCTTGGTCACCGGCTGCAACACCGGCCTGGGCCTTGGCCTGGCGTTGGCACTGGCGCGCGCCGGCGCCGACATCGTGGCGGTCAACCGCACCGAGCCGGCGCAAACGCGTGACGCCGTCACCGCGCTGGGGCGGCAATTTCTCAACCTGCACGCCGACCTGGCCAGCGCCGATTACGCCGACCTCGTCGAACAGGCATTAACGCTGCGCGGCCGCCTGGACATCTTGGTCAACAACGCTGGCATCATCCGCCGCGCCGACGCCATCGCCTTTTCTGCCAGCGACTGGGACGACGTGATGAATGTCAACCTGAAGGCGGCGTTCTTTCTGGCGCAGGCGGCGGCGCGACAGTTCATCGCCCAAGGTGGCGGCGGCAAGATCATCAACGTCGCTTCGATGCTGTCGTTTCAAGGCGGCATCCGGGTGCCGTCGTACACCGCCTCCAAGAGCGGCGTGCTCGGCATCACCCGGGCGCTGGCCAACGAATGGGCCGGCGTGGGCATCAACGTCAACGCCATCGCCCCGGGCTACATGACGACCAACAACACCGCGGCCCTGCAGGCCGACCCGGTGCGCAACGCCGCCATTCTGGAACGCATCCCGGCCAAGCGCTGGGGTACGCCCGACGATCTGGCCGGCGCGGTGGTCTTTCTGGCCTCGCCGGCAGCGGACTACGTGCACGGCCACACCCTGGCCGTCGACGGCGGCTGGCTGGCCCGCTGAGGCCAGGCAAGCCATTTTTCAGCAGTAAGTCAGGGCGGATAATTATTTTTTCTGAAACAAGTTTTCATCACAGACAAAACACCATGGACGCCGACACCCCCAACGCCAAGCAGCCCGAATCGGTCGCTGCCGTGCTAAAGACCTTCAGCGTTTTGCAAGCCTTGGGGGAACGCAACGACATCGGCATCTCCGACTTGTCCCTGCGCCTGGCCATGCCCAAGGCCACCGTCTACCGGTTTCTGCAAACCATGGTCACGTTGGGCTATGTGCGCCAAGAGGCCGACAGCGAGCGCTACAGCCTGACCATGAAGCTCTACGAGCTGGGCACCAAGGCGCTGCAGTACCCGGAGTTGGTCGACCTGGCGAAATACCCGATGCAGATGATCTCTGACCAGACCGGTGAAACGGTGCACCTGGGCACGCTCATCGACAGCGAGATCATTTACCTGCACAAGGTCGACTCGGTGCACGCGCTGGGCATGTACTCGCGCGTCGGGCGGCGCGCACCGCTGCACTGCACGGCCATTGGCAAGGTGCTGATGGCCTGGGAAGACCCGCAGCGGCGGGCGTCGATTCTGCAAAAGATCGACTTCAAGCGTTACCGCGACAACACCATCGCCGACATCGCCAGTTACGAGGCCGAGCTGGCCCGCGTGCGCGCGCAAGGTTACTCGGAAGACCGCGAGGAATTTGAAGACCATATCCGCTGCTGCGGTGTGCCGATTTTTGACCGCCTGAGCCGGCCGGTGGCCGGCATGAGCGTGTCGTTTCCGACCTTTCGCTACGACGCCGCCCGCGCCCACGAAGTCGTTGGCTTGCTGGGCGCGGCCAGCCGGGAAATTTCCTCGCGCCTGGGTTGCACGCGTTACCCGCTCGATACGCCCGCCGCGGCCTGAGCCCGATGACTGACCCGCGGACTCTCGGCACGCCAGCGGCCGTGCCTCAACCCTTGCAAATTGCCTTTTTTGGCGAATGCATGCTTGAACTCAATGGTCGCGCCCTGGGTGCGATGCAGCAAAGCTACGGCGGCGACACCTTCAACACGGCGGTCTATCTGGCGCGCTGTGCCGGCCCGGCGGTGGCGGTGCATTACGCCACAGCGCTGGGCGACGACGCCATCAGTGCGACGCTGCTGCAGCGCTGGCAACAAGACGGCCTGCAGTTGGACCTGGTGCGCCAATTGCCTGGTCGACTGCCGGGCTTGTATCAGATCAGCCTGAACGCCCAAGGTGAGCGCAGCTTTAGTTTCTGGCGCGAAGGCAGCGCTGCCAAAAGCTACTTTAAAACGCCGGTGACGCCGCTGGAAGCGCGTGCCGCCGAGTGGGATGTGCTTTATTTTTCCGGCATCAGTCTGGCGATCTTGTCCGACGCGTCGCGGCAACGGCTGTTGGCGCTGGCCGAGCAGCTGCGCCGGCGCGGCGCGCGCGTGGTCTTTGACAACAACTACCGGCCGGCGTTGTGGCCATCACTGGCGTCAGCGCAAGAGGCGTTTCGCCGCGCCTTTACCGTGGCCGACACGCTGCTGATCACCGCCGACGATCACCAAGCGCTATTTGGCCTGCCCAGTCTGCCAGCGGCCGTGGCCGATGCACAGCGCCTGCCGGCCCGCGAGTTGCTGATCAAGCGTGGTGCAGCGCCCACGCTGGTGCGCCTGCCGTCGGGGTCGTGGCTGGAGGTACCCACCGAACCAGTCGCCCAAGTGGTCGACACCACGGCCGCCGGCGACTCGTTCGCTGCCGGCTACCTGGCCTGCCGCCTGCTGGGTGCCGCAGCAGACGCCGCCACCGGCTTTGGCAACCGGCTGGCGGCACGGGTCATTCAATATCGGGGCGCGATCATTGAGGCACAGGCGATGCGCGATCTGGACGCGGCACGCTTTGTCGCGGCCAGCGCGGCGCAGTCAAGCGTGGCCAGTCAGCCCGCCGGAGTCTGAGGCGTCCAGCCACTTCTGCATGAACAGCGCGTGGCCCATGCTGGGTTCGAGCTGGTAATTGTCAAAACCCAGGCGACGGTACAGCTTGGTCGCCGACGCGTTGCCCGAGAGCACTTCCAGCGTCAGCTTGCAGGCACCGCGTTCAGCGGCGAGGCGCTCCACCAGTGCCAACATCTGCGCGGCCACACCGTGCCCTCGGTGGCTAGCGGCGACCACCACATCGTGCACGTTGACCAGCGGTTTGGCGGCAAAAGTTGAAAAGCCTTCGACGCAATTGACCAGGCCGACCGGCAGGCCGCCTTGCGCCTGGTCAAACGCGAGCACGCTGAACAGCGCGGGACGCGCGCGCAAGGCTTTCGGCAAA
>JBBIGT010000151.1:0-4519 GCA_037447395.1 Comamonadaceae bacterium | reverse complement strand
ACGCCCACATCCCCGACTTCACACCGCTCATTGGTTCCAGCACCAGCGCGGGCCGGCACATGAAAAAAGGCGTCACGGTGGTTTACGAATCGACCGTCTACCCCGGCGCGACGGAAGAGGTGTGCATCCCAGTGCTGGAACGCGAATCCGGCATGAAGTGGCAAAAGGACTTCTTCGTCGGCTATTCGCCCGAGCGCATCAATCCTGGCGACAAGGAACACACCCTGACCAAGATTCTCAAGATCGTCTCGGGCGACAGCCCCGAAACGCTCGAGCGCGTCGCCCAGCTCTACGAAAAGATCATCATCCCCGGCGTGCACCGCGCGCCCAACATCAAGACCGCCGAGGCCGCCAAGGTGATTGAGAACACCCAGCGCGACCTCAACATCTCGCTGATGAACGAGTTGTCGATCATCTTCGACAAACTCGGCATCGACACCACCGAAGTGCTCGCCGCCGCCGGCACCAAGTGGAACTTTTTAAAGTTCTCGCCCGGTCTGGTCGGCGGCCACTGCATCGGCGTCGACCCCTACTACCTGACGCACAAGGCTGAAATGCTTGGCTACAACCCGCAGGTCATTCTGGCCGGGCGGCGCATCAACGACGGCATGGGCAAGTTCATCGCCGAGCAGACCGTCAAGCGCATGATCGCCGGCGGCAGCTACGTCAAGGGAGCCAAGGTCAATATCCTGGGTCTGACCTTCAAGGAAAACTGCGGCGACCTGCGCAACTCCAAGGTCATCGACATCATCAACGAACTGCGCACCTACGGCATCGAGGTCTTCGTCACCGACCCGCAAGCCAAGGCCGACGAGGCCTTGCACGAATACGGCGTCACACTGCTGCCGTGGGAACAACTGCCGCGCGCCGACGCCATCGTCGCCGCCGTGGCGCACCGCGAATTTGCCGCGCTCGGGCTGGAAGACCTGGGCAAGAAACTCGTCAAAGGCGGTGCCTTCATCGACGTCAAGGCCGCCTTCGACCGCCCCGCCCTGCAAGCCGCCGGCTACCAGTTCTGGCGGCTGTGATTTTTGAATCGCCATGGATTGCGGGTCGGGGCCCGCAATGACCGGTCAGGGGGCGCGCCATGACCTCTGAGTATCGGCCGCTGGTGCTGCACGTGCTGTTTCGCTTTGACGTGGGCGGCTTGGAGAACGGCGTGGTCAACCTCATCAACCACATGCCGCCCGATGCCTACCGTCACGCCGTGCTGGCAATGACCGAGGTGACCGACTTCTGCAACCGTGTCCAGCGCAGCGACGTTGAATTCATCGCCCTGCGCAAGCCGCCCGGCCACGGCGTCTGGCAGTACCCCAAACTCTACAAACTGTTTCGGCAGCTGCGCCCGCAGATCGTGCACAGCCGCAACCTCGCTGCGCTGGAAGTGCCGTTCCGGGCCTGGGCCGCGGGCGTGCCGGTGCGCATCCACGGCGAGCACGGGCGCGACGTCAACGACGTCGACGGCAACAACGTCACCTACCAGCGCGTGCGCCGCCTGTACCAACCGTTCGTGCACCACACCATCGCGCTGTCGCGCGACCTCAGCGATTACCTGGTCAACAAAGTCCGCATCCCGCGCCAGCGCATCACCCAGATTTACAACGGCGTCGATACCGAGCGCTTCTGCCCGGCGCCCACTGGTCCGCAGCCCATTGCCGGTTGCCCGTTTGACCCGGCGCAACACTGGGTCGTCGGTACCGTTGGGCGGATGCAGACCATCAAGGACCAGACGCTGCTGGCGCGTGCCTTCGTGCTGGCGCTGACGCAAGCGCCGCAACTCAAAGAACGCTTGCGCCTGGTGATGGTTGGCGCAGGCCCGTTGCGCGCGCAAGCGCAGGCGCTGCTCGATCAGGCGGGTGTGGGCCAGTGCGCCTGGCTGCCCGGCGAGCGCAACGACGTTGCCGACGTCATGCGCGGCTTGCACGCCTTTGCCCTGCCGTCGCTGGGCGAAGGCATCTCCAACACCATCCTCGAAGCCATGGCCAGCGGCTTGCCGATCATTGCCACTGCCGTCGGCGGCAATGCCGACCTGGTGCAACAGCCCGACACCGGCGTCATCGTGCCACCTGCCGACCCACAAGCCATGGCGCAGCAAATCATCCATCTGGCCAGCCAACCAGAGCAAGCACGCGCCATGGGCCAAGCGGCTCGTCAGCGCGTGGTCGAGCGATTCAGCCTGCAGGCCATGGTGGCAACGTACCAACGCTTGTACGACGGGCAATTGGCGCAGCGGGGGATGCGCTTTGCCCGGTCGCCAGTAAACTGATCTGCCACGCAAACACCACCAAACCACCATGTGCGGCATTACCGGTATTTTTGACACCCGCGGCAGCCCCACCATTGACCGCGCCACGCTGCAGCGCATGAACGACTCGCAACTGCACCGCGGCCCCGACGAAGGCAGCCTGCATATCGAACCCGGCGTCGGCCTGGGTCACCGGCGCCTGTCGATCATCGACATCGCCACCGGCCAGCAACCGCTGTTCAACGAAGACGGCTCGGTGGTCATTGTCTTCAACGGCGAAATCTACAACTACCAGTCGCTCATCCCCGAACTGCAGGCACTCGGCCACGTGTTTCACACCAAGAGCGACACCGAAGTCATCGTCCACGCCTGGGAATCGTGGGGCGCCGACTGCGTCAAGCGTTTTCGCGGCATGTTTGCCTTTGCCCTGTGGGACCGCAACCAGCAGACGTTTTTTCTGGCGCGTGACCGTCTGGGCGTCAAACCCATGTACTACGCCTTGCTCGACGACGGCACGCTGCTGTTTGGCTCCGAGCTCAAGTCGCTGTTGGCGCACGGCGGCCTGCGCCGCGACATCGACCCGCTGGCTGTCGAGGAATACTTTGCCCTGGGCTACGTGGCCGAGCCGCGCACCATCTTCAAACAAGCGCAGAAACTCTCGCCTGCACACACGCTCACCATCCGCCGTGGCCAGAAGGTGCTCGAACCCGTGCCGTACTGGGACGTCAAATTCACACTCGACAACCCCATCTCGCAAGCCGACGCGCAAGCCGAGCTGGTACAGCGCCTGCGCGAGGCCACCCGCCTGCGCATGATCGCCGAGGTGCCGCTGGGCGCGTTCCTCTCGGGTGGCGTCGACAGCAGCGCCGTGGTGGCGCTGATGGCGGGCTTGTCCAAAGACCCGGTCAACACCTGCTCCATCGGCTTTGACGACCCGGCGTTCAACGAGTCCGCCTTCGCCCAACAGGTGGCCGACCGTTACCACACCAACCACCGCCTGGAGGTGGTGCAAAGCGACGACTTTGACCTGATCGACACGCTGGCGCGCCTGTACGACGAGCCCTACGCTGACAGCTCGGCCATCCCCACTTATCGCGTCTGCCAACTGGCGCGCAAGCACGTCACGGTGGCGCTGTCGGGCGACGGCGGCGACGAGGCGCTAGGCGGCTACCGACGCTACCGTCTGCACCTGACGGAAGAACGCATGCGCGCTGCCTTGCCGCAGGGCATTCGCGGTCCGTTGTTTGGCACGCTGGGCAAGGTCTACCCCAAGGCCGACTGGGCACCGCGCGTATTGCGTGCCAAAACCACCTTTGAAGGCCTGGCGCGCAGCTCCGTCGACGCTTACTTTCACACCGTGTCCATTCTGCGCAACCCCATGCGCGACGCGCTGTTCAGCCCGGCGCTCAAGCAGTCATTGGCCGGTTACAACGCGCAAGACGTGTTCCACCGCCACGCCGCCAACGCGGGCACGCAAGACCCGCTGGCGCTGATCCAGTACCTCGACCTGAAAACCTACCTGGTTGGCGACATCAACACCAAGGTCGACCGCGCCAGCATGGCGCATTCGCTCGAAGTGCGCGCGCCGCTGATGGACTACGAGCTGGTTGACTGGCTCGCCACCCTGCCCTCGAGCCACAAAGTCCATGGCCAGGAAGGCAAATACGTGTTCAAGAAGGCCATGGAGCCGCACCTGCCGCACGACGTGCTGTACCGCCCCAAAATGGGCTTTGCCGTGCCGCTGGCGCGCTGGTTCCGCGGGCCGCTGAAGACACGCGTGCGCGACGCCGTGCTGGGCCAGCGCTTGGCCGACACCGGCTGGTTTAACCCCAGCTACCTGCGGCAACTGGTTGACGACCACCAGAGCGGGGCCCGCGACTACAGCGCGCCTCTGTGGACACTGCTGATGTTTGAAGCCTTTTTGCGGCAGGTGGTTGATGCACCGGTCCAAGAGGCATCGGCGCCCAAAATTTTTCAACCGACTCCCTAACAGCCAAAATGACCCTGCGCGTCCTTCATGTGCTTGACCACTCGATCCCGCTGCACAGCGGCTACACGTTTCGCACCGCGTCGATTCTGCGCGAGCAGCGCGCGCTGGGCTGGGACACATTTCACGTCACGTCACCCAAACAGGGCGTGAGCAAGGCCGCGCAAGAGAGCGTCGACGGCCTGCACTTCTACCGCACCGCCGGCGGCACCGGGCTGATGGCCGACCTGCCCGTGGGCCGCGAAGTTGCGCTGATGAAGGCGCTCGGCAAACGGCTCGAACAAGTC
>JBBIGT010000150.1:0-4541 GCA_037447395.1 Comamonadaceae bacterium | reverse complement strand
TAGTGGCTGCCGCCTTGGCGATGCTGGCCACACCGTCGGCCACGCTCATTTTGTCGTTGTTCCAGAACTGGCTCACCGCGTCCTTGATGGCGCCTTCAGCGGCCGGCTTGACGGCCATGCCGTGAGCGATCGACGGCGTCAACCCACCCGACTTGGCGGTGGCGACAAAGTCCTTGCTCGAGAGCTTGGCGCAGTCGTCAAACTTGGCCATGTTCATGTTCAGGCGCACGGGAATAGAGCCCTTGTTCAGGTTGAACACTTCCTGAAATTCGGTGCCCATGATGGCCGCAGCCAGATCGCCCTGCGCCTTCTGTGCGGCGGCGTCTTTCAGCTTGAACATGGCAAACGAGTCGACGTTGAAGGTGTAGGCGTTGGCGGTGCCGGGGGCAGCGGCGCAAACGTAGTCTTTGCCCGGCACCTTGCCGGCGGCGGTGAACTCACCCTTGGCCCAGTCGCCCATGAACTGGAACGCGGCCTTCTCCTGAATCACCATCGCCGTGGCCAGGTTCCAGTCGCGCCCGGGCGCGGCCGGGTCGGTGTAGCTCTTGATCTTGCGGAAGGTTTCCAGCACCTTGCTCATGGTCGCGCTGGTCAGCGCTTTTTGGTCCAACTTGACCATCGCGTCGTTGTAGAACTTGGCGCCACCGACGCCGAGTACGACGTCTTCAAAGGTGGTGAAGTCTTGCCAGTTCTGGCCGCCATGGGCCACCGGGATCAGACCGGCTTTCTTGACCTTTTCAGCGGCGGCAAAGAATTCGTCCCAGGTCTTGGGCGTGCCAGCGACGCCGGCTTTCTTCAGCACCGCGCTGTTGGCCCACATCCAGTTGACGCGGTGCACGTTGACCGGCGCCGCGACAAAATTGCCCTTGTACTTCATCACGTCGGCGACCACCTTGGGCAGCAGGCTGTCCCACTTCTCGGCCTTGGCGGTGGCGTCCAGATTGGCCAGCACACCCTCAGACGCCCACTCTTGAATCGCCGGGCCCTTGATTTGCGCGGCGGCCGGCGGATTGCCAGCGACGACACGGCTCTTCAACACGGTCATGGCGTTGTCACCGCCCCCCCCAG
This sequence comes from Comamonadaceae bacterium, assembly GCA_037447395.1. Lineage (GTDB taxonomy): Bacteria > Pseudomonadota > Gammaproteobacteria > Burkholderiales > Burkholderiaceae_C > Rhodoferax. The sequence continues at coordinate 3,473 of JBBIGT010000150.1, read as the reverse complement.
CCACGGCAAAGTCTTTCCAGGTGTTGCCTTTGGCTTGCATGATTTTTTTCAGCTCGCCAACCGATTTGGCCTCGCCGCCCGACGTCCACCAGTGCAACACTTCAACTTCACCGGCCATTGCTGCATTACCAGCGATCACAAACGCCACGGCTGTGGCCAATTGAGACAGTTTCATCATGAGAACTCCTGTTGGGTTGATTCAGGCAGACACCACGTCACCAGAATTAATTAATTGTTAATTAATTTGCAAGCCAACACAAGTCGGGATTTACCCTAGGGCGGCGACAGCGCCGCGCGAACCTAAATTTGCCTCCGCAGCGCCGCAAAGGATTGCCAGAACAGGGCGTCCTGCGTGGTGCAGAAGTTGATGCGCATCAGCGTGCTGGGCGCATGATTGGCGTGAAACAGCGCGCCCGGCGCCAGCAAATACCCTTGGTCAAGCATGCGCTGCGCCAAGGCGTCGGCATCGACCCCGGTGTCGACCCAGCCGAACAGCCCGGCCGGTGGCGCAGCAAAACGACAGCCCGCTTCGAGCGCCAGTCGCACGCTGCGCGAGCGTGCCTGATCCAGCCGCGCGCGCAGTTGCTGGGCGTGGCGGCGCAGCTGACCTTGGTCAATGCACCAGGCCAGGGCTTTCTCGAACAACGCGGGGGTTGTCAAGGTACCGAGCAATTTGGTGTCGAGCAAACGCTCGACCAGCTGCAGCGGTGCTGCCAGGTAGCCGACACGCCAGCCGGGCGCCAGAATCTTGGCAAAACCACTCACATAAATGCTGCGCTCCAAACCATCAAGCGCGCACATCCTGGTCGCGTGGTCAGGGGCGATGTGGCTATAGGTGTCGTCCTCCACCACCACAAAATCATGCTGGTGCGCCAGCTGTAGCACCCGGTGCGCGCTCGCCGGGCACAAGCAATAGCCGGTGGGGTTATGGAACACGCTGACGCTCATGAACAGCTTTGGACTGTGCAGCTCGCAGTAGCGCGCCATCACCGCCAGATCTGGCCCGTCCGGCCCACGCGGCACCGGCAAAATGCGCAAGCCCAGGGCATCAAGCCGGGCAAATTCCACCGCCCAGCCAGGCTCTTCCACCATCACAAAATCACCGGCGCGCAGCAGGGTACGGCTAATGATGTCCAGCGCATGCGTGGCGCCCACGGTGGTGATGATTTGCTGCGCAGTGGCGGCAATGCCAAGAGCGTTCAATCGGCCCGCCAAGGCCTGGCGCAACGACGCATCACCTGCGGGCGCGCCGTATTCCAGCGACAGGGCTTGTAGTTCTGCACCGGTGCAAAAACGCCGCACTGCGGCCGACATGAACGTGCTGCGCAACCAGTCCGGGGGGAATGCCCCCATGCCGGGCTGCGGTTGGCCGCTGCTGCTGCGAAACATGCCGCGAATCAGCGCCGTGGCATCCACCGGCACATGCGGCAGGCCAGCGGCCGCTGGCGCAGGTTCTGCCAACTGGCCAGATACGATTGAATAGCTAGCTTCTCGCCTTTTATTTACATCGGCTAGAGCCTGATTTCTTATATAAAAACCGCGGTTGCGCTGGGCTTCGACCAACCCCTGCGCCAGCAAACGGTCATAGGCCGCCACCACTGTACTGGGGCTTACGCCCTGCTGCTGCGCGCACTGGCGTACCGACGGTAGGCGCGTACCCGGAGCCAGCAAACGGGTGCGAATGCGCTCGGCAAAATGGCCAGCAAGTTGCTCGGCCAACGATTGGGCGGCGGTCTTGACCAACATCGGAACTCCGTGTCGCTTGCTTCAGGAACCCGAAAAGCATTGTTGCGCTTCACTTGCCGACGTGGCATGGTGCCGGCGCGCCGGCGCCATCTGTGTTGAATTGACGTGCAACACAGTTTAATTTTTTGTTTCTAAAAGTGTACTGCAGGTGTATTGCTTTCAAGACTACAGTGCGAAGCGTGAATAGCGATGAATGGGCCGCCTTGCTGCAGCGGTGCTGGCAACCACTGCGGCGTGGATGCCAGCCCAATGATTCAATTTCTTTAGCAAAATTGGCCTCTAGACCCTATCAATCAAGCGCAAGCAGCTATGAATACGACAGTAACTTCTATCAAAACCCTGGGGCTGATCGGCGGCATGAGCTGGGAGTCAACGGTGCCGTATTACCAGCTGATCAACCAGACGGTGAAAGCACGCTTGGGTGGTCTGCACTCGGCCAAGCTCATTCTCTACAGCGTCGACTTTGCCGAGGTGGAACACCTGCAAGCCAGCGGCCAGTGGGACGCGGCCGGCGCGCTGCTGGCCGAGGTGGCGCGCAAGCTGGAGGCCGCCGGCGCCGACGCGCTGGTGCTGTGCACCAACACCATGCACCTGGTGGCAGACGCCATCACCCGCGCAGTCAACATTCCGCTGCTGCACATCACCGACCCAACGGCGCAAGCAATAAAAGACGCCGGATTCACCACGGTAGGGCTGCTGGGCACGCGCTTCACCATGGAGCAGGACTTTTACCGCAGCCGTCTGGCGCAGCGCTTTGGCCTGACCGTGCTGACGCCGCCCGAGGCCGAACGCGAGCGCGTGCACCGGATCATTTACGACGAACTGTGCCTGGGCGACGTGCGTGAAGCCTCGCGCCAGACCTACCAGCGCGTCATTGCAAATTTGCAGGCGCAGGGCGCGCAGGCCATCATCCTGGGCTGCACTGAAATCGCCTTGCTGGTGCAGCCGCAGCACTGCGCCGTGCCACTGTTTGACACCACGGCGCTACACGCCACCAGCGCCGCTTTGTGGGCGCTGACACCCAGCCCGGTAGAGCCCCAATGAAAGCGCAAGCACACGCTGCGCGCAACGGGCTGCTGCTGGGGGTGGGGCTGGGGTTTCCCATGGCTTCGTCGATCGCCATGCGCCATGTGGAAGCGGTACACGCCAGCGTGATGCTGGGCGTGGTGCCGCTGGCCACTGCGCTGGTGGGGGCGTGGTTGCACCGCCAGCGACCGTCGGCCGGGTTTTGGCTTTGCGCCGGTTTGGGCACCGCGCTGGTGGTGGCGTTTGCAGTGTTGCGCTCGGGCCAGATCGGCTTGACATTGGCCCGCACCGATGCGTTGCTGCTGTTGGCCATGGCCTGCGCGGCGGTCGGCTACGGCGTGGGTGCATTGCTGTCGCAACGCCTGCGCGCCGACCACGTGATCTGCTGGGCACTGGTTCTTGGTCTACCATTCAATTTGCCGCTAGCCCTTATGGAATATCCGCAAGCAGCTATTAGTTTTGAAGCTTGGTTGGGTTTTTTCTACGTCGCCATTTTTTCCCAATGGCTGGGCTTTTTTGCCTGGTACCGCGGGCTGGCGCTGGGCGGCACGGTGCGGGTGAGTCAGATGCAATTGTTGCAACCGTTTCTAAGCATGCTGTTTGCCGTGCCGATTCTGGGTGAGTCGCTGGACGCTTTGACCCTTGGCTTTGGCCTGGCCGTGATCGCCGTGGTGGCCATGGGCCGCATCCCGGACAGTATC
>JBBIGT010000149.1:0-4544 GCA_037447395.1 Comamonadaceae bacterium | reverse complement strand
CGAGCGCGACGAGCTGCGCGGCCTGCTGCCGAGCTGGTCGCCGCTGGTGCTGCAGCGCTTGCCGTTCAAAAGCACGCTGGTGGCCAGCAGCGACGACCCCTATTGCACGCCCGAGCGCGCCGCGCAGTTTGCCAGCGCCTGGGGCGCTGATCTACTGGCTATTGGCGCGGTCGGCCATATCAACGCCGACTCGAACCTGGGCGACTGGCCGCAGGGGCAAGAATTACTGAAACAACTGATGATCGATTAGCGCAAGGATTGCACATGGTTACCAAAAAACTCAAAGGTCTGGGCCGCGGCCTCGAGGCCTTGCTCGGCCCGACGGCCGACGACAGCTTGTTGCTGGACGGTGCCGCGGCCGGCGTGGCTGGCGGCGGCGCGCCGTCGACCTTGGCGCTGACCGATCTGGTGCCCGGCCAATACCAGCCGCGCACGCACATGGACGAGGGCGCTTTGTATGAGCTGGCCGAGTCGATCAAGGCGCAGGGCATCATGCAGCCGATTCTGGTGCGCCGTTTGAGCGATGCCGACGCCGCGGCCAAGCGCACGCAAGCACCAGATCAAGCCGCAATCGCGGCGCGGCCACTGTACGAGATCATCGCCGGTGAGCGGCGTTTTCGCGCCGCCAAACTGGCCGGTCTGGACAACGTGCCGGTGCTGGTGCGCGACGTGCCCAACGAGGCCGCCGCGGCGATGGCGCTGATCGAGAACATGCAACGCGAAGACCTCAACCCGCTGGAAGAGGCGCAGGGGCTGCAACGCCTGATCAAGGAATTCGGTCTGACGCACGAAACCGCCGCGCAAGCGGTGGGCCGCAGCCGCAGCGCCGCCAGCAACCTGCTGCGCTTGCTGAACCTGGCCGAGCCGGTGCAGACGATGCTGATGGCCGGCGACATCGACATGGGCCACGCGCGCGCGCTGCTGACGCTGGAGCGGGCCACGCAAATCAGCGCGGCCAGCCAGATCACCGCCAAAAAAATGTCGGTGCGCGAGGCTGAGGGTCTGGTGAAAAAACTCGCCGCCGAGTTTTCATTGGTGGCGAGTAAACCCAAGAAAGAAAAGTCGCGCGACATCAAGCGCATCGAAGAGGAACTGTCCGACTTGCTCATGGCGGCGGTGGAAGTGCGTGTCAAAAAACGCGTCAAGCGTCATGGCCGTCTGGAGGACGTGGGTGAACTCAGCATCGGTTTCGGTTCGCTCGACGAACTCAATGGTTTGATCGATAAGCTGCGTGGTACCGCGGGGCGCTGAGCGCGTTTGCCGCGCTGGATCTGGCAGTTTTTTCCGACGTAGCGGCGTGACATTGGGCGTTAACCAACTCCCGTGGCCCCTACCCGCCATGCTGGTCTGGGGCCTGTGCTGGCTGGTGTTTGCTGGCTTGGCCGGCGTCGGTCTGACGACGTGGCTGGCCTTGGGCGTGGCGGCCGGTGTCGGCGTGCTGGCCAGCGCGCTGGCCAGTTCCTGGTGGCGACGCTTGATGCTTGCGCTGGGTTTTCCGCTGTCACTGGCGGCCTTTGGCGCAGCCGCCGTGCCGGCCTGGGCCTGGCTCTTGCCGCTGCTCTTGCTGATGCTGATCTATCCCCTCAATGCCTGGCGCGATGCGCCCCTATTTCCAACGCCAAAAAATGCATTAAAAGACCTTGCAGCCCATGCACCACTTGCGCAAGACGCTCTTATTTTGGATGCGGGTTGTGGCCTGGGCGATGGCTTGTTGGCGCTGCGCGCGGCCTACCCGCAGGCGACCCTGCACGGCCTGGAGTGGAGCTGGCCGCTGCGTGCATTGTGTGCCTTGCGTTGCCCGTGGGCGCGCGTGCGCCAGGGCGACATCTGGCGCGCCGACTGGTCGGCGTACGACCTCGTTTATCTATTTCAGCGCCCCGAGAGCATGGCCCGCGCCGTGGCCAAGGCGCGCGGCGAACTGCGCCCCGGCGCCTGGCTGGTGAGCTTGGCTTTTGCGGCGCCGGAGCTGCGCGCGCACGCGGTGCTGCCGTTGACTGATGGCAAGTCGATCTGGGTGTACCGCGCGCCGTTCACAGCGGCATAAGGCGCGCGTGGGCAAATAGCCGCCGGTTGCCTGCACAGGCTGGCGTTACGGCCGGGCAAGTGTCAGCGTGTCGGCGCCGGCGATGTGGGTCGCAAAAACCAAGCAAATGCCAGCGCCTGTGCGGTCAACAATGCCGCAAAAGTCAGTCTGAAGGCGTCAGCGCGCGCCAGGCCGCTGGTGCCGGCCAGGTCGACCGCCGCGCCAATACCCCATTGCAAGCCAAAGGCACCCACAAACACCAGCAGATTCAGCGCGGTGTTCACCCGTCCGGCCAGCGCCACCGGGAACGCCGCAGTCAGCTGCGAATAGGCGATATTGCTCAGGCTAAACGAGATGCCCAGCAGCGGCCACAGCGCCATCGGCGCGGCCAGGTTCAGGATGATCGCCAGCTCGGCCAGCAGCGCCAACCCCATGCCTGCGGTCAATAGCGCCATTGGCGACACGCCGTGGCGCGCCAGCCAGAGTGAGCAGGTGGCGACAAACAGGAAGCCCGCCAGCATGGCCACGGCCAGCCCCAGCAATACACCCGCCGCGTCGCCACGGCTTAGCCCGTTGACCTGCATCAGCCACGGCACGGCCCACAAACCTTGAATGGCCATAAAGCCACCGACAGCCAGGCAGCCTTGTGGCGCAAAGCGCCAAAAAACGCGGTTGGTATAAATCTGACGCAACGCCTGCAGTTGCTGGCGCAGCGATTCGCGGGCAGTGCCCACCGCGTGGTCGGGCACCGTCAGCAAATACGCCGCTGCCGCCAGCAGCAAGCCCGCACTCATGAAAAACAGACCGCGCCAGCCCAGTAGCGGCAGCGCCGCTTCCACCGGCACGCTGGCCGACAGCGCACCCAGACCCCCGGCGACCATGATGGTGGCGGTCAGTGACGGCAATTGCTCGGCGCTGAACCACTGGCTGAACGCCTTGAAGCTGGCCATCAGGCACGCCGATACGCCCAGGCCGATCAGCGCGCGTGCCAGCGCCAGCGTCGTGGTCGATTGGCCCATGCCAAACAGTGCGCAACCGGCAGCGGCGACCAGCAGCAGTGCGGCTTCGACACGCCGTGGGCCAAAGCGGTCCAGCAGCAAGCCCAAGGGCAATTGAAACAGGCCAAAACCCAAAAAATAGGCCGAGGTCAGCAGCCCCAGACCGCTGGCCGTCATGGCCAGCTCACGCGTCAGCTCAGGGGCAATGACAGCGTTGACGCTGCGCAGCGCATACGACAAAAAATAACCCAGCGCGTAGGCTGGGACGAGACGAAACCACAGGCCGGCAGGAGCGTTCATGCGCGGCATTGTCGCGTAGGCTCGAGCCGCAATGACACGCAATCCAAATCGATGCCGGATCGGCCCCGGCATGACAACAGCGCTATGTCACGTCAACGCACGCTGAGCTTTTCCAGCACCGGCGCGAGTTTTTCGCGGTTGGCCGGGTTGATGCGGATGGCCGAGTCAAACGCCGCCGCGGCCAGCGCATCCTGCCCGGTGTGCAGGTAGGCGAAGGCGATGCCCAGCCAGGCCTTATCGTTGTTGGCGTCCAGGCCGATGGCGGCCTGATACGTTGGAATGCTCGCCTTGAAGTCTTGCCGCGCCAACTGCAAGCCGGCCAGCTTCATGTGCGCGGGCAGCGACTTGGGGTCTGCGCTCACGGCCTTTTCAAACGCCGCCTGCGCGGCGTCCAATTGCCCTGCCGCCCACTGCTGGTTGCCTTGGGCGATCAGGTCGACGTGCATCGCCGCTTGCGCTGACCACAGCGCGAAAGCGCTCAAGCCGGTGGCACAAATGACCAGCAAATTTTTTCTCACGTTTGCACCCATGGATAACCTCATAAATGACTGAATAAAAAACGGCCCTTCGCCAGGAAGAGCCGTTGTTTGGTTGGCTGTCGACGCGCAAGCTTACTTCAAGCTGCCCTTGCCGTAGCGTTCTTCGTAGCCCTTGCGGACTTTTTCGATCTGCTCTTTGCCCATACCGTTGAAGAACCAGTCGTGACCGGCGATCGGCTTGAAGTACTTGGCCAGCAGTTCTTCGGCAAATTTTTCATTGCCGTCTTTGGCCTTGACCACTTCTTTCAGCTCGGGAATCCACTTGAAGTAGGTGTGTTGGCTGACCTCATAGATGCCGTGCCACCAGGTGTAGTCCGGGCCGTTCATCGACGCACCGTGGCGCGCGCGGCGACCTTCGTGGTGCCAGATCTCAAACCAGGTCCACTTGATCTTCGCGTCCATCGGCTGGTGCGTCAGGTAACCCTTGTCTTCGAGCTCTTTCATGATGCCGGCAATTGGCTTGGCGTATTTTTCGTTGTACAGGTCAACCACGTCGTCAAACTGCTTGTAGTGGCCGTCGATCGTGTTGCCGGTGTGGCAGGTCGAGCAGACGTTCTTCATCTTGTTGCGCCGTTGCTCCCACGTCATCACTTCGGTCACGGTCGAGCCCTTGACCGCGTCGCCGACCTTGGGCAGCGGTGCGCTGGCGGGTTGGTCAAATGAGTCACCATTGGCCAGGCGGAT
>JBBIGT010000148.1:0-4549 GCA_037447395.1 Comamonadaceae bacterium | reverse complement strand
CGTGTCCTGCCGCGGGTGCGCGCCATCAAACAGGGCAACCCGCTCGACAGCGAGACCATGCTGGGCGCGCAAGCCTCGCAAGTGCAACTGACCAAAATCCTGTCGTACCTGGACATCGGCAAACAGGAAGGTGCCCAAGTGCTCACCGGTGGTCAACAAGCCAGAATGGCGGGCGACCTGGCCGGCGGCTATTACGTAGAGCCCACGCTGCTCAAGGGTCACAACAAAATGCGCGTGTTCCAGGAAGAAATTTTCGGGCCCGTGCTGGCCGTCACCACCTTCAAGGACGAAGCTGATGCCTTGGCGCTGGCCAATGACACGCTGTACGGTTTGGGCGCGGGTGTCTGGAGCCGCAACGGCAACGTGGCCTACCGCATGGGCCGCGCCATCAAGGCTGGCCGCGTCTGGACCAACTGCTACCACGACTACGCTGCCCACGCCGCGTTTGGCGGCTACAAAGAGTCGGGCATTGGCCGTGAGACGCACAAGATGATGCTCGACCATTACCAACAAACCAAAAACCTGTTGGTCAGCTACAGCGAGAGCAAGCTGGGCTTCTTCTGATGGTCGAACGGGTCGTTGCAACGCCGGCGGCGCTCGAGCTGGTGGCGTTTCTGCAGGCCAAGCACGGCCCCGGACTGATGTTTCACCAGTCCGGCGGCTGCTGCGACAACAGCGCCGCCAATTGTTACCTGCTGGGCGAGATCACCATCGGTGCCGGAGATGTCTACCTGGGCGACATCGGCGGCTGCCCGTTTTACATTGGCAAGGCGCAATACCAGTACTGGAAACACACGCAGCTGATCATCGACGTGATCAATGGCGGTGGTGGTGATTTTTCACTGGAAACGCCCGAGGGCAAGGGCTTTTTGACCCGGTCACGCGTTTTCACGCCAGACGAACGCGCACAACTGGCGCTGTCCGAACCCAAAACCGGCCAAAGCCCAGGTGATTAACTACCGCCTGAGCTGGCAAGTGCTCCTAGACAATCGCTATTTGGCCGCGTTCGGGAAGAACAACTGCTCGCCGCCAATCTTGTAGCCTGCGATCACCGCCTGACCGGCGCTGCCGGTCACCCAGTCGATGAACTTCTGGCCTTCGGCTACCTTCACATGCGGGTGCTTGGCGGGGTTCACGAGCATCACGCCGTATTGATTGAACAGGCGCTTGTCGCCTTCGACCAGCACCTTCAGATCGCCGCGATTCTTGAAGTTGAGCCAGGTGCCGCGGTCAGTCAGGGCGTAAGCGCTGGTGCTGGAAGCCATGTTCAGCGCCGGGCCCATGCCGCAGCCGCAGGCTTTGTAGCCTGTGCCTTGCTTGTCGCTCAGCTCGGCCATTTTCCAGAAGCGCAGCTCCGCCGCATGCGTGCCGCTCTTGTCACCGCGCGAGATGAACGGACCATTGGCCGCGGCGAGTTTCTTCAACGCCGCCACCACATCGTTACCCTTGATGCCCACCGGGTCGCTGGCCGGGCCGACGACGACAAAGTCGTTGTACATCACCTCGATGCGTTTGACGGCAAAGCCTTCAGCGACGACTTTTTCTTCGGCCACCTTGTCATGCACAAACAGCACGTCGGCGTCGCCACGGCGGCCCATGTCGATCGCCTGGCCGGTTCCCAAGGCCACCACCTTCACGTCGATGCCGCTGGCCTTTTTGAATTCGGGCAACAGCACCGAGAACAAGCCCGACTGCTCGGTCGAAGTGGTCGACGCAACCACGATCGACTGCGCCGCGGCACCCAGTGCAACGCCGGTAAACGCTACTACTATTGCAGCTATACGCGCTTGTTTATAAAGGGCTAGAGGCCTAAAAGACTTAAAGTGATTGAACAGACTCATACAGTTTCTCCTTTGACAAAAAAATGGGCTTCGGGGTAATGGGTCGCCAGTAAGGGGGTCGCAAAAAAATCGTCAACGGGCAGATCGGCCAGCACCCGGCCGTGCTCCAGATAAATCACACGGCTGGCCAGACGCTTGACCTGGCCGAGGTTGTGGCTGGCAAAAACGAGCGTCATATCGGGCTTGTGCGCGGCAAACTCCTGCATCAGTGCCTCAACCTCGCGCTTGGCGTGCGGGTCCAGACTGGCGGTGGGCTCGTCAAGCAGCAGCACGTCGGGTTCCAGCGCCCAGGCGCGCGCCATCGCAACGCGCTGTTGCTGTCCACCCGACATAGCGCGCGCGTTGCGGCTGGCCAACTGCGCCAGCTCAACGCGCTGCAGCGCCGCCAGCGCGCGCGCCTTGGCCGAGCGCCAGGCCACGCCGCGCAGCCACAAACCCAACGCGACGTTGGCCAGCACGCTCAAGCGCAGCAGGTACGGTTTTTGAAACAACATGGCCTGTTGCCGCTGCATCGCGCGCGCAATCGTGCCGGTGCTGGGTGCCAGCAAACCGTGCAGCACCCGCAACAAGGTGCTTTTGCCGCAGCCGTTGGCGCCGATCAGGGCGACGCGTTCGCCCGGCGCAATGCGCAAATTGACACCAGCCAGCGCCGGCAGCGCGCGCGCACCGACACCGTAGGCGACGCCGACGTCGGTCAACGCAAAAACAGCCGCCGTCATAGCGACAGCACCATGACGCTTGTCGCGCCCAATTCCTGCTGCTCGCGCCAGCGCTTGATGGCGCTGATCAGCGCGTTAAGCAACAAGACAATGCCGAGCAAGATCAAGCCTAAGCCCAGCGCCAGCGGCAGGTCGCCCTTGCTGGTTTCCAACGCGATGGCCGTGGTCATGACGCGGGTGAAGCCGTCGATATTCCCGCCAACAATCATCACCGCGCCGACCTCGGAGATGGCCCGACCAAACGCGGCGATCGTCACCGTCAGCAAAGCGTAGCGCTCGTCCCAGGCCAGCAGCAGGCTGCGCATCAGGGCACCGGCGCCGAGCGATTGCAGTTGTTCGCCATGCAGGTTTTGCGCGTCTTCAACCACCTGACGCGTCAACGCCGTGACCACCGGCAAGACCAGAATCGCCTGGGCGATGACCATTGCCTTGAAACTGAACAGCCAGCCCAGCGCGCCCAACGGGCCGGTGCGCGACAGCAGCAGGTAAATGACCAGCCCGACGACCACCGACGGCACGGCCAGCAAGGTGTTGAGCACCGTCAGCACCGCACCGCGCCCGGCAAAGCGCGCCACGCCAAGCCAGCCGCCCAGCAGCAAACCGAGCACGCAGGCGATGGCGCTGGCACTGGCGCTGACCGACAGGGATCGGCCGACGATGGCCAGCAGCCCCGCATCGAGCGAGACAATCAGGGTCAAAGCGGTGGAGACACTGTCGGAAAAAGTCGTCATTCGGTCGCAAAAAAAGTGCGGTATCGTAGCCAGCGATACAAACCCTGACCATATGAACCACTGTGCATAGGCTGCAACTCCACTACACCCTGTCGCGCGCGGCCAGCGCGGCCAAGGTGCGCAATCCGCTGATCGATCTGTTGCAGGCCGTCGCTGTTGAGGGCTCGATCTCGGGCGGCGCGCGCGCGCTGGGTCTGAGCTACCGCCACGTCTGGGGCGAGCTCAAGCGCTGGGAAAGTGAACTGGGCAACGAGCTGCTGGTCTGGGAGAAAGGGCAGTCTGCGCGCCTGAGCGAGTTTGGTGCCAAGCTGATGTGGGCCGAGCGGCAAGCGCAGGCGCGTCTGGCGCCGCAAATTGAGGCGCTGCGCAGCGAACTGGAGCGCAGCTTTGCCCTGGCCTTTGACGACACCGAACACGTGCTCACCCTGTACGCAAGCCATGACGAAGCCATCTCGGCGCTGCGCGAATTTGCGCTGGGCGGCGCAACGGCGCAGGCGCGGCTGCATCTGGACGTGCGCTTTACCGGCAGCGTCGACGCCATCCGCGCGCTCAACGAGGGGCGCTGCGTGCTGGCCGGGTTTCACACCCTTGAAGACGTTGCACGGCACACGCGCAGCGAGCAAACCTACAAGCATCTGCTCAAGCCCGGCCTGCACAAGCTGATTGGTTTGGCCACGCGCAGCCAGGGCTTGATGGTTGCCCGCGGCAACCCGCTGGCGCTGCAATCACTGGCCGACGTGCTGCGCCAGCGCGCGCGCTTTGCCCAGCGCACGCTGGGCTCGGGCACGCGCGTCGTGCAGGACGAACTGCTGGCACAGCTTGGCCTGCGCGCCGACGCCCTCAGCGGTGGCGGCCGCGAAGAGCCGTCGCACGCCGCGGTAGCACAGGCGGTGGCCTCGGGCCAGTGTGACGCCGGCCTGGGTATTGCCGCGGCGGCGGCGCACGCCGGCCTGGACTTCGTGCCGCTAGCGCGCGAGCACTACCACCTGGTGTGCCTGAAGTCGGCGCTGGAGCTACCCGGCGTCGTGCAGCTGCGCCAGCTGCTGCAAACCAGCGCTTGGCAAACGCGGGTCAGCGCCATCACCGGCTACACGCCACAGGCCAGCGGTCAGGTGCAGTCGCTGCGCCGCATCTTGCCGTGGTGGCACTTTGCCCAGGCCAAACCGGCGCACCTGGACCATGCCGGCGCGGGAAAATAATTCAATATTGACCCTAAAATTCTTCAGGCTTCGGCGCACCAGCAACCGCTAAACTGCGC
>JBBIGT010000147.1:0-4573 GCA_037447395.1 Comamonadaceae bacterium | reverse complement strand
GGGGACAAACAGCTCTATTTTTTTATAGCATCAGAAGTTTTGACCCAATTGCCCCAGGATGGCCGGATTTTCCAGCGTCGACGTGTCCTGGGTAATCGTTTCGCCCTTGGCCAGCGAGCGAAGCAAACGGCGCATGATCTTGCCCGAACGCGTCTTGGGCAGATTCTCACCAAAGCGGATGTCTTTGGGCTTGGCGATCGGGCCAATCTCTTTGGCGACCCAGTCGCGCAGGTCTTTGGCGATTTGTTTGGCTTCGTCACCGCTGGGCACGCCGCGCTTGAGCACCACGAAAGCGCAGATGGCTTCGCCGGTCAGGTCGTCTGGGCGACCGACCACGGCGGCCTCGGCCACCAGATCGGTCTTGGCCACCAGCGCTGATTCGATTTCCATGGTGCCCATGCGGTGACCCGAGACGTTGAGCACGTCGTCGATCCGGCCGGTGATGCGGAAGTAACCCCGGTCGGCGCTGCGCACCGCGCCGTCGCCGGCCAGGTACAGTTTGCCGCCCATTTCGGCCGGAAAGTAACCGTTCTTGAAGCGCTCCGGGTCGCCCCAGATGGTGCGGATCATCGATGGCCAGGGGCGCTTGACGACCAACATGCCGCCCGAGCCGTTGGGCACGTCGTGGCCGGCCTCGTCGACGATGGCTGCCATGATGCCCGGCAGTGGCAGCGTGCATGACCCCGGCACCAGCGGCGTGGCGCCCGGCAGCGGCGTGATCATGTGCCCGCCGGTCTCCGTTTGCCAGAAGGTGTCGACGATCGGGCAGCGCTCCTTGCCGACGTTCTTGTAGTACCACATCCACGCTTCGGGGTTGATCGGCTCACCGACCGTGCCCAGAATGCGCAGGCTCGACAAGTCATAGGCGTTGGGGTGCACCTTGGCGTCGCTGTCGGACGACTTGATCAGCGCGCGAATCGCGGTTGGCGCGGTATAGAAGATGCTGCACTTGTGGCGTTCGATCATCTGCCAGAAACGCCCGGCGTTCGGGTAGGTCGGGATGCCTTCAAAAATAATCTGCGTCGCACCAGCGGCCAACGGGCCGTAGGCGACGTAGGCGTGGCCGGTAATCCAGCCGATGTCTGCCGTGCACCAGAAGACGTCGCTGGGTTTGATGTCAAAGGTCCAGTCCATCGTCAGCTTGGCCCACATCAGGAAGCCGCCGGTGGCGTGCTGCACGCCCTTGGGCTTGCCGGTTGAGCCCGAGGTAAACAAGATGAACAGCGGGTGCTCGGCGCCGACCATCACCGGCGCGCAGTCGCTGCCTTGACCGGCCAAGGCTTGCGCAAAGGTGACGTCACGACCAGCAACCATGTTGCACTTGCTGGCGGTGCGCTCATACACAAACACGGTCTTGATCGACTCGCAACCGCCCAGTGCCAAACCTTCGTCGACGATGCCCTTGAGCGGCAGCTCTTTGCCACCACGCAGCTGGAAGTTGGCCGTGACCACGGCCACCGCGCCGGCGTCGATGATGCGCTCTTGCAGCGCCTTGGCCGAAAAGCCGCCAAAGACGACGCTGTGCGTGGCGCCAATGCGGGCGCAGGCCTGCATGGCCACCACGCCTTCAACGCCCATGGGCATGTAAATCAGCACACGGTCACCCTTTTGAATGCCGTGCGCCTTGAGGGCGTTGGCAAACTGGCTGACCTTGGCTAGCAACTCTTTGTAGCTCACCTTGGTGACGTCACCGTTGTCGGCCTCAAAGATGATCGCCGTCTTGTTCTCGGTAGGCGTGCCAATGTGTTTGTCGAGGCAATTGGCCGAGGCGTTGAGTTCACCGTCTTCAAACCACTTGTAGAACGGCGCATTGCTCTCGTCGAGCGTCTTGGTAAACGGTTTGCTCCAGACGACGTTTTCACGGGCCAGGCGGGCCCAGAAGCCCTCGAAGTCGCGTTCAGCTTCAGCGCACAAGGCGTTGTAGCCTTCCATGCCCTGGATGCGGGCGGCCTTGACGGTGGCCTCGCTGGGCGGGAAAACCCGGTTTTCGATCAACAGGGATTCAACGGCGGTTGTCGGTGTAGTCACGGATAAGTCTCCTCTAGTTAAATGAAAAAACGCCCGTTAATGTCATGGCTGGCACTTACAAGCTACTGACTTCAGCGGCTGAAGTTGCGCGGCAAAACAGGCCCGCGCGATAAACTCGCGACCCCTTCAGCGCACTAACCCCGTTTCATGTCGTCTCCCAGTCCTGATAAAAGCCCGGCATTGCGTCCGATTCCCCGTCTGATTTTTGCCAGTCGCTGGTTGCAGTTGCCGCTGTACCTGGGCCTGATCGCCGCACAAGCGGTCTACGTCTACCATTTTTTGGTGGAGTTGCTGCACCTGCTCGAAGCCGCTTTTGGCAGCCAGACGGCACTGGCGGCGCTGGTGGAAAGCATTGGCTACGTGACCGACGCGCCGATCACGCACCTGAATGAAACCGTCATCATGCTGGTGCTGCTGGCGCTGATCGACGTGGTGATGATCTCCAACCTGCTGATCATGGTCATTGTCGGCGGCTACGAAACCTTCGTCTCGCGCATCAACCTCGATGGCCACCCCGACCAGCCCGAGTGGCTGGACCACGTCAACGCCTCGGTGCTCAAAGTCAAGCTGGCGATGTCGATCATCGGCATCAGCTCGATCCACCTGCTCAAGACCTTTATCAACGCGGCCAATTACACCGACAAGGTGCTGATTGCGCAGACGGTCATCCACATCACTTTTTTGCTGTCGGCCATGGCCATTGCCTACACCGACCGGCTGATGACGCTGCCCAAAGCTTCAGCGCACTGAGGCTTTCAGCAGCAGCGCCAGCGCCAGCGTGGCGCTGATCAGCGAGCCCAGCAAGACACCGATCTTGACCTGCGTGGCGTAGCTGGCGGCGGCACCCTCAAACGCCAAGGCGCCGATGAACAAACTCATGGTGAAGCCGACGCCGCACAAAACGCAAACACCAACAAACTGCCGCCAACTGCTGCGCTCGGGCAAAGCCGCGCCGGTAAAGCGAATCAACAGCCATGACGCGCCAAAGACGCCCAGCGCCTTGCCCAGCACCAGGCCGGCGGCGATGCCCAGTGGCACACTATGCGTCACGCTGACCAGATCGACGCCTTGTAGCGACACGCCGGCGTTGGCAAAGGCAAACACCGGCAAAATGGCATAGGCCACCCACGGGTGCAGTGCGTGCTCGGCGCGCGCCAGCGGCGAGCCACCCCGGCCGTCCGCCAACGGCACGGCCAGAGCGGTCATGACGCCCGCCAGTGTGGCGTGCACGCCAGACTTGAGCACACACACCCAAATCACCAGGCCAACCATCACATAGGGGCCGATGGCCATAACGCGCAGGCGATTCAACGCCAGTAACACCAAGCCGCCGACGCCGGCGGCCAACAGCATCGGCCAGGACAGGTCGGCGGTGTAAAAGATGGCAATGACCAGAATGGCCCCCAGGTCGTCGATGATGGCCACCGCGGTCAAGAAGACTTTCAGCGACGTCGGCACCCTGCTGCCCAACAACAGCAAAATACCCAGCGCAAAAGCAATGTCGGTGGCCATGGGGATGCCCCAGCCCTGCAACGCGACCGGGTCGTGCTGGTTGATGGCAGCGTAGATCAGCGCCGGCACCATCATGCCACCGAAGGCCGCGCCGGCGGGCAGCAAGGCCTGGCGCACGCTGGCCAATTCGCCTTGTAGCAGCTCACGCTTGATCTCCAGGCCAACCAGAAAGAAAAACACCGCCATCCACAAGTCGTTCACCCAAATCAGCGTCGGCTTGGCCAGCACCAGCCAGCCGTTGCCGATGTGAATCTCGCTGGTGGCCTGCAACCAGTCGTTGTACGCGCCTTGCCAGGGCGAGTTAGACAACAGCAGCGCCAGCAAAGCCGCCAGCGCCAGCAACACGCCACCGATGGTTTGCGAATTGACGAATTGGCTCAGACGATGGTGCACAAACTTGAACATGACGATGCGGGTAACGGCGCGCAAGCGTCAGCCCGCGCGCAGATTGGCTTGGTTAAACTTCGATCTTAGTGACAACCCGTGTTTCCGCATAACTCTTGAGGCATCTTCACCATGACTACCGCTATCCGTCAAAACGACCTGATCGAGTCCATCGCCGCCGCCCTGCAGTACATCAGTTACTACCACCCCACCGACTACATTGCCCACCTGGCCAAAGCCTATGAACGCGAGCAATCGCCCGCGGCCAAGGACGCCATCGCGCAGATTCTGACCAACAGCAAGATGAGCGCCGAAGGCCACCGCCCGATCTGCCAGGACACCGGCATCGTCAACGTGTTTTTGAAAGTCGGTATGGACGTGCGCTGGGAAGGATTCACCGGCAGCCTCGACGATGCCATCAACGAAGGCGTGCGCCGCGCCTACTGCCTGCCCGAGAACACCTTGCGCAAGAGCGTCGTCGCCGACCCGCAATTCGAGCGCAAGAACACCAAGGACAATACGCCAGCGGTGATCTTCACCGACATCGTTCCCGGCAACAAGGTCGAAATCACCGTCGCGGCCAAAGGCGGCGGCTCAGAGAACAAGAGCAAGATGTACATGCTCAACCCCAACGACTCGGTGGTTGACT
>JBBIGT010000146.1:0-4583 GCA_037447395.1 Comamonadaceae bacterium | reverse complement strand
GCAAGCGGTGGCCAACCTGGACATCACCACTTTCAGCAACGCCACCAATGCACTGAAGACGGTCGACTCGGCGCTGGCATTCATCAACGGCGAACGCGCCAAGCTCGGCGCGCTGCAGTCACGCTTTGAGACCAGCATTTCCAGCCTGCAAATTACCTCTGAAAACCTGTCGGCTTCGCGCAGCCGCATCCAGGATGCCGACTTTGCCATGGAGACGGCCAACCTGAGCCGGGCGCAGATTCTGCAACAGGCTGGCACCGCCATGGTGGCGCAGGCCAACCAGATTCCGCAAGGGGTATTGGCACTGCTGAAGTAATAACAACCGGGGATCATCTCCAACCAAACCAAACCAGCGCACCTTGGCGACATCGGGCAAGGAGGCCTGATAGGCGCACGGGAAACCCAAAAAACCGGTCTCAGATGACGCGGATCGGCGTGGGTGACCGAACTGGGTGCGATGCTGGCGGCGACAGCACATCAATTTGTTATTAATCAGACGTTCCCTAACGCTCGCCGCAGCATCCGTCGCCGGACCAAAGTTATACGCGCCAGCCAGCTGCGGCTGGTGCCACAGCCGCGCAACCAAGCGCAAATATCCGGCCAGCGGCTCCAGCAGGTGCTGCCAGGGCCGTGTCGCATTCGGCTGTCGAGCCAGCCGGGGGTATCAAACAGGGCAAACAGGCTGGGCGTTGTATTCGGTGGCAGGGCCAGCCCGGTCACGTGCGCCCCAGGCGTTGCAGCCACAGCGCCAGCCAGGCGCCTTTGAAACTGGTGTACCCGATCAACAGCGCCTGCTTGCCCTGCCAAAACTGCTGACACGCTTGAATCACCAGATTTTCCAGGGCGCTTTGCCCGATAGCCACAAATACTCCAGCAGCGTTTTCTCGCGCAGGGTATCCATGGGTTGCCAGAAGCCATGATGCTCGAAGGCCATCAATTCGCCATCCGCCACCAGACCTGCCAAGGGCGCCATCTCCCACGGCGTGGCGTCATCAGCAACGCGTGGCAAGACTTTCGGCGACAACACGAAGAAGCCGCCGTTGATCAGTCCACCATCGCCACGCGGCTTCTCAGTAGAACCGCGAACCTGTTCCCCGGCCATCTGCAAGGCGCCGTAGGTGAAGCAGAAGGCTTCTTCGTTACGAACGTAGTCGGCCACGCGCCGCAAACGCCCGCCGGTCATGGTGTCCTCGCCGGCATCGACAAGGGTCACTTTCCAGGGCTCGGCGTGTTT
Source organism: Comamonadaceae bacterium (assembly GCA_037447395.1). Taxonomy (GTDB): domain Bacteria; phylum Pseudomonadota; class Gammaproteobacteria; order Burkholderiales; family Burkholderiaceae_C; genus Rhodoferax. The sequence continues at coordinate 3,349 of JBBIGT010000146.1, read as the reverse complement.
GCAATGCACTTGCATTTGGTCGTTGGTCAAGTCGAACGTGACGTCGGACATGTGCAAGAAGTAATTGGCAAAGTATTCCTTGATCAAATAGCCCTTGCAGCCGCAGCAAATGACGAATTCATTGATGCCGTGCGCCGAATACAGCTTCAAAATGTGCCACGGCATGGGCTTGCCGCCGATTTCAATCATCGGTTTGGGCCTGAGGTGGGTCTCCTCAGAGATGCGCGTACGCAAACCACCCGCAAGAACGACTGCTTTCATTGTCGGAATACTGTAGGGCGATGTCCACGGCGCACGGCAATGCAGAGCGAATCACCGTAAGCGCGACAAATGCCGCGCTTTGCATGGCTTATTCTGCAAAACGTCTTGTAGGAATTTAGCCGACAAGCCACACCGCAAAAGAGACAGCAGCAACAGCCAAACACCGATTCAGGTTTTTGCGACCGACTTTCAGAATTCGCTCATGCGGTGGTGAACGAGGCAATTGCGCCGCAAACACCATGCAAATGTTTGCCCCCTTTTTCCGGAGCTTCTGATGAACGACGAACAACTCTCGCGCGAGATTCGCGACGCCAATCTCACCTACCTGATGCTGGCGCAAAACGTGATTCGCAGGGACAAGGCCGAGGCACTGTTCCGGCTGGGCATTTCTGAGGAGTCGGCCGATTTGATTGCCCTGTTGTCGCCAGCGCAGATTTTGAAAATTGCCGCCAGCCCGATGCTGCTGTGCCGCTTCCGCGTCGACGACGACATGGTCTGGGGCCTGCTGACCAACCACACGCCCAGCAAGGTCGACAACGACGCCACCACCAAATTGCACGCCAGCATCTTGATGGCCGGCCAATACGCGCAAGCGCTTTAAGGGACGCACGCCATGGCCACCGCACCGAAAAGCGTCCTCAACGATTCCCGCCAAGTCGAGCGCGCCGTGGCGCTGATCCAACTCGGCGCGCGCCTGCAGGTGCTTGAGAGTGAGACCAGCCTGTCGTACGAGCGCCTGTTGCGCCTGTACAAGGAAGTTGCCGGTAAGTCGCCGTCCAAAGGGCAGCTGCCGTTTTCCACCGACTGGTTCCTGACCTGGCAGCCCAACATCCACGCGTCGCTGTTTCTCAACACCTACGAATACCTGACCAAGGTCAGCGCGCTCGACGACGTCGACGCACTGATGAAGGCTTACCGCCTGTACACCGAGCAGATCAGTACCTGCCACCTGGAGCCGCTGCTGACCATTACCCGCGCTTGGCGGCTGGTGAAGTTTGTCGACAACCACATGCTGGCGATGACGCCCTGCAGCCACTGCGGTGGCCGTTTCGTCACCGAGCCCTACGAGAACGCCCGCCACTTCGAGTGCGGCTTGTGCGCCCCGCCAGCGCGCGCCGGCAAGGGCGGCGTGGCCGGTGGCATTCTCTTGCATTGATACATAAATAATAGCTACTTGCCCTTTATTAATAAGGGTTAGCAGCCATTTTTGTCATATATTTCAAGATGACGCAAATCAGGACGATATGATAGAGACCAGCGCGTCGGGGGCCTGACCCCGGCCGTCTTAACCAAGCGTTTCTATTCAGACTGTTCGCCTATGTTCGTAATCGTCGGCTGGCTCATCGTGATGGCATGCGTCTTTGGCGTGTTCATCTTTCACGGTGGCAACATCATGGTCGTGCTGCAGGCGCTGCCGTTCGAGCTGATCACCATCGGCGGCGCGACGATCGGCGCGTTCGTCGCCAACAACCAGATGAAGGTGATCAAGGCCAGCCTCAAGGGACTGGGCACCTGCTTCAAGGGCAGCAAGTACACCAAGGCACGCTACATGGACTTGCTGGCGCTGCTTTACGACATTTTGCAAAAAGCCCGCAAAGAGGGGCTGATGGCCATCGAAAAAGACGTTGAAGATCCGCACTCGTCGGAGATATTCAAGAAGCACGGCGCCGTCGGCAGCGACCACCATGTGGTCGAGTTCATTACCGACTACCTGCGCATGATGGTTTCGGGCAACCTCAACGCGCACGAGATCGAGTCGATCATGGACAGCGAGATCGACACCCACCACGCCGAAGAACACGCCGCCGTGGCCGCGCTGCAGCGCATTGCCGGCGGCTTGCCGGCGTTTGGTATCGTCGCCGCCGTGCTCGGCGTGGTCAACACCATGGGCTCGGTGGGTCAGCCACCGGCCGTGCTCGGCGGCATGATCGCCTCGGCGTTGGTTGGCACCTTCCTGGGCATCTTGCTGGCGTATGCGTTTGCCGAGCCGCTGGCTGGTCTGCTGGAGCAAAAAGTCGAAGAAGCCGGCAAGGAATTCCAATGCATCAAGACCACACTGCTGGCCAGCATGCAGGGCTACAACCCGGCCACAGCGATTGAATTTGGTCGCAAGGTGCTGTTCTCTACCGAGCGGCCGACATTTGGCGAACTCGAAGCCTTCGTCAAGAAAAAATAACGCAGGCACGACGGCCCATGGCAACTGAAGCCAAAAAACTCCAGCCGATCATCATCAAGCGCGTCAAGAAGGCGGCGCACGTCGCCCACGGCGGCGCGTGGAAGATCGCCTACGCCGACTTCGTCACCGCCATGATGGCGTTCTTTTTGTTGATGTGGCTGCTCGGCAGCACGTCCGAAGGCGACAAAAAAGGCTTGTCGGACTACTTTCAGTCGCCCCTGAAAGTGGCCATGCAAGGCGGCAGTGGCGCCGGCGCCAGCGCCAGCGTCATCAACGGCGGCGGCAGCGACCTGACGCAAACCGCCGGCCAGGCCAAGCGCGGCGACGGCAACAACGCCCGCGCCAAACGCCAGTCGGGCGACCAGGCCAAGGCGGCGCGGGCCCAGCAGGACGCGCGCAAACTGGCCGAACTCAGCGCCAAGATCAGCGGCGTCATCTCTGGCACGCCCAAGCTGGCCGAGTTCAGCGATCAGATCAAGCTGGCGATCACCCCCGACGGCCTGCAAATCCAGATCGTCGACGACCAGAAACGCCCGATGTTCGACAGCGGCAGCGCCAGCGTCAAGCCGTACATGCGCGACATCCTGCAGCTCATTGGCGAAGCGCTGGTCGACGTCGACAACAAGATCAGCCTGGACGGTCACACCGATCAGACGCCCTATGGCAGCGGTGCGCGCGGCTACAGCAACTGGGAGCTCTCCGCCGACCGCGCCAACGCCACCCGACGCGAGTTGGTCGGCGCCGGCCTGCCCGACGAAAAAATCGCCCGCGTCATGGGCATGGCCTCGAGCCTCCTGCTCGACGAGAAAAATCCACGCAGCCCGGCCAACCGTAGAATCAGCATCACCGTATTGACCCGCGAGGCCGAAGAGCGTTTGTTGGGCGCGCGACCAGCCGTTGCAGCACAATAAA
>JBBIGT010000145.1:0-4693 GCA_037447395.1 Comamonadaceae bacterium | reverse complement strand
CGCCAGCGCGTCCGCAGGCACGGCGGCGCCCGCTGTAGAGGCACCCGCGCCCGGTGGTCAATCCGACGACGACGCCTTGAAGGCGTTGATGGAAGGCACGAAAAAGGGACCGTCGCAGTAAACATACTGCTGAGACGGACATAAAAAAAAGGGCCTCGCGGCCCTTTTTTTGCGGCGCCGAAGCACCAGCAATTTACAGTTTTTGCGCCTGCATGAAGCTGTCGAAACGCGCTTCGGTGAAGCGGAACCACAGGTTCGACTCGCGCCGGAAAGCGTCGTAGTCGGCGTATATCTTCTTCCACTCGGGGTTGGTGTCGTTGAGCTCCTTGTAGACCTCTTGCGCGGCCTTGAAGGCGGCGCCCAGCACCTCGTTGGGGAACGGCCGCAGTTTGACACCCTGGCCAACCAGAGTCTTCAAGGCCGCCGGGTTCTTGGCGTCGTACTTGGCCTGCATGTCGGTGTGCGCAAACGCCGCCGCCGATTCGATGATCGCCTTGTACTCGGCCGACAGGCCTTCATACGCTTTCTGGTTGACGTACAAACTCAGTTGCGGGCCGCCTTCCCACCAGCCGGGATAGTAGTAGAACGGTGCCACCTTGTTGAAGCCGAGCTTCAGGTCGTCGTAGGGGCCGACCCATTCGGCGGCGTCGATGGTGCCTTTTTCCAGCGCGGTGTAGATTTCGCCGCCCGGAATGTTTTGCGGCACCGTGCCAAGTTTGGCCAGCACCTTGCCGCCAAAGCCGCCAACGCGGAACTTCAGACCCTTGAGGTCGGCCACCGACTTGATTTCCTTGCGGTACCAGCCGCCCATTTGGGCACCGGTGTTGCCCATCGGGAAGTTGACGATGCCGACCTTGCCGTAGAACTCGCGAAACAGCTTCATGCCGTTACCCTGATACATCCAGGCGGTCATCTGGCGGCTGTTCAGACCAAACGGAATCGCGCAGTCCATCGCGTACGTCGGGTCTTTGCCGAAGAAGTAATACGGCGCGGTGTGTGCCATTTCAACGGTGCCGTTGGATGCGCCGTCAAGCACCGCCGGTGCCGGCATCAGCTCGCCACCGGCGTGCACGGAAATGGTGAACTTGCCACCGGACATCTCACCAACTTTCTTGGCAAAGGTCTCGGCAGCGCCGTAAATGGTGTCCAGCGCCTTCGGGAAGCTCGACGCCAGGCGCCAGCGGATGGCGGCACCTTGGGCGTGCACCACGGGTGCTGCACCAGCGGCCAAAACACCGGCGATACCGGCGTTTTTAATGAGGGAACGACGATCCATTAAGTACTCCTAGATTGATAGATGACCGACTTGCCGCACCCTATGGCCACGGCAATGACTGATAAGAGTCGGGCAACATTCTAGAAAGTCGCCCAGGCGACCGCGTGCGGGTTTTCCCTTGCGCAGGGGCGCACAAATTTTCAGGTGGGCGACAAAATATTTTCAAAGCGTTGGCGGATCGCCGCCTCGATGCCCGCCGCGTCCAGCCCCTGCAGCCCCAGCAGCTTGGCCGAGTCGCCGTGTTCGATGAACTTGTCGGGCAGCCCCAGTTGCAACACTGATTTACTCAGGCCGGCGCCGGCCAGCGCCTCCAGCACGGCGCTGCCGGCACCGCCCATCAGCGCGCCTTCTTCCAGCGTCACCAGCGCGTCGTGCTGCGCGGCCACTTGCAGCAGCAGGTCGACGTCGAGCGGCTTGGCCCAGCGCATGTTGACCACCGTCGCGTTGATTTTCTCGGCAACTTGCAGCGCCGGGTAAAGCAAGGTGCCAAACGCCAGGATCGCCACACGCTGACCCTGGCGGCGCAGCTCGCCTTTGCCAAATGGCAGCGCATCCAGCGATTGACCCACCGCCACGCCAGCGCCCGCGCCACGCGGATAGCGCACGGCCACCGGTGTCGCTTGCGCATAGGCGGTACTGAGCAGTCGACGGCATTCGTTTTCATCGGCCGGGCAGGCCACGCTCAGGTTGGGGATACAGCGCAAATAGGCGATGTCGTAGGCACCGGCGTGGGTGGCCCCGTCAGCGCCGACCAGGCCGGCGCGGTCCAGCGCAAACACCACCGGCAGGTTCTGGATGGCCACGTCGTGAATCAACTGGTCGTAGCCGCGCTGCAGAAAAGTGGAATAGATCGCCACCACCGGCTTCAGACCCTCGCAGGCCAGGCCGGCGGCAAAAGTCACAGCGTGCTGTTCGGCAATGCCGACGTCAAAGTAGCGCTCGGGATAGCGCTGATGAAACTCGACTAGCCCTGAGCCTTCGCGCATGGCCGGCGTGATCGCCACCAGTTTGGCGTCGGCCGCGGCCATGTCGCAGGCCCACTGGCCGAACACCTGGGTAAACGTCGGTTTGGCCGGTGCGCTGGATTGTTGCAAACCGACCGCCGGGTCGAACTTGCCCGGCCCGTGGTAGGCGATCGGGTCGGCCTCGGCGCGCTTGTAGCCCTGGCCTTTTTTGGTGACCACGTGCAGGAACTGCGGGCCTTTGAGCTGCTTGATGTTTTCCAGCACGCTGACCAGCGTATCGACGTCGTGGCCGTCGATCGGGCCGACGTAATTGAAGCCAAATTTCTCGAACAGCGTCACCGGCTTGACGATGCCCTTGGCCGATTCTTCGAAGCGCTTGGCCAGTTCCCACAGCGGCGGCGCGCCCTTGAGCACGGTCTTGCCAGCGTTCTTGGCAGCGGCATAAAACTGGCCGCTGAGCAGCTTGGCAAGATACCGGTTGAGCGCACCCACCGGCGGGCTGATTGACATGTCGTTGTCGTTGAGAATGACCAGCAGATTGCAGTCGGTGACGCCAGCGTTGTTCATCGCCTCGAAGGCCATGCCGCCGGTCATCGCGCCGTCGCCAATGACGGCAATCACCTGCCGGTCTTCGCCCTTGAGGCGACTGGCCAACGCCATGCCCAGCGCCGCCGAGATCGACGTGCTGGAGTGCGCCGTGCCAAAGGCGTCAAACTCGCTCTCGTCACGCCGCGGAAAACCGCTCAGGCCGCCGAGCTGACGCAGGCTGGCCATGCGCTCGCGCCGGCCCGTCAAAATCTTGTGCGGATAGGTCTGGTGCCCCACGTCCCAGACGACGCGGTCGTGCGGCGTGTTGAAGACGTAATGCAGCGCCACCGTCAGCTCGACCGTACCCAGGTTCGAGCTGAGGTGCCCGCCGGTCTTGGCGACGCTGTCGAGCAGGAAGGCGCGCAGCTCGGTCGACAACTGCGGCAGTTGCGGCCGCGCCAGCCGGCGCAGGTCCTGCGGCGCGGCGATCGACTGCAACAGGGGATACGGGAGTTGGGTCAACATACGCTACACTTTTTATAACTGCTTGCGCTTATTAAATAATGGCTAGAGGCCAATTTTTCATAAATTTACGGCGCACTCAATTGGACCGCTCGACGACCCTGTTGGCCAGCGCGGTCAAGGCGCGCACGTCAGTCAGGCCGCTGCGCGCCAACGCCTCCAGCGCCTGCGCCTGCAGCGCGCGCGCGTAGTCACGGGCGCGGGCCAGGCCCATCAGCGACACGTAGGTGGGTTTGTCGGCTTGGGCGTCCTTGCCGGCGGTTTTGCCCAGCGTGGCCGAGTCGGCCGTCACGTCGAGCACGTCGTCAACGACCTGAAAGGCCAGACCGATCGCCGCACCAAAGTCTTGCAGCGCCAGCGTCGCGCGCGCGTCGCTGGCGCCGTTGCCGCCGCAAGCCGCGCCCATCATGACGCTGGCTTGCAGCAAGGCGCCGGTTTTCAGTCGATGCATCTCGCGCAATTGCGCCTCGCTCAGGGGCTGGCCAACGCTGGCCAGATCGATCGCCTGGCCGCCGGCCATGCCGGCACAACCGGCGGCGCGCGCCAGCAGGCGGCACAGGCTGGCCTGCGTCGCCGCCGGCACGCGGTCGCCCGGCGGCGTCAACAATTCAAAGGCCAGCGCCTGCAGCGCGTCACCGGCCAGCAAGGCCACCGCTTCGCCGTAGGCCACGTGCACCGTCGGCTTGCCGCGACGCAGAACGTCGTTGTCCATGCACGGCAGGTCGTCGTGCACCAGGGAATAGGCGTGGATCAGCTCGACGGCGCAGGCCGCGCGCAAGACGGCCTGGGCTTGCGGATCGACGCCCAGCGCCTGGGCTGCCGCCTGAACCAGCAAGGGGCGCAAGCGCTTGCCACCGTCGAGCACGGCGTAGCGCATGGCCGCCATCAGTTGCGCCGGTGCGTGATGGTCCTGCACACCGGTCGTGTCGACGCTGACCCAGGCGTCCAGCGCGCACTCCACGTCGGCCAGCCGTGCCGCTATCCAACCCGAAAAATCGAAGTCCGCGCTCATGCGGCGTCGCCCGACCAGGCTTTGAGCACCCCCTGATCAAGCACCTGCACCTGCGCTTGCACCGCCTGCAGCCGCTCGCGGCAGAACGCCAGCAGCGCGGCGCCGCGCTGGTAGTGCGTGAGCAACTGCTCCAGCGGCAGGTCACCCGATTCAAGCTGGGCTACCAGTTGCTCGAGCTCGCGCAACGCGGTCTCGAAGTTGGCTGGCGGCGTCGGTGCGTGGGTGGTGGCTTTGGCCATGAAATGCAGTACTGGCGAGTGAAAGCGGGCATTTTAGGCGCCCCGTCGCGACGCCCCCGGCAGATACAATGGCGACCCTTTTGCAGCCGGCGCCCAGCCGGCGTTCTTGTCATGGCACCTTGCGGTGCTTCTCCCTGTGGGGAGTCTTTAG
>JBBIGT010000144.1:0-4886 GCA_037447395.1 Comamonadaceae bacterium | reverse complement strand
AGGCGTCGTCGAGCTGCACGCCCGCCTGCAGGCGCACGAACAAGACCACGCGCACATCCTCGGGCTTTTGCGGCGGCCAGTTCTGGCCGATGACCAGTGACTCGGCAACCTCGGGCAGTTGCTCGACCTGACGGTAGATTTCGGCCGTGCCGATACGCACGCCGCCCGGGTTGAGCGTGGCGTCCGAGCGACCGTGGATGACGTAGCCGCCGTGCGCGGTGTGCTCGATGTAGTCGCCGTGATACCAGACGTTGGCGAAGCGGTCGAAGTAGGCGGCGCGAAATTTCTTGTCGTCGGGATCGTTGAGCAAACCCAGTGGCACGCTCGGGAAGGTCTGGCTGCACACCAGTTCGCCCTTGACACCGCGCGCCACTTCATGCCCTTCTTCGTCCCACACCTGGACGGCCATGCCGAGCACCGGCACCTGAATCTCGCCGCGGCGCACCGGCAGCGTCGCCACACCGGCAACAAAGCAACCCAGCAGATCGGTACCGCCGGCGATCGAATTGAGCGCGATGTCTTCCTTGATGTGCTGGTAGACAAAGTCAAAGCCTTCGGGCACCAGCGGCGAGCCGGTGGAAAACAGCGTGCGCAGGTCGCGCAGCTCGTGTGTGTGTTTGGGCGACAGGCCGGCCTTGCCCATGGCGTCGATGAACTTGGCCGAGGTGCCAAACAGGTTGCAGTGGGCGGCGTCAGCGTAGTCCCAGAGGATGTGACCGTTGGCGGCAAAGGGCGAGCCGTCGTAGAGCATCAGCGTGGCGCCGCTGGCCAGGCCACCGGCGAGCCAGTTCCACATCATCCAGCCGCAGGTGGTGAAAAAGAACAAGCGGTCGCCCGGCTTGATATCGCAGTGCAATTGATGTTCGCACAAGAGCTTGAGCAACACGCCGCCCGCACGATGAACGATGCACTTGGGCACACCGGTGGTGCCACTGGAAAACATGATGAACAGCGGATGGTCAAACGGCAATTGCGCAAACGCCAGCGTACGCGGTGTCTGCCGCGCCAGAAAGTCATCCCAGGCAACGGCGTGGGCAATGCCATCGAGCGACGCCGCGCCTTCGATGTAGGGCACCACCACCACCTGGCACAAGCTGGGCATCTGCTTGCTGACCGCTGCCACCTTGTCGCGGATGTCGAGCGTCTTGCCGTTGTAGTAGTAGCCGTTGCACGCCAGCAGCACCTTGGGCGCGATCTGGCCGAAGCGGTCAAGCACGCCCTGCACGCCGAAGTCGGGCGACGCCGACGAAAACACCGCGCCAATGCTGGCCGCGGCGAGCATGAAGACGATGGTCTCGGGCATGTTGGGCATGTAGGCTGCCACCTTGTCGCCGGCGACCACGCCCAGCGCCTGCAGCGCCTGCGCGCATTGCGACACCTGCGCGCGCAGCTGCGCGTGCGAGACGCGCCGGCGCACCTTGTCCTCGCCCCAAAAAATCATCGCCTCACCCAGGCTGGGGCGCGCCAGCAGGTTCTCGGCAAAATTGAGCCGCGCATCGGGAAAAAAGCGCGCGCCGGGCATCTGCGCGGCGTCGACCAGCACACGCTCACCACGCACGCTGGCGCGCACCTGGGTGTAGTCCCAGACCAGCGACCAAAAGTCCGCCGGCTGCTGCACCGACCATTGGTGCAGTTGCGCAAAATCGCCGATCTGCAAGCCATGGCGACGGTTGGCCAGGTCGATAAAGGCAGTAAGGTGGGCGTCGAGTTGGCGCTGTTTTGGCGGCTGCCAAAGAAAGTCGTTCATTGCTACTCCAAATAGTTGTTTTTGCGTTGCCGCGGGTTTTCAGCGCATCGTAGCAAATCAACTTCGAACGCCACGGACCGCGGTCCGTACCAGGCCGCTTTCACTGACAAAAATCAGTAAAAACCCTGAGGTCGCTGACTACAATTTGCCCATCCACCCACTGAAAGACACCGCCATGGCCACCTCCGCAAAAAAGACCGCTGCCACTGCCGCCCCGGCCAAAGCCGTCGCTCCTGTCAAGCGCGTAGCGGCAACGACCCGCCAGACCGTATCGACCAAACCGGCCGTCAAGTCCGTCGCCAAATCTGTGACCAAACCGGCCCCCACCAAAAAAATCAGCGCGCCCGAGGTGCACCTGAAAGCGTCCACCGCGCCCAAGCCAGTGCTGAGCGCTGAACAGCGCAACCACTACGTCGCCGTGGCGGCGTTCTACATTGCCGAACGGCGCGGCTTCACCCTGGGCAGCCCACAAGACGACTGGCTGGCGGCCGAGGCCGAAATCGACCGCCTGATCGCCAGCGGTCATTTTTCATTCTGAAGTTTTTTAGTCGCTGACGATGTCGCGCAGCCAGCGCGGCAGCTCGATGGCTTTTTGCTTCGGAAAATCCACCCACACCGCCGTGGCGCCGCCTTCGGCGTAAATGACGCCGGGCTGGGCCGCCAGCGCCAGCGTCGTCCAGGTCTCAAAGGTGGTGCGCGCCGGGTCACTGGCATAGAGGCGCACCAGCACATCGCCCGGGTATTCAAGCTGCTTGTAAAAATTGCAGAAGGCGTTGAGGATCACCGGCCCGGCGCCGCGCGGATCGGGCATGGCGTTGACCGAACGCATCCAGTCCAGGCGGATCGTCTCCATGTAGCGAAAGTAAGAGGTGTTGTTGACGTGGCCCATGGCGTCCATGTCGCCCCAGCGGATCGGCAGGGTCATTTCGAAAATCAGTTTTTTCTGCGGCGGTAGTTCCAGCTTCACGTGCGTCTCCTGTGGCCTGTTTTTGCTTGACGCGCAGCCGGCGACCAGGACCAGTCCGGGGCCACAAAAATCTCCATCACCAGCAGGCTCTCAGCGCCGCGGCGAAACGCCGAACGGCGCGCCGGCAGGGCGCGCCGCGGCAAGTCTTGCGCCAACGCCTGCACCCAGCGCCGTTGGGCGGCGTGCCGCAGCGCCTGGGCCGGCAGCAGTTTGCCGTACGACAACGGCGCGCGGTCAATGCCCAGCCGTTTGAACAACACATCAGCCAGCGGCCGCGTACCCAGGCCGCGCACCGCACGCCAGGCGCCCCGGGAGGCAGCCATGCCGGTGACGCTGCGCGCCAGCACCCGCGGCTGGCCGTCAACGTGCAGCAACACCTCGCGCGCGTAGCCGACGCGCTGCCACGCATGCCCCAGCGCGCACGCTTCGTCAGGCGTCAGCGGTGCGCGCCCCTGGCCCAGCACCTGCACCGAAAAATGCGCACCGCAAGCAGCCAGCCGCGCGCTCAGCGAGCCCGGCGCCTGCAGCCAACGCCGCAAGGCACCGCGCGCAAAATTGTCGGCCGTCCAGCGCATCAGCGGTGCGCCCTGACGGAAGCGACGATGCCCAGCGTGAACAGCACGGCCGCCCCACCCTGTGCCGGCGTCGGCCAAAGACCGTCCCAGACAAACGAATAAAAGAGCGCAAACAGCGTCTCGCTGATGATCAACTGGCCGCACAAACTGACGCTCAGCAGCTGGCTGGCCAAGTTCCACAAAATACTCGCAGCCCAACCCGCGCCCAAACCAGTCACTATACAAACTGTAGCTATCCACGCTTTATTATCAATGGCTAGAAGCTGATTTTGATCTGAACCAGCAACCACCCACAAGAGCAGCGCACCCAGGCCCGTGGCGACGCCCAGCCAGTTGGCCCAGGCGGTGGCACTGACCTCGGGGTGGCGCCTGAGCCACGCGGCGTTGAGCAAGGCAAAAGCCGTCCAGCTGAGCATCGCGCCCAACGCCAACAGCACGCCCCACCAGAATTGCGCGCCGCCCTGCGGGCGCACCAGCACCTGCGCCAGCGTCACCTGCATCATCAAGGCCAGGCCCAGCGACGTCAGCAGCAAGCCCGGCAGCAGCGCGCGCCAGCGCAACGCGGCGGGTTTGCCCAGCAGCATGACCCAGATCGGAATGGTGCCAATGATCAGCGTCGGCACCGCGCTGCCGGCGCATTGAATGGCCTGCGCCAGCAGCAGGTAGTAGCCGGTGGCGCCCAGCGTACTCAGCGCCAGCGCGCTGGCCGCCTGGCGCGGCGTCGGCCAGCGGTGCCGGCGGCCACGCAGCGCCATGACCAGCGCGGCAATGACGCCAAAGCTGACAAAGCGCCCGGCGGTCACGTCCACCGCCGACAAACCCACCGTCATGCGCGGCACCACGAAGACCATGCCCCACAGTGCCCCGGCGGTTAAGCCGGCGGCAATGCCCGTCCAGAGGCTGGCGGCAGTCAGCGGCGCCTCAGACGCCAAAGCCGTCATCTGCAGAAATCACCGCGCCGTTGATAAAGTGGCTTTGGTCGGCGCACAGCATCACCAGCAAGGCGTCCAGGTCCTGCGGCTGGCCGACGCGTTTGCGCGGCAGCATGGTGATGAGCTTTTGGCCGGCTTCGGTCTGCCAGTGGCTGTGGTTGATCTCGGTGTCGATGTAGCCCGGGCAAATGGCGTTGACGTTGATGCCAAAGCGGCCCCACTCCAGCGCCATGGCGCGCGTCATCTGCACCACCGCCGCCTTGCTCATGGCGTAGACGCCAATCTTGGGTAGCACGCGCAGGCCGGCCATCGACGCCACGTTGACGATACGCCCGCCGGTGTAGGTGCCGGGCGCGGCGCCTTGCGCACGCGCCAGCATGCGCTTGCCCACCTCTTGCGCGACAAAAAACGCGCCCTTGACGTTGGTGTCAAAGACGAAGTCAAAGTCGTGCTCGCCCACGTCTTGAATGCGCTGCGTCGTGCTGACGCCCGAGTTGTTGACCAGGATGTCGATCGAGCCAACCTCGGTTTCAGCGTGCGCCACCGCCGCCTTGACCGACGCCAGGTCGGTGACGTCGAGCGCCACCACGTGCGCGTCGCCGCCCTCGCCTTCGATCTGCGCGCGCAAGTCCTTGAGTTTTTCGACGCGCCGACTGGCCAGCACG
>JBBIGT010000143.1:0-4957 GCA_037447395.1 Comamonadaceae bacterium | reverse complement strand
CAGATCTGCAGCCACCCAGGCGTCCAAATCCGCTATGCTGTTTGTAGCTGTTTGCGCACGGTAAACGTGGGCTGTGATCGATTTTCTTGGGCAAACCAGCTTCTCCAGCAAGGCGTGGCCAAAGAGTACCAACTGCGTCTGCTGCCATAGCCCACGCAGGTCGCCAAACACCTGCTGCCAGTCTTTGGCCAGCAGCGCATTCCACAAAGCATCAGGGGCAGACATGAACGCGGCGTTTTCGTCAAACACAGTCAGCGCATCACGCGCCGGGCCGCGCACCGGGGCGATACCGGTACGCTCGATCTGCGCCATGTGCAGCTGGTTCAAACGGGCTTTGGTGCGGGGAAAGTACAGCCACGCCAGGCCATTGAAAAAGTCGTGCAAGCCCTCGCGGGTTGGGCAGAGGCGGCTGTCAAAAATATAGTGCTCGTAAGCGGTTCCAAGCGGCAGTCTGGACTGCGGCACAAAGTGCACGGAGCAGGCTGCGTGCTTAGCCAGCAGCGCTGCAGCGGCGTTGAGCGCCTGCGGCTGCGCCACACCCGCCAGCACCTGCTGCGCCAGCGCTTCCCCCAATGGTTGCCATGGCGCCAGCCAGGGTACCTGCCAATTGATTGCCGATATCGGTTTTGACATCAATCCGGCTTTTTCAAGAGTTTGACCTGTTTGGCTGGGCCTGATGGTGGCTGGACTTTGAAGTAGGCAGGGAATTTTCGGAACAGTTCGTGTAGCGGCTTGGACCCCTTGGCAATGCCACTGGAGCGTAATGGCCCACCAATCTGGTTGAGCATTTTGACTGTGTTGGGAAGCCAATCTGGCAACGCGTCCAGTATTTGCCGAACCATGTCAACATCTTCGATCGGCAAGAGCGTGGCGACTGCTGTGAGATTTGATGGCGTTGGGGCCGATGTTGGCATCGATAGCGCATTTGCAGCAGTGCCGGGCTGAACCCTAGTCGCATTCAACGCATCATCCACAAAGAACACTTTGTCGTAGGCACGATACAAGGACTCGGCCGTCGCATTGGATCGCGAAGCAAAGCACCAAACCAGAGCCCCCGATTCACGCAAGCGAATCACCAACGGGGCGAAATCGGCATCACTAGATACCACACCAACAATGTTCGGCAACTGGCCGTCATGCAGCAAATCCATGGCATCTATGGTTAGCGCCACATCGGTCGTGCCTTTGCCCTGATTCACAAACGCGCGCACAGCATGCCTACGCAACACGGCGGAAATTCCCGTCAACTTTTCTAGTCCACCGTAGGCACGCAAAACGGACAACTGCACCGCATGTTTCTGCAACTCGACAAATACCTGCTCAAGTGCTGCAGGGCCTTGATTGTCTGCGTCGATCAATAACGCCATCTTTTGGCTCACAGCAGCATTCATGGCGACCTCCCTTGAAATCTCGAATGCCTCAGTCCATCACACGCCACGTCAGGGTCTCACCAGCACACAAGGGCTTGAGCTCGGACTGGCCGAAGGCAAACTTTTCCGGCACGATTGATGGCACGCGCCTCAGGGTGAGCGTGCCAGTGTTGCGCGGCAGGCCGTAAAAATCGGCGCCGTTGAAGCTGGCAAAGGCTTCCAGCTGGTCGAGCCGGCCGACCGAATCAAACGCCTGGGCATACAGTTCCATGGCCGTGGCGGCGGTGTAGCAACCGGCACAACCACTGGCGTGTTCTTTCAGGTGTACCGGGTGCGGTGCGCTGTCGGTGCCGAGAAAGAATTTGCCGCAGCCGCTGGTCGCCGCCGCCAGCAGCGCCTGGCGGTGCACTTCGCGTTTCAAGACCGGCAGGCAGTAGTAGTGCGGGCGAATGCCGCCGGTGAAGATGGCGTTGCGGTTGAACAGCAGATGGTGCGCGGTGAGCGTGGCCGCAAGAAAGCGATCGGACGATTGCACATACTGCGCGGCATCACGCGTGGTGATGTGCTCAAAAACAATTTTCAGCTCGGGAAAATCGCGGCGCAGTGGCATCAGCTGGGTGTCGATGAACACCGCCTCGCGGTCAAACAGGTCGACGTCGGGCGACGTCACTTCGCCGTGCACCAGCAGCGGCAAGCCCAAGCGCTGCATGGCCTCCAGTGTCCGGTAGGTATTGCGCAGGTCGGTCACACCGGCGTCGCTGTTGGTGGTAGCGCCGGCCGGGTAGAGCTTGACCGCAACGACGCCGGCGTCTTGGGCGCGGCCAATTTCATCGGCGGGCAGGTTGTCGGTGAGGTAGAGCGTCATCAAAGGCGCAAACGTCATGCCACGTGGCACGGCGGCCTGGATGCGCGCTTTGTAGGCGAGCGCCTGCGCCGTGCTGGTCACCGGCGGGCGCAAATTTGGCATGATGATGGCGCGAGCAAACTGGGCGGCGCTGTGCGGGACCACGCAGGCCAGGGCGTCGCCGTCGCGCACGTGCAGGTGCCAGTCGTCCGGTCGCGTCAGCGTCAGGGTCGTCGGGGCAAGGTTCGTTGGGGTCATGGGTAAATTATGAAGTGACCGCCTGCGTCAACAGGTAATCCCACAGGGCCTGGGCGTCGTGCGCGTGGCGGGTGCCGGCGGTGTTGGCCTTGCCCGCGTCACGGTGCATCGGCCGCTCGCGGTAGGCGCGCACGTCCATGGTGATGTGCAGGTCTTTCAGCTCGGGCGGCGCAGCGCTGACGAGTTTTTTGGCGCGCAACTCTTTTTGCACCGCGCTGGTCGGCAGGAAAGCGATGCCGTGCCCTTCCAGCGCCATCGCTTTCAAACCCTCGGCCATGTCGGTTTCGTAGACGCGATCGAGGTGGATCGGCGCACTGCTGCGCTTGAGAATCAAGGCCACCATCTGCCCCAGGTAAGCGCCCTGCGCGTAGCCGAGGAACGGCAGCGGCCGCTTGGCCTTGCCGGGCAGCTCGTACAAGGGGTTGCCGTGCGCGTCGGGCTTGACGTAGGGCGCCACCAGCTCCTGCCCCAGCGTCACCATTTCATAGCGCTTGGGGTCGAGCTGATTCGGCTGCGTCGGGTGATGGTAGGCAATCAGCAGGTCGCAGCTGCCTTCCACCAGACGCATCACGGCGTCGTGCACGTTCAGCGCAATCAGGCGGCTTTTGATCGGGCCAAAATTCTTGCGCAGGGCCGACACCCAGGTCGGAAAGAACGTGAATGCCAGCGTGTGCGGCACGGCAAATTCGATCACGTCCTGCGCCGACGTGGCGTGGCCACGCAGCATGGCGCGCGTTGTTTGCAGCACGTGCAGCAGTTCCAGCGACTGCGCGTAGAGCGTCTCGCCCGCCGGCGTCAAGCGCGTCGGGTAGCTGCTGCGGTCGACCAGGTCGGCGCCGGCCCAGGCTTCAAGCGACTGGATGCGCCGGGAAAACGCCGGCTGCGTGACGTGGCGCAACTGCGCCGAACGGCTAAAGCTGCGCGTCTCGGCCAGACTGACAAAATCTTCGAGCCAGCGGGTTTCCATCGCTCACGTCCGTGCGGTGTGCAACAAGGCCAGGTAGGCCTCGCGGGTGGCCGGCGCGACCGCCGCCAGCACCTGCGCATAGGCCGTCTGATGGCGCGCCAGCAGACGCGCAGAAGCGACCAGTTTCGAGCGACAAAACCAGTGGCAGGTGTGCTGAAACAGAAACAGTTCGGCCATGAAGGTAAAGGCTTTTTGCTTGGCCGACTGGCTTGCTTGGCCTTGCGCCGCCTGCGCCAAGGCGTGGGCGTGCAGACTGAGCAATTTGCGCGCGTCAACAGCTTGGCCGGGCCACCATTGGTTGGCGTACGGCACGGCCAGCGGCCAAGTGCTGATGCGTGTCGGTACCTGGCCTTCTTTCGAGAAATCCAGCACGAAGGCGCTGACCTGCGCGCACAGGGTTTGCTCGACACCGGCAAAATTGCTCCAGATCGCCGCCTGCCGCTGCACGTCGCCCTCACCGAGGGCGCGCAGGTAACCCAGCACCAGGTCTTCCATGAGCTTTTCGATCTGGTAGCGCCCCAGGTGCCGCCCCAACAGGGCCACGCGCACCTGCTGCTCGCGCATGACCAGCAGACGCAGCCCGAGCAACAGCAGCAACAGGACAAAAAGAAAATTCATCGGGGATTCGGCGGCCAATCAGCCAACGGCGAAAGGTCTGCAAAGTGTAGTCGCCACAAACACCGTTGCGCTGCGGTGCGACGGCACGTGCCAGAATGGCGCATGGCCGCAGAACCCAGCAACTTGACGTCCGCCGTGGCGCTGGATCGGTACCCCGATCTGGCACTGCCAGCGCTGTTTCGCGCCGCCATCGGCCCCTTGCATACCGAGCGCTACCTGAAGGTGTTTACCCGGTTGGAGGCCGACGCCGGAGCGACGCTGTCGTGGAACTGGGCCGCCAGTTTGTGCACGTTCAACTGGCTGCTGTTGCGGGCCTTGCTGGTGCCGGCGGCCGTTTACCTGAGCGCCGTTCTGTTGCTGCCGCTGTTGCTGGTTGGCGTGGGTCGACTGGTGTTGCACTGGAGCGACAGCGTTGAATGGCTGGTTGTGCTAACACTGGCCGTCGCTTTTTTTGCCGTCCCGGGCGCCTTGGGCGACCGCCTGCTCTACCGGCAACGGCGCCAGCATATTGAGCACGCACTGGCGCTGGCACCCACGCTCAACGATGCCTGCACGACGCTCGCCCACAGCGCGCCAACGCCGCAACGTCTGAAGTTTCTGGCCATGGCCAACGCCGTGTTACTCGCCCTGGCGGGCGTCGTCTATTTCAGCGTCCTTGACCGGCCAATCACGCCGCCGCCTGTAGCCGAGCACGTTGCGCAACCCAGCTTGGCTTCGGCTTCGGCTTCGGCTTCGGCACCGGTATCGGCCGAAGCGGTGTCGTCGGCAATGCCGCTGCCCCCCCCGGCCGTGGCGACGCCAGCCGCCATGGCCGTCGTGCCCGCCAGCGAACCCGTGGCCACTCCCGCAGCGCCGACGGTCAAGGCAACGCCCTCGGTTGGCCCCGCGGCACCAGCTGCA
>JBBIGT010000142.1:0-4993 GCA_037447395.1 Comamonadaceae bacterium | reverse complement strand
AACCGGCGGCAAAGGCCACCGGTGAGCGCCGCCGCCAGCGACTGAAGCGGTCCGAGCCGTCGCCGCGAATCGAGATCAGCAACAGCCGCGCAAACAGTCCACCGGCCAACCCGCTGAAAACGGCCACCAGCAGGCCGGGCAGCAAAATGGCGGTGCTCAGGTTGTCGACACGGATCACGCCAAAGTAAGTGGCGTTGCCGTAGATCGACACGGCCATCAAGCCGCTGAGCACAATGGCCGCCAGCAATAAGCCGTTGGAGCGTTGCTCGGGTTTGCGCGACAGCTCTTCGATGGCAAACATCACACCACCCAGTGGTGTGTTGAACGCCGCGGCAATACCGGCGGCGCCACCGGCCATCATCAGACCGTGCTCTGACACCAATGCCTTGCCCGGCAGATAGCGGCGCGCGTGGTGCATGACGCCGGCGGCAATCTGCACCGACGGGCCTTCGCGCCCAAGCGACAGTCCGGCCAGCAGCCCCCAGCTGGCCAGCGCCATCTTGGTCAGCGTCAGCTTCAGTGAGACGTAGAGAGGGCGATGATGCGGTGTGACGCTGGAGTCCAGCGCTGCCATCACCTGCGGAATACCGGAGCCGGCGCTGCCCGGCGTGTAGCGGCGCGTCAGCCAAACGATGGCCGCGGTGCACAGCGGTGTCCACAGCAGCGCCCACCACCAGGCGCTGGCTTGCAGGTGCTCAAACGCGGCAAAGGCGCGTTCGGTCATCCAGGTGAACAGCACCACGGTCAGCCCGGCCAGCGCGGCAAACGCCAGCACCAGCGCCCGACCCAGCCACAAATGCCAGTCGACCAGCTCGCTGCGAAGGGCGCTGATGACTTCGGTGCTGTCTTCTTCGTGCGTCATGCGTTCATTGGACTAATCATGGGGCATTGTGCGGGATTATTAAATTTGTGCAAATCCGTTTTGTTATCTTGACCCGGACCGCCGTATCAGTTGGCGCGGCAATACAACAACACGGCAGGAGGTCGACATGATTAAAGTGGGATGGGTGGGTTTTGGCAAGGCCGGACAAGCGGTGGTGCAGGTGCTGTACGCCGACCCCGAGGTCGAATTGTGCTGGATTGCACGCAAGTCTTCTGCCAGCGGCACGTTTACGCATCGAAGGCGTCGACATCCCGGTAGCGGGTGTGGCCGCCGAAGGCCGGAGTGCTTGGCTGGACGCGCACCCGGTCGACGCGCTGATGGACTTTTCACGACCCGAGTCCTTGCATCACTATGGCCAGGCGCTACGCCAGCGCCACCCGATGCTGGTCAGCGCCATCTCCGCTTACAGCGCGGCAGACTTGGACTACGCGCGCAAGCTGGGCCAGGACGCGCGGGTGATGTGCTCGCCCAATATCACGGTGGGTATCAATTTTTTGATCATGGCCGCGCGCCTGTTGCGCCACGAGTTGCTGCAACCCGCAGCGCCCGCACTATGATGACGCCCCTCGTCACTGCAGTCGTTGTTCATGCCCAACCTGGCCGCGTCAAATGCATCGTCTACCACGTCGGCGCAGGTGTTGCGCCGTTTTCGCGTGGTGTTCAGTTCCATTCGCTCGCATTTTCAGCAAGTTGAAAAAAAAGTGGGTCTCGGCGGTGCGCAGGTTTGGGCGCTGAGCGCCATTCGTGATGATCCGGGTATTGGCTTGGGCGAGCTGGCCAAACGCATGGACATTCACCAGTCGACTGCCAGTAACCTGGTCAAAAGCCTGCTGCACAAAGAGTTGATCCTGCTTGAAAAAGACAGTCAGGACAAGCGCCACGTGCATCTGCACGCCACGCCCAAAGCGCTGGATTTGCTCAAAGCGGTGCCGGGACCGTTCGAGGGCTTGCTACCCGTCGCGCTGGCGCGCCTGACCCCGGCCACACGGCAGCGTCTGGATCATGACCTGAGCGAATTGATCGACCTGATGCACGCCGACGAAGACGCCGGTCAGCGGCCCCTGGCGCAACTGTAGTTTTCACGCCTTGGCGCCGCATCCCTACGCCCAACCCGCCAGTGCCATGCACGTGGTTGTTGTTGGCGCCGGCATCGTTGGCGTGACCATTGCCTATTTTTTAACCCGTGCGGGCATGCGCGTCACCGTGTTTGCGCGCACCGACAAAGAGGTGGCGGTGATCGCGCACCAGGGCACCGACCTGATGGAACTCGGCGAGCGCATTCTGCCGCTGATGTCGGCGGGTTATCTGGCCGCCAAGCGGCGCATGGTGCTGGGGTAACTCTCGGGCGGGCAAAAACAACGCGTTGCCATTGCGCGGGCGCTGGCCATGCAGCCACAGGTAATGCTGTTTGACGAGGTGACTTCCGCGCTCGCCCCCGAGTTGGTTGGTGAAGTTCTGGGCGTCATCCGCGACCTGGCCGCCGACGGCATGACCATGATTCTGGTCACCCACGAGATGTCATTTGGGCGCGAAGTGGCCGACCAGGTGGTCTTCATGCGCGACGGTGTCGTGCTTGAAAGCGGTACACCGCAGGAAGTCACCGACCATCCGCAACACGCCGCCACACAGCAGATTTTTTGCCCGCTACCACGCGGGGCAGGTGGTTTGACGCGCCGTCAGAGTGATCAACTGCCCAGCAGCTCCCAGCGCTCCAGCGCGGCCAACAGCGCGTCTTCGATCTGCGCGCTGCGCTCGGCCAGCTTCAGCGCGCGGGCGTTGTCCACAGCGTACAGGCTGCCGTCGGCGAGCAGCTCGGCGGCTTCTTTTTGTTCGGCTTCGAGGCGGGCGATCAGCTCGGGCAGGGCGTCGAGCTCGCGCTGTTCCTTGTAGCTGAGCTTGCGTCGTTTGGGCACGTCGGTGGGCGCAGTGACCGGCTCGGACGGGCTACTGGGCGCCGTGGTGCGCGCTGGGCCAGAGTTGCTCGCGGTACTCGAAGCGTTTGAAGAATTATCCTTTTTTAATAGCTGCTCACCCTTGTTATTGCTGGGCTTGAGGCCAATTTGAGCATTATTTTCCAGCGCCTTGGCGCGGCGGCTTTGCGTCATCCAGTCGGTGACGCCGCCCTCGTACTCGCGCCAGCGCGCGTCGCCTTCAAAGGCAATCGTGCTGGTGACGACGTGGTCCAGAAACGTGCGGTCGTGGCTGACCAGAAAGACCGTGCCGTCGTAGTTTTGTAGCAGCTCTTCGAGCAGCTCCAAGGTGTCGATGTCAAGGTCGTTGGTTGGTTCGTCGAGCACCAGTACGTTGGCCGGACGGGCAAACAGGCGCGCCAGCAGCAGGCGGTTGCGCTCGCCACCGCTCAGTGAGCGCACGGGTGAGTTGGCGCGCGCTGGGCTGAACAAGAAATCGCCAAGGTAGCTTTTGACGTGCTTCTTCTGGTTGCCGATTTCGATCCACTCGCTGCCCGGGCTGATGAAGTCTTCCAGCGTGGCGTCCAGGTTGAGCGCGTTGCGCATCTGGTCGAAGTAGGCGACGCTGACGTTGGCGCCCTGGCGCACCGTGCCCCAGGCGCTGTGCCCGGGCTCGGGCGCCGGCGCATGGGCGGGCGGCGCGTCGGGCTGCAGCTGGCCCAAAATCAGCTTGAGCAGTGTCGTCTTGCCGGCGCCGTTGGGCCCGAGCAGGCCAATCTTGTCGCCGCGCAACACGGTGACGGAAAAGTCGCGCACCACCGACTGCGTGCCAAATGACTTGGACACGTGTGTCAGCTCGGCCACCAGCTTGCCGCTCGCCGCGCCGCTGGCGATGTCCATTTGTACGCTGCCCGTGGCGTTGCGGCGCGCCTGGTGATTGGCGCGCAGCTCTTGCAGCCGCACGATGCGCGCCGTGGCGCGGGTGCGCCGCGCTTCAACGCCTTTACGGATCCACACTTCTTCTTGCGCCAGCAGCTTGTCGGCGCGGGCGTTGATGACCGCCTCTTGTGCCAGCTGTTCGGCCTTTTGCGTCTGGTAGGTGGCAAAGTTGCCGGGGTAGCTCATCAGCTTGCCGCGGTCGAGCTCGACGATGCGCGTGGCCACGTGGTCCAGAAAGGTGCGGTCGTGCGTGACGCAGACGATGGAACCCTTGAAGTCGCAGAGCAGACCTTCCAGCCACTCGATGCTGTCCATGTCGAGGTGGTTGGTCGGCTCGTCGAGCAGCAGCACCTCGGGCGCGGCCACCAGCGCTTGCGCCAGCGCCACGCGTTTTTTGTTGCCGCCCGACAGCGCACCGATCAGCGCCTTGGGCTGCAGGTGCAGGCGTTGCAAGGTTTCGGTAACGCGCTGCTGCCAGTTCCAGCCGTCCAGCGACTCGATCTCGCTTTGCATCGCGTCGAGGTCGCCGTGGCCTTGGGTATAGGTATCAATTAGGGCTCTGGCCCTTGCCATACCAGCGCTAACAGCTTCAAATACCGTAGCATCGTCGAGCAGCGCCGGCTCCTGCGCGACGTAGGCCACGCGCAGTCCGTCCTGCGTCTGCACGACGCCGTCGTCGGGTTTGTCCAGGCCGGCCAGCAGCTTCAGCAGCGACGACTTGCCCGTGCCGTTGCGGCCGATCAGGCCAACGCGCTCTTGCGCCTCCAGAGAAAAATCCGCGTGGTCGAGCAGCGGCACGTGGCCAAAGGCGAGTTGCGCGTCAAGCAGGGTGATCAAAGCCATAGGGGCTGGATTATCCGTTGCGCCCCTGGCCAACTGACCCTATTCGACGCGGTTGCGGCCTTTTTCCTTGGCGCTGTAGAGCGCCTGGTCGGCGCTGCTGTAGAGGTGGTCAAAATCGCGGTTCTCGGCGGCGGTGCTGCTGGCCACGCCGATGCTCACCGTGCTCCTGATGTGCCCTTGCTGCCATGGTGTGGGCGCACGTTCCAGGTTGACGCGCAGTTTTTCGGCGAGTTTGCGCGCCGCCTCCAGAGTCGTCGCCGGGAGCAGGATGATGAACTCTTCACCGCCCAGACGTCCAACCAGGTCGGTGCTGCGCACCGAGTTGTTGGCCACCGCTGCGACGTTTTTCAGCACCGCGTCGCCCGCCGGGTGGCCCCAGGTGTCGTTGACGTGCTTGAAGAAGTCAGATCGGAAGAGC
>JBBIGT010000141.1:0-5002 GCA_037447395.1 Comamonadaceae bacterium | reverse complement strand
AGTTCATGCTGGACGTGCAGACGCAGGAACACGGCTACACCGAGTGCTACACGCCTTACATCGTCAACGCCGACACGCTCCAGGGCACCGGCCAGTTGCCCAAGTTCGAGTGTGACCTCTTTGCCGCCAGCAAAGGCGGACAGGAGGGCCTGGAAGACGCCGACAACACCGCGCTGTACCTGATCCCCACGGCAGAGGTGCCGTTGACCAACTTTGTGCGCGACGTGGTGGTGGCTGAGAGCGACCTGCCGATCAAACTCACCGGCCATACGCCGTGCTTCAGGTCAGAGGCCGGCAGCGCCGGGCGCGACACGCGCGGCTTGATTC
This sequence comes from Comamonadaceae bacterium, assembly GCA_037447395.1. Lineage (GTDB taxonomy): Bacteria > Pseudomonadota > Gammaproteobacteria > Burkholderiales > Burkholderiaceae_C > Rhodoferax. Next base: position 4,675 of record JBBIGT010000141.1, on the reverse strand, counting down.
GCCAGCACCAGTTTGACAAGGTCGAGATGGTGCAGATCGTCCACCCCGATCGCAGCTACGACGTGCTCGAGCAAATGACCGGCCACGCCGAAGCCATCCTGCAAAAGCTCGGCTTGCCGTACCGCGTGGTCAGCCTGTGCACTGGCGACATGGGTTTTGGCGCGGCCAAGACCTATGACCTGGAGGTCTGGCTGCCGGCGCAGAACACCTACCGCGAAATCAGCTCGGTGAGCAATTGCGAAGCCTTCCAGGCGCGCCGTCTGCAAGCGCGCTTTAAAAACGCGCAGGGCAAAAATGAGCTGGTTCATACCTTGAACGGCTCGGGCCTGGCGGTGGGCCGCACGCTGGTGGCGGTGCTGGAGAACTACCAGAACGCCGACGGCTCGGTAACGGTGCCCGAGGTGCTGCGGCCGTATCTGGGCGGCTTGGCCCAACTCACCGCGGTCAACTGATCTTGTGGTGACCGCGGATGGGTCGGTCGTGCGCACCGGACACGATGCGCCGCGCCTGATCTGTCTGATCGGTGCCGAGTGCACTGGCAAGACCACCCTGGCGCAGGCCTTGGCGCGTCAATTCGGCGGGCTGATGGTGCCCGAGGCGTTGCGCGGCTTTGTTGAGCGGCACGGTCGCACGCCGCGTCAGGATGAACAGCGTGCACTGATCGACGCGCAGGTGGCATTGGAAGAACAGGCAATGGCACAGGCAGCGCAGCACGGCAAAGGCCTGGTTTTCTGCGACACCGTGCCCTTGTTGATTGCCGTGTACAGCGCGCATTACTTTGCCGACACCAGCCTCGTTGCCCGTGGCCACGCGCTGCAGCGGCGCTACGCGTTCACCTTGTTCTTGCAGCCCGACCTGCCGTGGTTGGCCGACGGCCGCCAGCGCGACGGCGTGGCGGTGCAGCAGCAGGTACACGCCTTGTTGCAGCTGCAGCTGGCCGACACGGCCGTCGCCGTCATCCGCGGCCAGGGCGCCGCACGCCAGGCTTTGGCCAGCCAATTGCTGCGAATGTGGCTTGCCAGCGTTGGCGACCGACGCCGCCGAGAAATGCGGGAATAATGGTCGCCCCTTCTTCCTGACACAGCGACCCAGCACCATGGAAAATTTCAGCGACATTGGCGTCCAGACCCCGCAGGTGTTTTTGCCTGCCGCCGGCGTCGACCTGCACCAATGGGCGGTGGTGGCCTGCGATCAGTTCACCGCCGAGCCGCATTATTGGCGCGCGGTCGAAGCGCTGGTGGGCGCAGCGCCGTCGACGTTAAAGCTGATTTACCCCGAGGTCTACCTGGACGCGCCCGACGCGGCGCAGCGTATCGCCGCCATTGGCCGCACGATGGACGACTACCTGCAAAGTGGTGTGCTGGTCGCACGCGACGGGCCGGTGTACGTCGAGCGGCGCGTCGGCGGCCGCACGCGCCACGGCCTGATGCTGTGCCTGGACCTGGAGCGCTACGACTACCGCGCCGGTTCAACCAGCCTGATTCGCGCCACCGAGGGCACCATCGTCGAGCGTCTGCCGCCGCGCATCAAGATTCGTGAGTCGGCGGCGCTGGAGCTGCCGCACATCCTGGTGCTGATCGATGACCCCGAGCACACGGTGATCGCCCCGCTGACGGCGGCGCGCGCCCAACTGGCGCCGTTGTACGATGTCGAGCTGATGCAGGGCGGCGGCCATCTGGCCGGTTACACGGTCGACGCAGCGGCCATGCAGCGTGTGGCGCAGGCGCTGCGCGCACTCATCGAGCCGGCGCGCTTTGCCGCGCGTTACGGCCTTGCCGCCGAGCGCCCGCCGCTGTTGTTCGCTATGGGTGACGGCAACCATTCGCTGGCCACGGCCAAGGCCATCTGGGAGTGCCACAAGGCGCAGGTTGGCATGGATCACCCGAGCCGCTTCGCGCTGGTCGAGGTGGCAAACGTGCACGACGCCGCGCTGGCGTTCGAAGCCATTCACCGCCTGCTGTTCGGCGTGCGTCAGGACCTGTCGGCGCGCTTGCAGCAGGCGTTTGGCGCGCGCCTGCGCTACACGCCGCTGCCATCCTTGGCGGCGCTGCGTGCGCACGTCGACGCGGCCGGCGGCGCGCGCCAGGTGATCGGCTGGATCGGCGGCGCGCAGCCGTATGGCGTGATCGAGATCGCCGAGCCGACGTTCAACCTGGCCGTGGGCACGCTGCAAGCGTTTCTCGATGGCTTCATGGCCGACGGCGGCGCCACGGCGATCGACTACGTGCACGGCGCCGACGTGCTCGAGCGCCTGGCGCTGCAGCCGGGAAACGCCGGTTTTTACCTGCCCGGCATGGCCAAGGCCGACCTGTTCAAGACGGTGCTGCTGGAGGGCGCGTTGCCGCGCAAGACCTTCTCGCTGGGTCAGGCCTGCGAGAAGCGCTACTACATGGAAGCGCGTCGCATCGCTTGAGCGACGCCGGACGTGCGCCTTACATCTCGGCGTAGTTGGGCCCGCCGCCGCCCTCAGGCGTGACCCAGACGATGTTCTGCGTCGGGTCCTTGATGTCGCAGGTCTTGCAGTGCACGCAGTTGGCGGCGTTGATCTGCAGCTGGTCGGCGCCGGCCTCGTCTTTGACGAACTCGTAGACGCCGGCCGGGCAATAGCGCGCCTCTGGACCGGCGTACTTGGCCAGGTTCACCTGCACCGGTACCGACGCGTCTTTGAGTGTCAGGTGCGCCGGCTGGTTTTCCTCGTGGTTGGCGCTGCTGATGAAGACGCTGCTCAAGCGGTCAAAGGTCAGTCGGCCGTCGGGCTTGGGGTAGTCGATTGGTTGGCACTCGGCCGCCGGTTTCAGATAGGCGTGGTCGGGTTTGTCGCGGTGCACCGTCCATGGCATCGCCGCCTTCAGGCCAAATTGCTCAAAGCCGTTCATCAGCGTGGCCACGCGCAGGCCATATTTGAACCAGCTCTTGAAGTTGCGCGACTGGTTCAGTTCGCCGTAGAGCCAGCTGTCTTCGAAGGCAGCGGTGTAGGCGATCAGCTCGTCGTGCTGGCGAGCGCTGGCGAGCGCCTCATAGGCGGCTTCGGCGGCGAGCATGCCCGACTTCATGGCGCTGTGGCTGCCCTTGATGCGACTGACGTTCAAGAAGCCGGCGTCGCAGCCCAGCAGCGCACCGCCGGGGAAGACAAATTTTGGTAAGGATAAAAGTCCTCCAGCCGTTATGGCTCGGGCACCATAAGCTATTCTTTTTGCAGTGACTTCGCCCTGGTCATTGGTCAAGTACCAGCGGATATTGGGGTGTGTCTTCCAGCGCTGGAATTCTTCGAACGGGCTCAGGTAGGGGTTCTGGTAATTCAGCCCGGTGATGAAGCCCATGGCGATCTTGTTGTCGGCCATGTGGTACAGGAACGAGCCGCCGTAGGTGCTGTTGTCCAGCGGCCAACCGGCGGTGTGCACCACCAGGCCGGGTTGATGGCGCGCTGGGTCGACTTCCCACAGCTCCTTGATGCCAATGCCGTAGCTTTGCGGGTCACAGCCTTCGTCCAACTTGTATTTGGCGATGAGTTGCTTGCCCAGGTGGCCGCGCGAACCCTCGGCGAAAAAGGTGTACTTGCCCAGCAGCTCCATGCCGATCTGGAAATTGGGCCCGGGCTCGCCATTTTTATCGACGCCCATGTTGCCGGTGGCCACGCCGCGCACACGGCCCTGCGCGTCGTAAAGCACTTCGGCGGCGGCGAAGCCGGGAAAGATTTCCACGCCCAGGCTCTCGGCCTGCGTGGCCAGCCAGCGCGTCAGTGCACCCAGGCTGATGATGTAGTTGCCGTGGTTCTGGCTGCACTTGGGCAGTAAAAAGTTGGGCGTGCGGTAGCCGGTTTTTGCCGACAGGAACAGCATGGCCTCGTCCGTAACCGGCTGGTTCAATGGTGCGCCGAGTTCGCGCCAATTGGGTAACAGCTCGGCCAGCGCACGCGGGTCGAGCACCGCGCCCGACAGAATGTGTGCGCCGGGCTCGGAGCCCTTCTCCAGCACGACCACCGAGACGTCGCGGCCACTTTCTGCCGCCCGCTGCTTCAGACGGATCGCCGCCGACAGGCCGGCCGGGCCGGCGCCGACGATGACCACGTCGTATTCCATCGCTTCGCGCGGGCCGTGTTGGGCCAGGATTTCTTCAGGAGTCATGAGCTTCTCGCTTGATAATGATGCGTCAGACAGACGGGATGAACAGGCAACGAATTGTCCGAGATAAAGCGGCATTTTAGGGTTGCCGCGGTCGATAATAGTACGACCGTTCTATTTGAATCAATTGGAGAAATGGCAATGGCTTACTGCTTGGATTTGTCGGGCCGCGTGGCCTTTGTAACGGGTGCCTCCAGTGGTCTGGGCGCGCAGTTTGCCCGCACGCTGGCGGCGGCCGGTGCGGCCGTCGTGCTGGCCAGCCGGCGCGTCGAAAAACTCAAGGACTTGCGCGCGCAGATCGAAGGCGAGGGCGGCGACGCGCATGTGGTGGCGCTCGACGTCACCGACCTGGCGTCGGTCAAGGCGGCGGTGGCGCACGCTGAAACCGAGGTTGGCTCGATCGACATCCTGGTCAACAACTCGGGCGTCAGCACGACGCAGCGCATTCAAGACGTGGGCGAGCACGACTTTGACTTCATCTTTGACACCAACGTCAAGGGCGCGTTTTTTGTCGCGCAAGAGGTGGGCAAGCGCATGCTGGCGCGTGCGCAAGG
>JBBIGT010000140.1:0-5062 GCA_037447395.1 Comamonadaceae bacterium | reverse complement strand
GCCGCTTCGCGGCGGCACAGGCTGCTGTGCAGCGTCAGCGGTTCGTTCAGGCTCGCGCTCAAGGCGCGCGGGTCCAGCGGCATGGTCTGGTTGCAGTCGCAAATCAAGGTCGTCATGGGCGGTGTTTTCTGGTGGATCAGCGTCTGCCGACTGTGCCACAGAGGGCGCTGGCGGACTATGGGCGTCTTCCCCAAGGGCAGCAGGCGCTTGGCCGTCTGACTCGGGTGGGTCTTCTGCAAACAAATTCAAAAACTTGGCGCTGGCCATCTGGCGCAAGGTGGCGGCTGGCAATGGGCTGGCGATGGAATAGTCGTCGATGTAAATGTCCAGCCCGTCCATCACGTTGTAGTGCGGGTCGGTGAAGAGCTTTTTCATGGCGGCGTTGCGCACGTCGGGCGCAACGTTGGGCGCGACAAATCGGGCAAAGCTGTCTTCGGGCTGCAGGGCGTCGACGTCTCCAAGCGTTGGCGGCGGTGGTGGCGCCTCGCCCACAGTCGACACGGCGCCGTGCGTCACCGGCCCGCTGGCTGGCCCGGCGTTTGGCGGCAGCGTGTCAGCGCGGGCGTCGCTGGGCGCCGGCGCCTGTTCCGGCGGCTGGCCGACGCGCGCGGCCTGCTTGCGCTGCGACCAGCGCCCCAAAAAACCTTCAGCCATGAGCGCCACCGCCGAACTTTTTGTCGGTGCTGATCGACACCGGGTTGCCAAAGCGGTCGGTCAGCGACCGGAAGCTCTCGGGGCGCTTGCGTTTTTTCGGCTCGATGAGGTAGTTGGCGTCGACAAAAGCGCCCAGCCAGCGCAGCACCTCAGGCGGCGCAGGGACCTGGTCGACGTTTTCCTGCGCGTCGAGCCAGCGCCCGGCATCGTAGTAGCTCAGGCTGACGACGATCGGCACGGGAATAGGCTCATCGGTGATCGCGGGCGCTTCTTCCATGCGCCACAGGACGAACCAGCTGGGCACGTCGGTGGTCGCGTTGAGGTAATAACCCTCAGCGTCGTCTTTGAATAATTCAACGGTCAAGCCCGGATGCAGCCATCGCTGCGTGCTCTCATTTTCATAAAGCAGGCGCGGCCCGGCGCCAAAGCTTTCCTGGTTCATGACCACCTCGGCGAGCTCCCAGCGCCAAGGCTGCCAGCGTGCACCGGCCCCGGTATTGGCCACGCGCTGCATGATCACCGCAACGTCCAGCGATGGGCGGTTGGGCTCGGGTTGGGTTGCGGTCATAAGGTCAAGCAAGTGGGCTGTGATGCGCCAAGCTTAACGGATTGGGCGTCCTTGACCGAGATCGTTCAACAGCGTCCAGCGCCGTGGCTGGCTTTGGCGGCTGACGATTTGTGGTACTCCACCATGAGGAGGCCGCCAAAGACTGCCGCAGCGCGGGTTCAACGTCCGAGGCGTCCATGGCTTGGCCTTGGCCTTGGCCTTGGCCTAGGGACTTTGATGCAGGGCAAACTCGCGCCAGCCCGCCACATTGCAACCCTGGCGCGCGTAACGTCCAGTACCACCGTAAATGATCTGCGGTGGCTGCGTCGGCGTGTCGGCCAAACCAGCCCACTTGCACACCGGCTGTGGCCAGTCGGACGCAAAGGTGCTACCTGATTTGATCTCCACGCCCTGCAGACCCTGCGGTGTTTCATAGACCACGTCAACCTCGTGTCCAATGTTGTCGCGCCAGAAATACAGGTCAGCGGCTTGGCCGTCATTGAAGCGCCGCTTCACCAGTTCCGAAACCACCCAGGTTTCAAACAACGCACCACGGGCAGAGTGGGTCTCGATCGCGGCGGCGTCCCGAATGCCCAGCAACGAGGCCATCAAGGCCACGTCCAGAAAATAGAGTTTGGGCGTTTTGACCAAGCGCTTGCCAAAGTTGCGGTGATAAGGCGGCAAACGCATCACCAGATAACTGGCTTCAAGTACCGACAGCCATTTGGCCGCCGTCACTGCCGCAATGCCGCAATCGGCACCCAGCGCCGCCAAATTGAGCAATTGCCCGGAGCGTGCCGCGCACATGCGCACAAAGCGGTGAAACTGGTTCAAATCCTGCACCGCCAGCAGTTGGCGCACATCACGCTCAAGGTAAGTCGCCACATAGTTGGAGAACCAGTCCGTGGGTGCCAGCGTCCGGTCATACAGCGCCGGGTAACCGCCCTTCAATAGCAATGCGTCCAGGCTTTCTGGAAGTCGTTCGGCTCCCAATTCCAGACCTGACAAGGGCAGCAATTCAACCCGCCCAACACGCCCGGCTAGGCTTTGTGTGATGCCTGCCAACAGATCAAATTGCGCGCAGCCCGTCAAAACAAAGTCACCCATGCGTGCGCGCTCGTCGACCATCTGCTGCAGCCACGACAACAACTGCGGGCAACGCTGTACTTCATCGAGAACGGCACCATCAGTGAATCGTGTCAAGAATCGCTGCGGATCGGTCTGGGCGAATTCCCGTTCTTGCGGATTTTCAAGGGACACGTAGGGCCTGTCCGAAAACATCGAACGCGCCAACGTGGTTTTGCCAGATTGACGCGGCCCGGTGATGGCCAGCACCGGAAATCCGCGCGCAAGGCGACGCAGGGCGGAGGCTGCTTGGCGAGGAATCATTTTTACAAATCGAAGTTTTTAACTTCGATTTGTAAATTCAATTGTTCTATTTGATCAAACTGAGGGCTTTAAAAAAGGGGGCGATGTCACGCTCAAGCCGCCAGCTTGCGATACAGGGTTTGGCGACTGATGCCCAACCTGCGGGCCGCTTGCGACACGTTGCCGTCGCTGCTTTGCAGCGCCTGACGTATTGCCGAGCGTGACAACGCACGCAGGTTGCTCTCAGTGCCCACGCTGGGCATTGCCAGCGTGGAATCAATGCCCTTGGTCTGGCCAGACCGGGCATGCGCCGTCAGGTCTTCCTGCAAATCATCGGACAGGTGGCGCCATTCGATAGCCACCTCGCCTGGCTCCAGCATGGCAATGGCGGTACGCAGGGCGTTGACGAACTGGCGCAGATTGCCGGGCCAGGGCAACTGACGCAGTCGATGCAACAGTTCCGGGGCCACGCACAGACCGCGCTGCGGGGCCAGGTCGATCAGCAAACGCTGCGTCAGCACCGCAAAATCGGTGCGCTCGCGCAAGGGCGGCAAGTGCACCGTGAGACCATTGATGCGGTAGTACAAGTCGCTGCGAAAGCGCGCTTGCTCGGAGGCTTCACGCAGATTGCAGTGGCTGGCGCAAATCAGGGCAAAGTCAACGGCCACCGATGAGCCGCCGCCCAGGGGGCTGACCTGGCGTTCCTGCAGCACCCGCAGCAAGCGGGCTTGCATCGCCAGGGGCATGTCGCCAATTTCATCGAGAAACAGCGTGCCGCCATGCGCCTGGCGCAGTCGCCCGGGACTGCCTTCGCGGCGGGCGCCGGTAAACGCGCCACCAACGTAGCCGAACAATTCGGCTTCGATCAGGTTCTCTGGCACGGCAGCGCAATTGATCGCAACAAACGCTTTGTCTCGGCGCGGCCCACTGTCATGCACGGCGCGCGCGAACAACTCTTTGCCTACACCAGACTCGCCCTGGATCAGCAGCGGGATCGGCTTATCCACCACGCGACGCGCTTTGTCGGCGGCATTGCGCCAGCGCAAATCACCGGTATCGAGCTGCGCCAGGGCATCTCCGTGCGCCCCGGCGCGCGCGGTCAAACTTGGCTCATCGGCCAGCGCCATGGGTGCGCCCAGTACATGACTCTGCGGTGGGCGCCTGCTGGCCGAAGACGTTGACAGCATGGCGTAAAGCACACGCCCGTCGTGACGATGAACTACCAGCGGCTGCCCAGGTTGGCGTTGCAGTTGCAGCAGCGCATCCAGTGCGGTGTCGAGCAAAGCCTCGATGTGAATCTGACCCAGGCGCGGTAGCGTCAAATCCAGCATGGCCAACGCGGCCCGGTTGGCTCCCGCCACGAGCCCATCATGCGTGAGTTTGAGCAGGCCTTCGGCGACCGAGCCAATGCCTTCACGCAAGGGATGCAAATGCAAACACAACTGCTGACCACAAGTCGCCAGCAGTAGCCGGTTTTCGATCAGGCGCGCAGAAATGTTGACCAGGCCATGAAGGTGCGGGTGATCGCCACGGCAGTCACCCGAGATGTCCAGCACCCCCAACAACTTGCCGCTGCCCGAGACAATCGGCGCGGCGGTGCAGGTGAGAAACGCATTGCGCTCGAGAAAATGCTCACCCCCATGAATTTCGATGTCACAGCCTTCAGCGAGTGCCGTGCCAATCGCGTTGGTGCCGCGGTGGTTCTCGTGCCACGAGGCACCGCTGGACAAGGCTACTTGCTGCGCACGCTGCAAAAATTCAGCGCGCCCGAGCGTGTGCATCAACGTGCCATGGGCGTCGGCCAGAATCACCATGCTCTGGCTGCTTTGCACTTGCTGGTACAGCAACTCCATTACCGGACGCGAATACGCCAGCAATTCATGCTGGCTGGCCAGAATACGTTTGAGCTCGGTCGAGGTAGCGTGCTCGGTCTCCAACGGACAAGCGCCAGGCAACAGCCCCGCGGCAAGACTGCGGTGCCACGAGCGCGCCACCCGCGCGTCGATGCCGTCGGCAGGGCATTCGCCGTACTCAAGCAAATGTTGTCGCGCCTGGCGCACAGCCAGGGCATGAGGTGGGTTGGGCATAGGTCTCCTGTGCTGTCGGCATTGGGTGCCGCTTTCTGTGGCGCAATGGTAGTCAACCCGACCGTGGCGCGCGATATGAAATTGTGTGCATAGAACGTCCTGCGCAAAGGTGTCACAAGATTGGACAACTGTCTCAGGCTGTGGCAGTTGGTGCCTTGGCAAGGTCGCCATGTCGATTGGAAAAAGCTTTTTGAATCAACACGCTGATCGTCGGCCGAATGGCTGGCACGCCAATTGATAGTTTGAACTGCCCGCAAGGCAAATTGGTTTGATATTTTTTAACACTCAGGAGACGCAATGATCTACGCAGCCCCCGGCCAAGCCGGTGCAAAAATTGCCTACAAGGCCAAATACGACAACATCATCGGCGGTAAATACGTCGCCCCCCTCAAAGGTGAATACTTTG
>JBBIGT010000139.1:0-5144 GCA_037447395.1 Comamonadaceae bacterium | reverse complement strand
CGGCCACTCGTTCAGGCTCAGGCTTTGCGTCAACACCTTGTCAAACAGGTTTTGGCCACCACCCACGCGCGAACTGTCCAGGTACTGGTAGACCATGGGCAGCAGGGCCGGTGCGGCCAGCAGGAAGCCCAGCGCCGTTAACGGCACGATGCGCGTCAGCCAGCACATGATCATGGTTTTGGGTGAATCGCTGGTCAGTACAAACGCCAGGCAAGTCAGCGCCAGAAACACCAGCAACGACACAAAAAACGCACCCGACACCAAAGACGCCGCAATCACCACCGGCAACCACAACAGCGCGCCGGTGCGCAAGTGCCTGGTAATGGCCCACAGGATCAGCGGCAGAAAAATAAAGACCGTGGCCTCCGAGTCCCATTGGCCGTTGATGACGATGTAACCGCAAAAGGTGTAGGCCAAAGCGCCAATCACCTGCGCCTCCCAGCGCGCGAGGTAGCAGCGTAGCAGCAGTAAAAAGGCCGCGCCGCCCAGCAATAGCTTGAGCAGATAAATCCAGATGCGAAGCGGCAGCACCTTGTCGGCACCGCCCAGCATGTGCAGCCAGTTAAAGACGTCTGCCATCCACAACGCAGTGGCGCTGCCCAAACCAATGCCAAACGACCATCCGCTATACCCGTCACCGGCCAGCGTGCGCGCCATGTGCGCAACGATAGGGGCATAAAAGGTGAAGGTATCACTGCCAATGTCTGTGTAGGCAAAGTAAGCCGTGCCGCTCAGGAAGTTCGGAAAAATCGCCGCAATGGCAACCAGTTGCAGAGCGAACAAAACGAGCCAAGGTCTGGCAAAAAAAGATTTCATGGCGGGCAATGTTGGGTTCAAGACTTGGCTTTTCTCGCCCAGGTGTAGAGATTGATTACCGCGTAATTCCATACCGCGCCGACCAGGATGCCCGCCAGCGCTGCCGGCAGCCAGACCGCCAGTACTGCGATCAAACCGTAAACTAGGCACAGATGCGTGATCAGAGCGATGACGATTGCAGCGACGAGTGGGCCCGACTTCATGGGAGGCGATGGTAATCGCCGACACTGGCAGGCCGACATGACGTCCATCAACATGAAGCAAACAAATGCACCAGACGAATTGACGCAGTGGCTGCAGACGGCGATCGCGCATCACCAGGCGGACCGGCTGCCCCAGGCACAGGCCTTGTACCTGCAGATACTGCAACGTGCGCCGCAGCAAGCTGACGCCCTGCACTTGCTGGGCTTGATCGAACACCAGCAAGGCCGCAGCGCGCAGGCGGTGGCGCATATTCGCCAGGCCATTGCCTTGCGACCGCTGGATTCCATGTTTTGCTTCAATTTGGCCAACATGCTGTTTGACCTGGGTCAGTTGGACGACGCAGCCAGCTTGTACAGCCAAGCTGCGCGCCTGGCACCGGGCAGCATTGACCCACTGCTGGGACTCGGTGCCGTGGCGCGCGCACAGAATCGTCAAGACGAATGCGCTCGCGTCTACCGGCAAGTCATTCAGTTGGCTCCCGGTCTGGCCGACGCACATCGGCACCTCGGGCAGGCGCTGTTGATGCAAGGCCAGTATCGCGAGGCTGAACGCAGCTTTCGGCAATGTCTGGCATTGCACGCCGGTGATGTGCAGGCGCGTGTTGGCCTGGCTGGAACGCTCAGTTTGCTGGATCGGCTCGATGAAGCTGCTGCTTGTTTTGAAGCCGTCCGGGCACGTCAGCCTGACCATCCGGGCGTTTACCTGGGTTTGGCCAATGTCCGCAAAGCGCAAGACCGGTTGGACGAAGCTGCCGAGGCAGGGCGGCGCGCGCTGGCACTGCAACCTGACCATGACGCCGCCTATATCAACTTGGCCAACACCTTGTTGCTGCTGGGCCAGCTTGATGAAGCGCTGGACGTGTTGCGCCGTGGGTTGGCGTTGGACAGCCCGCGCGCAGCAGAAATTTTCAGCAATAAACTGTTCATCGGCCAGTTGCAAGCCGAGCGCAGCGCCGCCGAGGTGTTTGCCGAGCATCAAGCCTTTGCGGCGCGTTTTGAGTCCCCGCTGAAAGCGCAGTGGCCCGTGCATACCAATACGCGTGACCCCCATCGACGCCTCAGGTTGGGCTACGTCTCGGGCGACTTGCGCGAGCACGTCGTCGCTTACTTCATTGAACCCATCCTGGCGCACCACGACAAAGGCGCTTTTGAAATCTTTGCCTACTACAGCTACATCAGCCACGATGACGCCACCCGGCGCATTGCCCGCCACGTCGACCATTGGTGCGACGCTTACGGCCTGACCGACGAGGTGTTGGCGCAGCGCATTCGCGACGACGGTATTGACATCCTGGTCGACCTCTCGGGCCATACCGTTTACAACCGATTGTTGACTTTTGCCCGCAAGCCCGCGCCAGTGCAGGCCACGTGGGTGGGCTACCCTGGCAGCACCGGCCTGACCGCCATCGACTACCGCATCTCCGACCCCTGGCAAGACCCACCGGGTTTGACCGAGCGCTACCACAGCGAAGCGCTGGTGCGCTTGCCCAGCGGCATGGCGTTTGCGCCCGACCCAGCTGCGCCGCCAATCAATGATCTACCCGCGCTGACGAGCGGCAGCTTTGTATTGGCCTGTATGAATAATCTCAGCAAGGTCAACCCAGCTGTGGTTGCCTTGTGGAGCCGAATTCTGAGCGCCTTGCCGCTGGCGCAGCTGATGTTGGGCAACGTCACCGACGACAGTGTGCGTGGGCGTTTGCTCACGCAGTTTGCGCAAAACGGTATCGGGCCGGATCGCTTGCTGCTGCAGCCTCGCGTGCCCCTGGCTGACTACCTGGCCTTGCACCAGAAAATCGACCTGGCTCTTGACCCGTTCCCCTACAACGGCGGCACCACCACCATGCATTCGCTATGGATGGGCGTGCCGGTGGTCACACTGGCGGGCGACCACGCGGTCTCTCGCCTGAGCGCCGCGCACCTGTTGCGCGTGGGCTTGTCGCAGTTTGTCACCCACACGCCCGACGCGTACTTGCAGTGCGTGATCAACGCGGCCCAAGACCTGCAGACGCTAAACGCCATCCGCCAGTCGCTGCGCACGCGCATGAGTGCCATCGACTGCAGCCCGCACACCATCACCCGGGACCTCGAAGCCGCCTACCGGCAGATGTGGCGGGCGTGGTGCGCTAATGTGAAGCCGTGTTGATAATATGCTTCATTGGGTGCACATTAATAACTATGAAAATCACTTTTGACCCGGTCAATAACGAGCGCAACATCGCGCAGCGCGGCTTGAGTTTAGTAAAGTTATCGATGTTGATGAGGTTGGTGACCTCTCAACGGCTGAACCGTCAGCGTTCGAGCCTTTTTCGGCACTATCCGCTTCATTTCAGACCAAGATGCGTGGCGGGCCCAAAGCCGTTATCACCAAGGAGCCCGTCAAATTCCGCATCAACGACACCTTGCGTGCTTCATTGCAATTGGCTGGGCGTTTGGGTTGATAAATCATGACTTTGTGCAACAGCAGGCCATGGAAAATAACTTGCAGCAGGCTATCGCCTGGCATCAACAGGGGCAAATCAAGCGCGCCTGGCAAGGCTATCAGCGCGTTCTGAAAAAGCAACCCAATCAGCCCGATGCCTTGCATCTGAGTGGTTTGATTGCCCACCACCAAGGCCGCAGTGTCGAGGCCATTGACAGTATTCAGCGCGCCATTGCGCTGCGGCCTGGTGACGCGATCTTTCACTTCAATCTGGGCAACCTGTATCAGGACTTGGGGCGGCTCGACGATGCCATTGCGGCGTTTCGGCAATCGTTGCTCTGCCAGCCTGACGCGCTGGATGCCTTGCTGGGCCTGGGCACGGCGCTGCGGGCCAAGGGCTTGCCCGAGGAGGCGATTGCCTGCTACCGCCATGTGTTGCGCCTGGCCCCGGATTACGCCATTGCGTACAACAATTTGCTGTTTGTGTTGCAGAGTTCGGCGACCCACACGCCTGAAGAAATTTTTGCTGAACACCAAGGCTTTGCACAACGATTTGAAGCGCCTCTCAAACCGTATTGGCCGACGCACGTCAATGCAGCAGACTCTGGCAAGCGCCTCAAAATTGGCTATGTCTCGGGCGACCTTCGGCAGCACGCGGTGGCTTATTTCATTGAGCCGATCCTGGCACATCATGACAAGACGCGCTTTGAGATTTACGCCTATTGCAACAACACCGTGCGCGACGCCTATACCGACCGCATCGCTGGTCACGTCGACCATTGGCGGGTATGCATTGGCGACAGTGACGAGCAGTTAGCCCAGCAGATTCGTCAAGACGGCATTGACATTCTTGTTGACTTGTCCGGCCACACGGCGCTCAATCGCTTGTTGGTATTTGCCAGAAAGCCGGCACCCGTGCAAGCCACGTGGATCGGCTACCAGGGCAGCACCGGCCTGACGGCGATGGACTACCGTATTTCTGATGCCTTCATGGACCCGCCAGGGTTGACCGAGCGCTACCACAGCGAAGCGTTGATGCGACTGCCTAACGGCGGCTTTGCCTACCAGCCCGAGTTGCAGTGCCCAGCGGTCAATGCGCTGCCCGCGCTGTCGACTGGAGAGATCACCTTTGCCTCGCTTAATACGCTGAGCAAAATTGGCCCGGCAGTGGTGGCATTGTGGGCGCGCATTCTGCAGTCCGTGCCACGCTCGTGTTTGCTGCTTGGCAATGTGGTGGACGCCGAGATTGCGCAGCGCCTCACCGGCCTGTTTGGTCATCACGGCATCGCGCCGGATCGGTTGATTCTCAAGCCGCAAATGCCCACGCTGGATTACCTTGCGCTGCACCAGCACATCGACATTGCACTCGACCCCTATCCGTACAACGGCGGCACCACCACCCTGCATTCGCTGTGGATGGGCGTGCCGGTGATCACGCTTGCCGGGCGTCACGCGGTGTCGCGTTTTGGCGCGTCGTTGCTGTCGCGCGTTGGCTTGCCGCAGTTCATCACCACCGACGAAGATGGCTACTTGCGTTGTGCCATCCAGACCGCGCAGGATTTGCCCAGGCTGGCCGCGCTGCGGCAGTCTTTGCGCCAACGCATGACCGCGCCAGACTGGCAACCCGTCAACATCACCCGCCAGCTCGAAGCGGCCTACCGCCAGATGTGGCAAACGTGGTGCAATACGCGCCAGTCAACGTAAAG
>JBBIGT010000138.1:0-5148 GCA_037447395.1 Comamonadaceae bacterium | reverse complement strand
CGACGCGCCCGCCGCCAAAGCCAAAGGTCTTGAAGCCCATCGACTCCAGCGCCACGTTGCCCGCCAGAATCATCAGGTCGGCCCAGGAAATGTGATTGCCATACTTTTGCTTGATGGGCCACAGCAGCCGGCGCGCTTTGTCCAGGTTGCCGTTGTCGGGCCAGCTGTTGAGCGGCGCAAAGCGCTGGTTGCCGCTGCCGGCGCCGCCGCGGCCGTCGGCTGTGCGGTAGGTGCCAGCGCTGTGCCAGGCCATGCGGATGAACAGGCCACCGTAGTGGCCCCAGTCGGCCGGCCACCAGTCTTGTGAGTCGGTCATCAACGCGCGCAGGTCGGCCTTGAGTGCGGCGTAGTCCAATTGGGTGAAGGCTTTGGCGTAATCGAAGTCGGCGCCCAGCGGGTTGGCCGCTGGCGTGTGCTGGTGCAGCACGCCCAGGTTCAGTTGCCCGGGCCACCAGTCGTGGTTGCGCTGTGCCGGTGTGCTGGCGTCGTGGGCAAAAGGGCATTGCCCGGTGGGGGTCGGTGATTGGCTCATGATGGACTCCTTGCTGAAAGATTGGGCCTCGATTGTTGAAAACGCCGTGTCATATAGCAAGACAATTAAAACTACTATATCGATATCAAATTACTATTTATTGTTCGTTGGTGACGGAGTCAGCACGGGCAATGGGCGCTCGATAGAATGGCCGCAATCACCTTTGACTGACCGCGCATGAACATGAAATTGATCGGATCGAACACCAGCCCCTACGTGCGCAAAGTGCGTGTGGTGATGGCCGAGAAAAAGCTCGACTACGACTACGTGCTCGAAGACGTCTGGTCGGCCGACACCAGCATTGGCTTGTCCAACCCGCTGGCCAAGGTGCCGTGTTTGATCATGGAAGGCGGCGAGGCCATTTTTGACTCGCGCGTCATCGTCGAATACTTCGACACCATGTCGCCGGTGGGCAAGTTGATCCCGGCCACCGGGCGTGAGCGCGCCGAGGTCAAAACCTGGGAGGCGCTGGCCGACGGCGTGCTTGATGCGGCCATCCTGGCGCGTCTGGAGGCCGCCTGGGACGGCCGCACCAAGGCGCAGCGCTGCAAGGCCTGGATCGACCGCCAGTTGGGCAAGGTCGAGTCAGCCCTGGCGGCCATGAGCAAGGGTCTGGGCGACAAGCCGTTTTGTACTGGCATCCACTTGACGCTGGCCGACATTGCGGTGGGCGTGGCGCTGGGTTACCTGGACTTTCGTTTCCCCGAGATCGACTGGCGCAGCCAATACCCCAACCTGGCCAAATTGCAGGACAAGCTGATGCAGCGCCAGAGCTTTATCGACACGCGCCCGTGCTGAAGTTTTGTAAATCGCCAGGGCGCAGCGTTACGCGCTCTTACATTCAAAACGACTTCAAACGCGTTGCGCGCCGCTACAGTTGGCGCCATGGCGATCCTCTCCAAACCCATCTACAAAACCGTCTACAAATGCCGCGACTGTGGCGCCACCAGCTACCAGCCGGTGATTGACCGCGCGCAAAGCGGCGCCTTGTTGCCCACCGGGCAATACCGCTGTACCGGCTGCCGTTCGATCTTTGCCAACGTGCGTTCGTGGTGGACGCCCAAACGCACGCCCGACTTCCAGGCTAGCCGCAGCTTCAACTGAACGCTCGCCCGAGCGCCCTCAGCCAACACGCCTTTTCAGCCAGCGCATCAGGCTGCCGACCAGCGGTAGCTTTTCATAGAGTTCTTTCGCCGCGTCCCAATAGTCGCGGTGCAGTGTGACGCGCCCGGCCGCGGACAGCACGAGATGGCTGGCACCCCGAATCACCTGCTCCTGGCCGCGTTGAAATTCCTTGAAGTAAAACCGGAATTCCCAGGTCAGAAAGCACTGCTGGCCTTGCAGCACCTGCGCCGTGGCCGTTAGCGGCGGGTAGCTGCACCGAAAACGACATGTCCGACTTGGCCGTGGGCACACCCAGCGCGGCGAACAGCTTGATCAAATGCGGGCAGGTCAATGGCCGACCTGCGCGTGGCGCAATCGTGTTCGGTGTGCGTATCAGGCGGGGGGGATTTACCAGGGGCGGTCGTTGCCGACCTGGCGGGCGATCGTCAGCAGGCGCTCCAGGCTGAAGTTGACCCGGACTTCGCGAAACGGCACGCTCGCAAGAATGCGAAAGTCGGCCTGGCTGGTGTCTCGCAAGATGGGCTCGCCGGTGGCCATGCCCTCGCGATTGATCAACACCGCCACGCGCGGCATGGTCGTGTTCAGGCCGCGCTTGACGACGACGGCGATCTCGCGGGTGATCAAACGCACGAAGGTGCCCGGCGAGTAGATGCCGACCGCCTTGATCAGCGCCGCGCCGGCCTCGTCGATTTGCCGCTGTTCGTCAAAATAGCACGACTGCATGGCCACCCCGGGTGACGCCGGCACGCGACCAGCGCGCGGCGACAAGCGTGCGGCAAACATGTCGGCGCGCTGAATCAGGCGCGCCAGCCGCTGGCCGTCGCCGCGCAGCGCCAGCCGCCCCGGCGTTGCCGCGTTGTGGTTCAACACCACCTCCAGCCACAGGTCATTGACGACACCGATTTGCTGCAACAAGTCGACCGAGCGCGCCGCGTGCGATTCAATGAGGCGCTGCTGTTGCGGCGTCAACGGCTCGCGTTGCGTGACCAGTTGGTCCTGCAAATCGGTCATGCTGAGGTTCATCGTCAGCGCCGCGCTGGCCAGCGCGGCGCATTCGCCAGGAGGCCAGTGCAAAACGTCGCGCGCGGTGATGCTGCAAATCACGCACACCAGCATGGCGTGGGTGGCGCTGTAGCGTTGTATTTCGCCGCCAACCAGTTGAATCAACGCAAACAGGGTGGCGTCGGGGCTGCGCAGCGTCAGCCGCTCAAGCTCGCCTTGCAGTCGCTCCAGACGCGGCAAGAACGTGTCGCTCCGGTGGTCGCGCAGCAATGCATGCGCCTGACTCTGCAGGTTGATCCAGTCGGGCTCGTCGGGAACGTCGACGCTGGCCCGGTCGCGGTGAGCGTCGTAAGGCGACACCTGCACGCGGGCGATTTGCCCTAGCGCCCGGTCTTGCAGCACCAGGTTGTTCAGCCGGTTGATATAGCCCTTGCGAAAGTTGTCGGTCTGGTCGTAGTCGATGTAAATCTGGCTGCGCCGGCCGATCATCAGCTCCAGGTCCTGGCGACTGCCCACTTGAAAACCCTTGCTGGCCAACAGCACGCCGTTTTGGTCGCGCAGCGCGCACGGCAGCGGCTGACCGATCAGAATGGCGTCGACGTCAACAGGAATGAGCTTCATGGCGGTGGCATTATGCCGAGCAAGGCGGCCCGCAAGGATAGGCGCAGGGCCGACGCCTGATAGCATTCAATACATGCACCAAACCCAGCCAGTTCGCCCCTTTGTTCAGGCACCCGCGTCGATCGACTCCAAGCTGTGTCCAGCAGCCGATCTGGCCGCCCGGCTGGCTGCTCTGGCGCGGCCGCTGGTGTTCACCAACGGTGTGTTCGACGTGGTGCACCGCGGTCACGTGCTGTATCTGGAGCAGGCGCGCGCCCTGGGTGGCAGTCTGCTGGTGGCGCTGAACACCGACGCCTCGGCGCGCCGATTGGGCAAAGGGCCTGAGCGCCCGTTGAACAACGAGATGGACCGGGCCTGCGTGATTGCCGCGCTGGCCAGCAGCTCGCTGGTGACCTGGTTTGACGAAGACACGCCGCTGAGGTTGATTGGCCAGGTGCGCCCGGACGTTTTGGTCAAAGGCGGCGACTACGACATGGCCGTCTTGCCCGAAACGGCGCTGGTGCAGCGGTGGGGCGGCCGGGCGTTGGCGCTGCCGTTCGTTAGCGGCTATTCAACGACGGCACTGGTGCGCAAAATCAGGCAATAAAACCGCCTCACTGGCGGCGCGCGGTCTCGCTGCGGAACTGGTCGTGGCAACTCTTGCAACTCTTTTGTACGGCGTCGACCGCGGCGTTGATGGCTGGCATGTCGGCGCTGCCGGCCACTGCGACAAGTGCGTCGACGGCTGCCAGGTAACGGTCTTTGCTCTTCTGGAACACCTCGGGTTGTTGCCAGATCTCCGGCATGGCCCGGCTGGGCGCGTAGTTGCCGTCGGCTGAAAAATAGACCCAGGGTTGCGTCGACAGCGCCTGCAGGGCCTGGGCATGCTCGACGAACTCGGCTTTCACGTAGTCTTGGCGGTCGCGCGCCACTAACCCCATGGGCTCGAGCGTCTTGGTGAACTTCTTGAAAATGGCGATGCGTTTGGTCATCAGCTTGTCGGGGTGCGGGTCGCCGCTGCCGCTGCTGCAGGCGCCCAGCAGCAGCGTGCTGGCAGTCAGCGCCAGGGTCAGAGTGAGAAAAACGGGTTGCTTCATGGCGTGCTTGGTGGCGTGGGTTCAGGAAGAAAAAACGGCGTGCCACAGGGTCAGGATTGCCTGGCGCTCGCTGGCCAACTCGTCGCCGGCGACCTGTGCCGTCGCCTCATTGAGGCGGGCGCGATGCTGGAAGTGTCGCAAGCGACGGTAGGCACTGGCCGCGGCGTGGCCGACGCCTTGCGCCAGCAGGCCAAGTGCTTCGGCGCGCTCCAGCAACGCAATGTTGCCGGCGTTGGCCAGTAGTTCGGGTTGCGCGCCGGCGTGCGCCAGCACCAGGTATTGCATGACGAATTCGGCGTCCATCATGCCGCCGGCGCTGTACTTGATGTCGTAGCGTTCGGCCCTGACCGGATGGGCGTTGGCCACGCGCTCACGCATGGCGGCAATCTGTTCGCGCAAGGCCGAGCGATCGCGCTCGGCGGTCAGCACGGCGTTACGGACATCGTCGAAGCGCTGGCGCAGGTCGCTCTCGCCCAGCACGCAGCGTGCCCGCGTAATGGCCTGGTGCTCCCAGGTCCAGGCGGCGTTGCAGCCGCGCTGCTGCTGATAGTTGGCGTAAGACGCGAAGCTGGTGATCAGCAGGCCGGCGTTGCCGTTGGGCCGCAAGGCGGTGTCGATCTCGTACAGGTCGCCTTCGCCGGTTTTGACGGTGAGCCAGTTGATGAGTTTGCGCACCAGGCTGGCGTAGACCTCAGGCGCACGCTCGTCGTCGTCGTCAAAAACAAAAACAAGATCGAGGTCGCTGCCGTAACCCAGCTCCTTACCACCGAGTTTGCCGTAGGCAATGATGCC
>JBBIGT010000137.1:0-5221 GCA_037447395.1 Comamonadaceae bacterium | reverse complement strand
CGCGGTTTGTGGCAGGCTCAGGCGCCACAGCGCCAGCGGCTCGCTGCTGCTCGGCGGTGCGGCAAAAAACGGCAACCGCTGGTCGCGGCAAGCGGCCCAGTCGGGCATGGCCTGTGCGTTGTCCATGCGCTGACCCGGCACGTCCTGCGTCATTTTCTTCACCGCGGATTCCACCGCCGCCAGCGCCCCGCGCAGGCGCACGAACAGCAGCTCGGGCGCGCCCGGAGTGGTCTCGTCGCGCACCCAGCAACTGGCGTTCAAGGGCAAGGGTTGGCCGCCCCAGCGGTGCAACTGCGCCAACGCGCTGGCCTGGTCGAGCTGAAACACCAGCGTCGCCTCGGCCGGCGCCACGGGCAGCACTTTCAGAGAAATTTCGGTCAACAGCCCCAGCGTGCCGAGGGTGCCCGCCAGCAGCCTTGAAACGTCGTAGCCAGCGACGTTTTTCATCACCTGGCCGCCAAAGATCAGCTCTTCGCCGCGGCCGTTGACCATGTGCACGCCCAACATGAAGTCGCGCACGCTGCCGACGCTGGCGCGCGCCGGGCCACTCAGGCCGGCGGTGACCATACCGCCGCAGGTGCCAAGACCGGCGGCGCCGGGCGTGGCAAAGCGCGGCGGCTCAAACGCCAGGCATTGGCCCTGCTCGGCCAGCGCCGCTTCCAGCTCGACCAGCGGTGTGCCGGCGCGCACGCTCACCACCAATTCGGTCGGCTCGTAGCTGACGATGCCGCGGTAGGCGCGGGTGTCGAGCACGTTGGGCGGGCGTGCGGCGTTGCCATAAAAGTTCTTGCTGCCGTGGCCGCGCACGGTCAGTGGCGTCTTGGCCGCGGCGGCAGCGCGAATCTGGTCGATCAATTGTTGCAATGCGGTGTCCATGGCGAGGCTGCGGATGAGGGTGGGCAATGGTAGAGACAAGTCGAGCCGGTGGCATTGAATTTTTTGAACGACTTGTGTTCGAAAATTGACGCTGTGACAGCGTGTTAGTCAGCGCGGCCATCACACTGGCGCGCGACCAATTGTTTTTTTGCTATTTACATAATAGCTATCTGCGCTTGTTGTAATTGGGCTACCGCCACTTTTTAGGTTTAAAGCAGGCGTTGTTGCAGCGCCGTAGTCGCTAGCGGGCGCAGGCGGGCAAAGTCCAGCAACATCGGCAGCGCTGGGACGAAGGCATTGGCTACCTGGAACGTGAAACCTTCGACGCCTACCTGCAACTGCCAGCTCCGCAGCGCAAACTGATCCGCGAAGTGATCCTGGCCTTTGCCAAGGTGCATGGCGCTGCCGCATGAAAATGTTGTGCACTTCTATGGCATGTCATCGGTTCACACGGCCACCTTCCTGTGATTTGGAAAATCGTGTACATGTTGTATACGATGCCACATGAATCGCAGTTTCCAGCACAAAAGCCTTGAGGCTTTTTTTTGCAAGGGCAGCAAGGCTGATATTCGCCCCGACCATGCCCAGCGCCTGCGGTTTCAGTCGGGCTCGCTGGATCAAGCGACGGCGCCACAAGACATGGCCGTGCCAAGCCGGGAGCTGTACCCACTCAAAGGCGGTCTGGCCGGGGCCAGTGTCACGCAGGCGGCGACCCAGCTTGGCGTCACCCGAGCCTACCTGTCGCGCATCTTGCACGGGCACGCCGGCATTTCTGCCGATATTGCGCTGCGCCTGTCGGATTTGCTGGGCACCAGTGCGGACCTGTGGCAGGCCGCGCAGCAGCCGCGCCCGCTGGTGCAGCGCATGACTGTGGTGGCGTAAGCCTGACGCATACAGCCACCGTCTGCAGCTTCTGATCTGTTGTCGTCCAGCGCAGTGCCGGCCTTGACCAATGCCGAGCGCAAAGTTCTCGCCCAGCACCACCGCGCAGTCACCATGCCAGCGCAAATCTGCTCAGTCAGGCTTGGCTGTGGCATATTCCTCCCCCTCTATGCTGACCCACCTGCTCCAACAACGCCCACTGCTGTGGTGGTCTGTTCTGCTGCCATTGAGCGCGCTGCTGGCGTGGTTGTTCACCGCCGTGCATCTGCCCGCCGGTGTCTTGCTGGGCTGCATGGCCGCAGGCATCTGGTTGTCTTCGCGCGACGTGCAGTTGCACGTGGCCAGCCCCTGGTTTGCGTTGGCGCAAGGGGTGTTGGGGTGCCTGATGGCGCACAGCCTGCAGCCCGCAGCGCTGCAGCGGGTGGCCGGCGGCTGGCCGATCTTCCTGCTGGCCACCGGCTCGGTGATTGTGGCCAGCGCGGTGCTTGGCTGGATCATGATGCGCCGTCAGGTTTTCCCCGGTACCACGGCGGTCTGGGGGCTGGCGCCGGGCGCCGCCTCGGCGATGGTGGTGATGGCCGAAGCCTACGGCGCTGACGTTCGCCTGGTGGCGTTCATGCAGTACCTGCGCGTGGCGGTGGTCACTGCCACCGCGGCGTTAGTGGCGCGGCTGTTTGCCGGGCACAGCACGGCGTCGGTGGCCAGCGCCGGTGGTTGGTGGCTGTTAAGTAACGTGCACAACGTCGGCTGGACGGTGGCGCTGGCCTTTGGTGGTGCTTTGCTGGCGCAGCGCCTGCGCATCCCCGGTGGGCCGATGGTCGTGCCGCTGTTGCTCGGCACCGTGCTGCAGGCCACTGGTGTGCTGGTGATCGAACTGCCAGAGGTCCTGCTGGCGCTGGCCTACGCGATGATTGGCTGGAGCATTGGCCTGCGCTTTACCCACGCCATTTTGTTGCACGCGCTGCGCGCCTTGCCGCAGGTGTTTGCCTCAATCGTCGTGCTGATGGGCGTCGGCGTGGTGATTGCCGTGGTGCTGACCGAGGTGGCGCACATCGACCCGATGACGGCGTACCTGGCGTCCAGCCCCGGTGGCGCCGACTCGGTGGTGGTGATTGCCGCCACCAGCGCCGTCGACGCTGGCTTCGTCATGGCCATGCAACTGGCGCGCTTCTTGATGGTGCTGGTGTTTGGCCCACAGGTGTCCAAATTTGTCGCCACCCGATTCAAATAAATGTATGCGTATCCTGCTGGCTGAAGACGAGGGCGAATTGGCCAACTGGCTGGTCAAGGCGTTGGAGCAAAGCGACTTTCAGGTCGACTGGGTCAACGACGGGCGCATGGTGCGCGTGTCGCTCAAGGCCACGCGCTACGACGCGCTGATTCTGGACCTGGGTCTGCCGGGGCTGGACGGCCACGACGTACTGGCTAACCTCCGCCAGGCCGACCACCGCTTGCCAGTGTTGATCCTGACGGCGCGCGATTCGCTCAAGGAACGTGTGACCACGCTGCACGAAGGCGCCGATGACTTTCTTGCCAAACCGTTCGAGTTGGCCGAGCTGGAGGCCCGCCTGCTGGCGTTGATTCGCCGTGCCCGCGGCAGCGAGCACCCGCGGCTGGCCTGCGGCGCGCTGCACTACGACGCCGGCAGCAAACTGTTCACGCTGAATCACCAGCCGCTGGCGCTGACGCCGCGCGAGCACGCAGCGCTGCTGGCACTCATCCAGCACAGCAACCAGCCGCTGTCCAAGCAGGAAATTATCGAGCGAGTTTTCTCTGACGAGCAGGACGTGCACCCCGAGGCGGTCGAGGTGCTGGTGCACCGCCTGCGCAAGCGCCTGGCCGGCAGCCCGGTGCGCATCAGCACGTTGCGCGGCCTGGGCTACGTGCTGGAAAGTGGCGCCTGATGCTGCAACGCCTGCATTCGTTAAGTTTGCGCCGCTCGCTGTTGTTGCTGCTGGTGCCGGGGCTGGTGCTGGTGGCGGCGGCGGAAATCTGGCAGACCTGGCGCACCGCGGTGGACGCCGCCAACGCCGCCTATGACCGCTCGCTGTTGGGCGCCATCAAGTCGATGGACGCCAACATTTCAACGGCCAGCGGCGGCCTGGGCGTCGAGCTGCCGTACCGAATGCTCGAGTTTTTTGAGCTCACCGCCAGCGGTCATGTGTACTATCGCGTGGCCACGGAAAGCGGGCTGGTCGAAATTGGCAACGCCGATTTGCCGCTGCCACCGGGCGTGCTGGTCACTGGCCAGCCGCGCTTCATGGACGCGGTGTACTTTGACGAGCCGGTGCGCGTCGGCGCTTACGCCCGGGTGATCGATCAGCCGCTGGGCGGCCAGGCGGCGGGCCAGCGGCTGGTCATCCAGGTGGCCGAGACGCTCGAGTCGCGCCAGGCCTTCACGCGCGCCCTGGTGCTGCAGGCGGTGGCGCGCGACGTGCTGCTGCTTTTTGTCGCCACCAGCTTGATGGTGCTGGCGGTCGGCTGGGCGCTGCGCCCGTTGACGCGCCTGCGCAGTGCCGTGCAGGCGCGCGCCGTGCAGGACATGACGCCGGTGTCGACGCAAGGCATTCCTGCCGACGTGCAGCCGCTGGTCGAGGCGATCAACTTTCACATCGAGCGCAACCGCCAACACACCGAGGCGCGCCAGCGCTTTGTCGACGACGCCTCGCACCAGTTGCGCACGCCGCTGACGACGCTGGCCACCCAGGTCGGCTTTGCCCTGCGCGAGAGTGATCCGGCCGGGCAGCGTGAGGCGCTGATGGCCATCAAGGCGCAGCTCGAAGAAACCGTGCGCCAGACCAACCAGATGCTGGCGCTGGCGCGCGTCGACAGCGCGCAAGTCGAATTGACGCCGGTCGACGTTAACGCGTTGGCTGAAGAGGTGACGCGCGCCTGGTGGGCGCAGGCGCGCGAACGCCAGATCGACCTGGGCTTTGAGCCGGCCGTGGCGGCGCAAGCCGTGCTGTGCAATGCGGCGATGCTGAAAGAAGCCTTGTCCAACCTGCTGCACAACGCCTTGCGCTATTGCCCACCGGGCGCGCAAGTGACGGTGCGTGTCGACTACGGCGCCGGCGCTTGCGTGCTCAGCGTCGTTGACAACGGCCCGGGCCTGAGCGCGCCCGATCTGGCGCGCGCCGGCGACCGATTCTTTCGCGGCAGCAACGTGGCGCAACCCGGCTCTGGCCTGGGGCTGGCGATCGTGCGCTCGATCGCCGAGCGCCTGGGCGGTCGGCTGACCGTCAGCGCCGGCGCCCACGGCCATGGCCTGACAGTGACCATCGTGCTGCCCGTACCGCTGGACAGCAATGCCGAGGTCAGCGTCTGACTACGGGTTTCCCCTAGTGTTTTGGCGATTTTTCTGAAAGCCGTTCGAAAGCCGGTTTTCTCTACAGTGCGCCCACTCCTGCTAGCGCACAAGCCGCTGCCGGAGAGGCCATTCAACTCACCAACTTGTGGAGACTTC
>JBBIGT010000136.1:0-5285 GCA_037447395.1 Comamonadaceae bacterium | reverse complement strand
ATCGACCAGCCAAGCGCCTGGCCGCGGCACGGCTGGCGTTCATCGACGTGGTGGACTTTGTCGCGGGCAACACCAAAGCGCATCCGAACGAGGTGTTCGCTGGCAGCGTCCCGTACCTGATGCTCAGCGGCAACCTGATGGCCGGCTGGCAGATGGCGCGCGCCTTGCTGGTGGCGCAAGAGCAGGTGGCCATGGGCAATGATGTGGCGTTCATGCAGGCCAAGATCAGCACCGCGCGTTTCTACGCCGACCACATCCTGACCAAGGTGCCAGGTCTGCGCGACAGCATTGTTGACGGCGCTGCCGCAGTGAATGCCCTGCCGGTGGACGCCTTCTGAGTTGACCAAGGCGCCAAACCGAGCGGCTAAATGCTGCACAAAGCATAGCTGCTAGCGCTTTATTTGTAAGGGCTAGCGGCTATTTTTATTTATAAATCACAAAGTATCCGGATGCGCCCTTTGCCAGCCCCCTTGAATGCCGTGCCGTTCCCGGTGATCGGCTCGCCGCTGTTCATCATCAGCAACCCCAAGTTGGTGTTGGCCCAGTGCACCAGTGGCGTGGTGGGGGCGATGCCGGCGCTGAACGCACGCCCGGCCGCGCAACTCGAAGACTGGCTGATCGAGATCACCGAGGGCTTGAGGGCCTACAACGCAGCGCACCCCGAGGCGCCGGCGGCGCCGTTTGCCATCAACCAGATCGTGCACAAGAGCAATGAACGGCTCGAACATGACATGGCCTTGTGCGTCAAGTACCGGGTGCCGATCATCATCACCAGCCTGGGCGCACGCGAAGACGTCAACGCCGCGGCGCACAGTTACGGCGGCGTGGTGTTGCACGACGTCATCAACAACCGCCACGCACACAAGGCCATTGAGAAGGGCGCCGACGGCCTGATCGCGGTGGCCGCCGGCGCGGGCGGTCACGCCGGCGTGAAAAGCCCGTTTGCGCTGGTGCAGGAAATCCGCCAGTGGTTTGACGGCCCGCTGGCGTTGAGCGGATCAATTGCCACCGGCGACGCGGTGCTGGCCGCGCAAGCCATGGGGGCAGACTTTGCCTACATCGGCTCGGCTTTCATTGCCACGCACGAGGCGCGCGCGGCGGACGCTTACAAGCAAGCCATTGTTGACGGCAGCTCCGACGACATCATCTACAGCAACCTGTTTACCGGCGTGCACGGCAACTACCTGGCACCGAGCATTCGTGCCGCCGGGTTGGACCCCGAGCACCTGCCCGCGAGCGACCCGAGCAAGATGAACTTTGGCGGCGACCGAACCAAAGCCTGGAAAGATATCTGGGGCTGTGGTCAAGGCATTGCTGCGGTGACGTCGGTGCAGGGCACCGCAGAGCTGGTGGCGCGACTCAAGCGCGAGTACGCGGCAGCGCGCGTACGGCTGTTCGAAATGTCAAATAAAAATGGCATCTAGCCCTTATAGTAAAAGGGTAGATAGCTACTATTAAAGTAGCTTTTGAAACACAGCTTTGGGTTTAGGTGGGCCAGGTTGAACCCTGTTCCGGCACCAGCGCGCGCAGCCCAAGTTCGCGCTTGATGCGCCCGCGCAGCGTGTCGGCCGCCTCGGCCTCGCCGTGCACCACGTAGACCTGGTCGGGTGCTTGAGGCATGGTTTGCAGCCAGGCCAGCAGCTGGTTGGCGTCGGCGTGCGCCGAGGCCGATTGCAGTTGCACCACTTCGGCGTTGACGGCGACGTCGCGCCCGTAAATGCGCACGGTCTTGGCGCCGCTGGCCAGCGTGGCGCCGCGCGTGCCAGGCGCCTGGTAGCCGGTCAGGATGATCATGTTGCGGTGGTCGCCGGCGTAATGCGACAGGTGATGCAGCACGCGCCCGCCGGTGGCCATGCCACTGGCCGACAGGATGACCATCGGCCCGTGGCGGCTGGCCAGCGCCTTGGACTCGTCGGTGCTGTTGACCATGGTGGCGTTGTGCGTTAGCGCCCGGCTGTCGGCCTGGCTCAGGCGGTGCTCGCCCAGGTGGCTTTCAAACAGGTGGGTGGTGTGCACGGCCATCGGGCTGTCGAGAAATACCGGCAGCGATCGCGGCAGCTCGCCCTTGAGCTTGAGCAGGTGAATGGCGTGCAGCACCGCTTGCGCCCGGCCCACAGCAAATACTGGCAACACCGCCACGCCGCCGCGCTTGGCCACGCGTTGCAAGGCCGGCGCCAGTTCGGCAAGTACGTCCTCCACCGGATGGCTGCGGTCGCCGTAGGTGGATTCGATCAGCACCGTGTCGGCCTGCGGTGCGTCGTCGGGCGGGCTCATGATCAGGTCGTCGGGGCGTCCCAGATCGCCAGAGAACAGGATGCGCCGTCCGGCTACCTCCAGCAGCACGCTGGATGCCCCCAAGATGTGTCCGGCTGCCGACAAGGTGACCTTCCAACCGGGGAGCGGGCTGAAGGCCCTGTCAAAGGCCACCGCCTTGAGGAAGGGCAGGGCGTCGAGTGCGTCCTGGCGCGTGTACAACGGCAACGCGGTGTCGTGTTTGGTGGTCTGGTGGCGGTTGGCAAAGGCGGCGTCTTCCTCCTGGATATGGCCGCTGTCGGGCAACAGGATGCGGCACAGGTCACGCGTGCCGGCGCTGGCGTAGACGTGGCCGGCAAAGCCCTCTTTGACCAGCAAGGGCAGGTAGCCGCTGTGGTCCAAGTGCGCGTGCGTCAGGATCACGGCGTCAATCTGGTTGGGCGCCACCGGCAGCGGCGACCAGTTGCGCAGGCGCAGTTGCTTGTAGCCCTGAAACAGCCCGCAGTCGACCAGCAGGCATTTGCCGTCGTGCCGCACCAGGTACTTGGAGCCGGTGACGGTGCAGGCTCCGCCGAGAAAGGTGATGGTGACGCTCATCGCAAACCCCCTTAAAAAAAAGACCCGGTCGACAGGCGTCGGCCGGGTCTCATTGTGCGGCAAAGCCGCGTGCGCGGGGGGCGTATGCTGGGGCGCCGTCGTCAGCTAAAAAAGCGCTTCAGCCGGTCGGTCCAGCTGTCACCCGTGGGTGAATGCTTGGCGCCGCCTTTTTTGAGCGACTCGTCAAGTTCACGCAGCAGTTTGCGCTGGTGCTCGGTCAACTTCACTGGCGTTTCGACGACGATGTGGCAATACAGGTCGCCCGGGTAACTGGAGCGCACGCCCTTGATGCCTTTACCGCGCAGGCGGAACTGTTTGCCGGTCTGCGTGCCCTCGGGAATGTCGATGGCCGCCTTGCCGGCCAGCGTCGGCACGTCGATCTCGCCGCCGAGCGTGGCGGTGATGATGCTGATCGGTACCGAGCAATGCAGGTCATCGCCGTCGCGCTCGAAAATGTCGTGCTTTTTGACGCGGATCTCGATGTACAGGTCACCCGCCGGGCCGCCGTTGGTGCCGGGCTCGCCGTTGCCGGCGCTGCGAATGCGCATGCCGGCGTCGATGCCGGCGGGGATTTTTACTTCGAGCGTTTTCTGCTTTTTGATCTTGCCCTGGCCATGGCACGCCGGACACGGTTCGGGAATCACCTTGCCTGTGCCGCGGCACGTTGGGCAGGTTTGCTGGACGCTGAAAAAGCCCTGACGCATTTGCACCGCGCCGGTGCCACCGCAGGTGCCGCAGGTTTTGGCCTGCGTGCCGGGTTTGGCGCCACTGCCGTGGCAGGTGTCGCAGTTGTCCCAACTGGGGATGCGAATTTGCGCATCCTTGCCGCGCGCCGCTTCTTCGAGCGTGATTTCCATGGCGTAACTGAGGTCGCCGCCACGGTAGACCTGGCGGCCGCCGGCGCGGCCGCGTTGCTGGCCGAACATGTCACCAAAAATGTCGCCAAAGGCTTCGGCAAACCCCCCGTAGGCGTCGGCACCGCCCGGGCCACCGCGCATGTTCGGGTCGACGCCGGCAAAGCCGTGCTGGTCGTAAGCCGCGCGCTTTTGCGGGTCAGAGAGCATCTCGTAGGCTTCTTTGGCCTCCTTGAATTTTTCTTCGGCCGCTTTGGCAGCGTCGCCCTGGTTGCGGTCAGGGTGATGCTTCATCGCTTGTTTGCGATAAGCCTTCTTGATTTCTTCGTCCGAGGCGTTCTTGGGAACCCCCAGCGTTTCGTAATAGTCTTTTTTCGACATGGTCTACGTGTGCCTCAATTCAATGCAAACGCCGCGTTGCACCCTGGAGGTGGCCAACGCGGCGTGTCTAGCCTGTGTCAAAACAGCGCCCGGATGAGCACTTAGGGCTTCTTGACTTCTTTTACTTCGGCGTCGACCACATTGTCGTCTTGCGTGGCGCTGGCCTGCGGCTCAGCTTGCGCGCCAGCGGTGTCGGCCGCGCCTTCGGTGGCTTGCTTGGCCTGCATGTCGGCGTACATTTTTTCGCCAAGCTTCTGGCTGGCGGTCATCAGCGCGGCGCTCTTGTCGTCGATCGCCGATTTGTCGTCACCCTTGAGCGCCGCTTCCAGATCCTTGATGGCGGCT
This sequence comes from Comamonadaceae bacterium, assembly GCA_037447395.1. Lineage (GTDB taxonomy): Bacteria > Pseudomonadota > Gammaproteobacteria > Burkholderiales > Burkholderiaceae_C > Rhodoferax. Next base: position 855 of record JBBIGT010000136.1, on the reverse strand, counting down.
TCGATTCTTTCTTTTTCAGCCGCGTCGATCTTGTCGCCGTACTCGGTCAGGCTCTTCTTGACGCTGTGCACGGTGGCTTCGCCCTGGTTTTTGGCTTGCACGATCTCAAGTTTTTTCTTGTCGTCGGCGGCGTTGATCTCGGCATCCTTGACCATCTGTTGAATTTCGGCCTCGGACAGGCCTGAGTTGGCCTTGATGGTGATCTTGTTTTCCTTGCCGGTGCCTTTATCCTTGGCACCGACGTGCAGGATGCCATTGGCGTCGATGTCAAACGACACCTCGATCTGCGGCACGCCACGCGCGGCCGGCGGGATGCCCTCGAGGTTGAACTCGCCGAGCAACTTGTTGCCCGAGGCCATCTCGCGTTCGCCCTGGTAGACCTTGATCGTCACCGCCGGCTGGTTGTCGTCGGCCGTCGAAAAGGTCTGCGCAAACTTGGTCGGGATGGTCGTGTTCTTGGCGATCATCTTGGTCATCACACCACCCAGGGTTTCGATGCCCAGGCTCAACGGCGTCACGTCGAGCAACAGCACGTCGCTGCGGTCGCCCGAGAGCACCTGGCCTTGAATGGCAGCGCCAACGGCGACGGCTTCGTCGGGATTGACGTCTTTGCGCGGTTCGCGGCCAAAGAGTTCCTTGACTTTTTCCTGCACCTTGGGCATGCGGGTCATGCCGCCGACCAGGATCACGTCGTTGATGTCAGCGGCGCTCACGCCGGCGTCTTTCAGCGCGGTGCGGCACGGCGCAATGGTGCGCTCGATCAACTCTTCAACCAGCGCTTCAAGCTTGGCACGCGTCAGTTTGATGTTGAGGTGCTTCGGCCCGGTGGCGTCCGCCGTTACATACGGCAGATTG
>JBBIGT010000135.1:0-5300 GCA_037447395.1 Comamonadaceae bacterium | reverse complement strand
GTTTGAGCTGTACCAGCCGTACCCGCCGGCCGGTGATCAGCCCGAGGCGATCGATCAGCTGGTCGAAGGCGTGCAGGACGGGGAAGTCTTTCAGACACTGCTGGGCGTCACCGGCTCTGGCAAAACTTTCACCATGGCCAACGTCATCGCCCGGCTGGGCCGGCCGGCGATCGTTTTTGCGCCCAACAAGACGCTGGCGGCGCAGCTGTATAGCGAGTTCCGCGAGTTTTTCCCGCACAACGCGGTCGAATACTTTGTCAGTTATTACGACTACTACCAGCCCGAAGCCTACGTTCCGCAACGCGATTTGTTCATTGAAAAAGATTCGGCGATCAACGAGCACATCGAGCAAATGCGCCTGTCTTGCACCAAAAGCGTGCTGGAACGGCGCGACGTGGTGATCGTCGCCACGGTATCGGCGATCTACGGCATCGGCCAGCCGGAGGCGTACCACCAGATGGTGATGACCTTGCGCGCGGGCGACCGCTTTAGCCAACGCGACATGATCGCCCAACTGGTGCGCATGCAGTACCAGCGCAACGACATTGATTTTTCGCGTGGCGCGTTTCGCGTGCGCGGCGACACCATCGACATCTTTCCGGCCGAGCACTCCGAGATGGCCCTGCGCGTGGCGCTGTTCGACGACGAGATCGAGAGCCTGCAACTGTTCGACCCGCTGACCGGGCGCATACGGCAGCAGATTCCGCGCTTCACCGTGTACCCTGGCAGTCATTACGTGACGCCGCGCGAGCAGGTTTTATCTGCGGTGGAAGCGATCAAAAGTGAGCTGGCCGAGCGCATCCAGGCGTTTGTGTCGCAAGGCAAGTTGGTCGAGGCGCAGCGCATCGAGCAGCGCACCCGGTTTGATCTGGAAATGCTCAGTGAAGTGGGCCACTGCAAAGGCATTGAAAACTATTCGCGCCATTTGAGCGGCAGCGCGCCCGGAGAGCCGCCGGCCACGCTGACCGACTACCTGCCCAAGGACGCGCTGATGTTTCTCGACGAGAGCCACGTGCTGATCGGCCAGTTCGGCGGCATGTACAACGGCGACCGTTCGCGCAAGCAGACGCTGGTCGATTACGGTTTTCGTTTGCCCAGCGCGCTGGACAACCGGCCGCTGAAGTTCGCGGAATTCGAGGCGCGCATGCGCCAAGTCATTCTGGTGTCAGCGACGCCGGCGCAGTGGGAAAAAGACCATTCGGGCCGAGTCGTCGAACAACTGGTGCGCCCGACCGGCCTGGTTGACCCTGAGGTGGAGGTGCGCCCAGCCACAGCGCAAGTCGACGACGTGCTGCAGGAAATCCGCGACCGCGTCGACCGGCACGAGCGCGTGTTGGTGACGACGCTGACCAAGCGCATGGCCGAGCAACTGACCGATTACCTGAGTGAAAACGGCGTCAAGGTGCGCTATCTGCACAGCGATATCGACACCGTCGAGCGCGTCGAGATCATCCGCGACCTGCGCCTGGGCGCCTTCGACGTGCTGGTCGGCATCAACCTGCTGCGTGAGGGGCTGGATATTCCCGAGGTGTCGCTTGTGGCGATTCTCGACGCCGACAAGGAGGGCTTTTTGCGCTCCGAGCGCTCACTGATCCAGACCATTGGCCGCGCTGCCCGCAACGTCAACGGCCGGGCTATTTTGTACGCCGATCACCGTACCGACTCGATGCAGCGGGCCATTGGTGAAACGCAGCGCCGCCGCGCCAGACAATTGGCGCACAACGCCGCGCACGGCATCACGGCGCGTTCGATCGTCAAACAAGTCCGCGACTTGATCGATGGCGTTTACAGCGAAAAAGCTGGCAAGGAAGCAGAAAAGCTGGAACGCGAAGCGTTGGCGCGGGCGCAGGTCGAGGACATGAGCGAGAAAGACGTTTCCCGGCAAATTAAACGGTTGGAGAAGCAGATGTTTGAGCACGCCCGCAACCTGGAGTTTGAACAGGCGGCGCGCGTGCGTGACCAGCTGACCCTCCTGAAAGCGCAGGCGTTTGGCGCCAGTGGGCACGATGACGGGCTGCCTGCAGACACTTAAAAATATTAATAAAAATTGGCCTCTAGCCCAGTCTATACAAGCACCGACAGCTATAAAATTTGATTCAATTCTTTGAATAACCTTATAAAGTTACCGCCTGGTCTATTAATCCGACAAAAATACTCGGTTTTTCGTTATACTTGCGCCAACCCGTCGATGACGCGTCGTCCTGATGGCCAACCGAACTGTGTTCAATTTTTTGTCTGGAGCTTGTCATGCGTCTCACCACCAAAGGCCGTTTTGCCGTTACCGCCATGATTGATCTGGGCCTGCGCCAGAGCGCCGGTCCGGTGACGCTGGCGGCGATCAGCCAGCGCCAGCAAATTTCGCTGTCCTACCTGGAGCAGTTGTTTGGCAAACTGCGCCGGCACGCGCTGGTTGAGTCGACGCGCGGGCCCGGTGGCGGCTACACCTTGGCCAAGTCGCCGCGAGATATTTCGGTGGCCGAGATCATCACCTCGGTCGACGAGCCGCTCGACGCCACCCAGTGTGGCGGCAAAGAAAACTGCCTGGGCGAGGGCGCCCGCTGCATGACGCACGACTTGTGGGCTACGCTCAACACCAAGATGGTCGAATTTCTTGAGTCGGTCAGTCTGCAAAAACTGGTCGACGACCAGCTGGCCAAGGGCTATGAACTCGAAGAAAAGCCGACGCTCAAGCGCGCCATCGCCAGCGCGCCGGCGCTCAAACCGATTCGTGTCAACGCGCCCAACTCGGTTTTCGCGCTGGGTGCGTCGTTTGCCAAGATGTAAGTTGCCGCTCTTTTTCGTTTCGACTTTCCCGTTTTAACCGAGCCTGAACATGGACAGCACCACCCCGCATTTCCCGATCTACATGGACTACAGCGCCACCAACCCGTGCGATCAGCGCGTCGTCGACGCCATGATTCCGTGGTTGCGCGAGCACTTTGGCAACCCGGCCTCGCGCAGCCACGCCTGGGGCTGGGAAGCGGAAAAGGCCATCGAGACGGCGCGCGAGCAAGTTGCCGCGCTGGTCGGCGCCGACCCGCGTGAAATCATCTGGACCAGCGGTGCCACCGAGTCCGACAACCTGGCGCTCAAGGGCGCGGCGCACTTTTATCAGACCAAGGGCAAACATATCATCACCGTCAAGACCGAGCACAAAGCGGTGCTGGACACTTGCCGCGAGCTGGAGCGTCAGGGATTTGATGTGACCTACCTAGACGTGCAGGAGGACGGCCTGGTCAACCTGGACGCCTTCAAGGCGGCGATCCGGCCCGACACCATTGTCGCCAGCGTCATGTTCGTCAACAACGAAATCGGCGTGATCCAGGACATCGCTGCGCTAGGCACCGTGTGCCGAGAAAAAGGCGTGATTTTTCACGTCGACGCGGCGCAGGCCACCGGCCGGGTGGCGTTTGACTTGAGCCAGTTGCCGGTCGACCTGATGAGCCTGACCTCGCACAAAACCTACGGCCCCAAAGGAATCGGCGCGTTGTTCGTGCGGCGCAAGCCGCGCGTGCGCATTGAGGCGCAAATGCACGGTGGCGGCCACGAGCGCGGCATGCGCAGCGGCACGCTGCCGACGCACCAGATCGTCGGCATGGGCGAGGCCTACCGCATTGCCCGTGAAGAAATGGCCGCCGAGTTGCCGCGCATCCAGGCCATGCACGATCGCCTGGTCAAAGGACTCACGCGCATCGATCAGGTGTTCGTCAACGGGCACCTGACGCAGCGCGTGCCGCATAACCTCAACATCAGCTTCAACTACGTCGAAGGCGAATCGCTGATCATGGGGATCAAGGGCTTGGCCGTTTCCAGTGGTTCCGCCTGTACATCGGCCAGCCTGGAGCCCAGCTACGTGCTGCGTGCGCTGGGCCGCAGCGACGAGCTGGCGCACAGCAGCTTGCGCATGACGATTGGCCGCTGGACGACCGAGGCGGAAATCGACTACGCCATCCAGACCATCACCGAAAACGTCGCGCGCTTGCGTGAGCTCAGTCCGTTGTGGGAGATGTACCAAGACGGCGTCGATATCAGCACCATTCAATGGGCGGCCCATTAAAGGAGTAATCAAAATGGCTTATTCAGACAAAGTGGTTGATCACTACGAAAACCCGCGCAACGTCGGCTCGTTTGACAAGGGCGACGAATCGGTCGGTACCGGCATGGTCGGCGCGCCGGCGTGCGGCGACGTGATGAAGTTGCAGATCAAGGTCAACGCGGAAACCGGCGTGATCGAGGACGCCCGCTTCAAGACCTACGGTTGCGGCTCGGCCATCGCGTCGAGCTCGCTGGTGACCGAATGGGTCAAGGGCAAGACGCTGGCGCAGGCGGCTGAGCTGAAAAACAGCCAGATCGCCGAAGAATTGGCGCTGCCACCTGTCAAAATCCACTGCTCGATTCTGGCTGAGGATGCCATCAAGGCGGCGGTCAACGACTACCGCCAAAAGCACACGGCAGAGCAGAGCGCCTGAGGCGCAATCGTGGGCCGCTCGTGACGCGGGCGACCCGTTTCTTTTGAAGTTGATCTGAAATCATGGCCGTTACGCTGACCGAAGCCGCTGCCCGCCACGTCAATCGCTACCTGACCAAACGCGGCCAGGGCGTGGGCGTGCGCCTGGGCGTCAAAACCACCGGGTGTTCCGGGCTGGCCTACAAGCTCGAGTACGTCGACGAGATCGGCCCGGAAGACATGGTTTTTGAAGGCTTTGGCGTCAAGGTGCTGGTCGATCCCAAGAGCTTTGCTTATCTTGACGGCACCGAGCTCGACTTTGTCCGTGAAGGCCTCAACGAAGGCTTCAAATTCAACAACCCCAAAGAGCGTGACCGCTGCGGCTGCGGCGAGTCGTTCCGCGTGTGAACCTACAGTCTGATGATTTCACGCTGTTCGGTTTGCCGCAGCGCTTCGCGCAGGACCGCGCGCAGATTGACACCACCTGGAAAGACCTGCAGCGCCAGGCGCACCCGGACAAGTTTGCCGACCAGGGCGCCGCCGCGCAGCGCGTGGCGATGCAATGGTCGGTGCGCATCAACGAAGCCTATCAGCGCCTGAAGGACCCGCTCAAGCGCGCCGCCTACCTGTGTGAACTGCACGGCACGCCGGTCAATGCCGAGAGCAACACCGCGATGCCGGCGACTTTTTTAATGCAACAAATGCAGTGGCGCGAGGAGCTTGACGACGCCAGCACGTTTGATGATTTAGAGAAAATCGGCCTCCAGTGCAAGCAGGGCAAGCGCGAGGTGCTGCAAAATATAGAGCATTTGATCGACGACCAGCAAGCCTGGAGTGAGGCCGTAGCCCAAGT
>JBBIGT010000134.1:0-5323 GCA_037447395.1 Comamonadaceae bacterium | reverse complement strand
CCAACTCGAAACCGGCCGACACAAACAGCCCGCCGGCCCAGGCGTGGCGCCAACGCACCGCGGTGTTAGGCACAAAGTGGTACAGCGCCGCCAGGCCCCAGGCGAGCAAGCCAAACTGCAACACATCAAGCAGTAAAGAGACGCCGCCGGGTAAGACGGAAACCACGCCGCGCGAGGCCGACAGCGCGTACGACGTCAGGCTCAAACTCAAGCCCAGCGCCAGCGGCCCCAGTGTCATCGCCGCCCAATACACCGCCACCCGTCGCCCCAGGGGTCGCTTGCGGCGCACGCGCCAGATGCTGTTGAGCGTGTGGTCAATCGTCAGCATCAAGGCCAGCGCGCTGGTCAGCAAGGCGGCAAAACCGGCGCCGCCCAGGCGGCTGGCCTTGCCGGCAAACTGTGTCAGGTAGCTGAGCACCTGACGGGCGATGGCCTCGGGAATCAGGCTCTCGACCAGCCATTGCTGCAACACCCCCTGGAACTTGGCAAACACCGGAAAGGTGGTGAAGATCGCCAGCGCCACCGTGACCAGCGGCACCAGCGCGATGGTGGTGGTGAAGGTCAGGCTGCTGGCGGTCAAGGCCAGGTGGTCCGCGCGAAAGCGTTCGCGCATGGTCAGCGCGGTGTTCTTCCAGGGAAAGCGGCGCAGCGCCAATAAAAAGTCTTCCAGCCGTGGCAGCCAGGTTGACGCCAAGTTCGATACGTTGCTCATGGCCGCTATGATGCCACCCCCATGCCAACCGCCCTTCAGTCTCCCGCCAACCGGCCCAGTGCGGCTGTGGCCGCCAGCCGTGCGCTGGCCGTGACCAGTCTGCTCGGCTTGATCGCGCTGGGCCTGTTGTGGGAACTGTGGCTGGCGCCACTGCGCCCGGGCGGCTCGTGGCTGGCGCTGAAGGTGCTGCCCTTGTGCGTGCCACTGGCCGGACTGCTGAAAAACCGCATGTACACCTACCGCTGGGTCAGTCTGCTGGTGTGGCTGTACTTTGCCGAGGGCGTGGTGCGCGCCACCAGCGACCCGGCCCCGGGCAACGCCCTGGCGGCGGCGCAAATCGTCTTTTGCCTACTGCTGTTTAGCGCCTGCGCGCTGCACGTGCGCCTGCGCCTGCGCGCGGCCAGGGCCGCTGGCTTGCAGAATAGGGCGACCTGATTGGGCCTGCTTGAGCAAACGCCTATGAACCCCTTGGTCAATGAATTGCGCACGATCGTCGGGCCGGCGCATGTACACACCGACGGTGACCTGCGCGCCTGGACGCAAGACTGGCGCAAGCGCGGCCAGGGCAAACCGATGGCGGTGGTGCGCCCGGCCAGCACCCAAGAGGTAGCGCGTATCGTGCAAGCCTGCGTCGCCGAGCGCCGGGCGCACCCGGGTAGCGGCATCAGCATCGTGCCGCAAGGCGGCAACACTGGCCTGGTGGTCGGTTCGACACCCGACGAATCGGGCCAGCAGATCGTGCTGAACTTGCAACGCCTGAACGCCGTGCGCCGGATCGACCCGGCCAACCTGACGCTCACCGCCGAGGCCGGTTGCGTTTTGCAAACCCTGCAGGAGCGCGCCCGTGACGCCGGCTTTCTGTTTCCCTTGAGCCTGGCCGCCGAAGGCTCGTGCACGCTGGGCGGCAACCTGGGCAGCAACGCCGGCGGCACGCAAGTGGTGCGCTGGGGCAACGCGCGCGAGCTGTGCCTGGGGCTGGAAGTGGTCACCGCGCAGGGTGAGGTCTGGCACGGCTTGAGCGGCCTGCGCAAGGACAACACCGGCTACGACCTGCGACACCTGTTCATCGGCTCCGAAGGCACGCTGGGCGTCATCACCGCAGCGACCATGAAGCTCGCGCCCCTGCCGTCGGCGCAGTTGACCGCCTGGGCCGCGGTGGCGTCGATCGACGCTGCCGTCGAACTGCTCGGGCTGGCGCACCGCCATCTCGGTGCGGGCTTAACCGGTTTTGAGCTGATGGGGCAATTTGCCTTGGGGCTGGTAGACAAACACTTCACCCAACTGCGCGTGCCGCTGTGGCGCGACGCGCCGTTTTGCGTGCTGCTGGAAAACTCGGACCATGAGTCCGAGGCACACGCGCGCAGCCGCTTTGAAGCGTTGCTGGAAGCCGCGCTGGAAGCCGGTTGCGTGACGGACGCCGTGGTCGCCGAGAACCTGACGCAAGCGCAGGCGCTGTGGCAAATCCGCGAGAGTATCCCGCTGGCGCAGGCCGAAGAGGGGTTGAATATCAAGCACGACATCTCGGTGCCGATCTCACGCATCCCGGCGTTCGTGCAGGCCACCGACGCGCTGCTGATGCAAACCATTGCCGGCGTGCGGCTGGTCAACTTTGGCCACCTGGGCGACGGCAATCTGCACTACAACGTGCAGGCGCCGCTGGGTGTCGACGCCGCCGCCTTTTTGCGTGAGCGCGAGCCCGAGGTGAACCGCATTGTGTTTGATTCGGTGGCGGCTTTTGGCGGCTCGATTTCGGCCGAACACGGCGTCGGCAGTCTCAAGGTCGAGCACCTGCGGCACTACAAATCACCGGTGGCGCTGGGCCTGATGCGCGCCATCAAGCAGGCACTCGACCCGCTCAACCTGATGAACCCGGGGCGGGTGATTTCGGCTTCGTGAGGCGTCGCCTTGGCCGGTTCGCCGCGATTTGCATCTCGGCACACAGGTCATAGAGCTGCTGCGCAGCCGGTGACATCAATGACGAGCGGCGCCGGATCAAGCCCATCTTGCGCTTGACCACTGGCTCGACCAGGGGCACGCTCACCAACAACGGATGGTCTTTGGATGGCATGGCCATGGCCGGCACCACGGCCACACCCAAACCCGCCTCGACCAGACCAATGGCTGTCGTGCCGTGCTGGGTCTCATACATGCTTCGGGGTTGACCTAGCAATCCAGCGAGCGCCTGATCCAGCAAGAGCCGATTGCCGGATGCTTTGCCCACCGTGATGTAGTCGTACTGGGCCAGTTCAGCCCACTTCACATGCGCTCGGCCAGCCAATGGGTGATCACGGCGGCAGGCGGCAACAAATCGCTCTTCCAACAGCGGTTGAAATGCCACATCATTTTCCTGTGCTCCCATGAAGTTCAGACCAAAGTCGGCCTCACCCTTGGCCACGGCCATCAACACCTCGTTGGCACTGTCGTCCATGATCTTGACGCGAATCCTTGGGTAGCGCTGGTGGTAAATCGCAACCACTTGCGACAGGAAATAGTTCACCGCCGACGGCACACAGGCCACGGTGACCTCGCCCATGCGCGTGGCAGCAAAGCCGCGAATGCCCAGCAGTGTGGTGTCCAGTGCATCGAGGATCTGCCGCAGTTGTCTATCAAAGTCACGGCCGACTGTGGTCAGGTTGACGCGACGCGTCGTACGCTCAAGCAAGCGCACACCCAACGCCTGCTCCAGCTTGTCAATGCGCCGACTGAACGCCGGCTGCGAAATATGCACCGACTCGGCCGCTTTGCGAAAGTTACCCAGTTCCGCTACCGCCTTGAAAGCGAGCAGGTCATTCAAATCAAAATTGATCGACATCCAGTTCTCCGCGCTGTTATTGATGCACATTGTGGATCAATCGATCGCAAATATGCAATTCACAAACAGTCGGAACTACCGGATCATTGCGTTCCATGCGCTGCAGTCGCTTGAAAAAGCAGCCCCAGCGCAGACTGCCCAAGCCATTTCAATACCGACATTTACCGGAGACAAACCATGACCCCCACCTGCAACCGCCGCCTTGCCACCGTCCTCATTCCCGCGCTGACCGCGATTGCGGCCGCAAGCCTTTTCGCCTTGCCGACCATGGCACAGGCCCAAGCCCCGATCGTCATCAAGTTCTCGCACGTTGCCGCTGCTGAGACGCCAAAGGGCCAGGCGGCGGAATACTTCAAGAAAATTGTGGAAGAACGCACCAAAGGCAAGGTGAAGGTAGAGGTATTTGCCAACAGCACCTTGTTCAAGGACAAGGAAGAACTGGAAGCCCTGCAGATCGGCTCCGTGCAGATGCTGGCCCCGGTGCCGGGCAAGTTTGGCCCGCTGGGCGTGAAGGAATTCGAGGTCTTTGACTTGCCCTATATCTTCAAGGACATCGAGGCAGTGCATCGCTTCGCACGCGGCCCAGGCGGCGCCGGCTTGCTGAAAAAGCTCGACTCGCGCGGTGTGACCGGCTTGGCCTACTGGGACAACGGGTTTCGCGTCATGAGTGCCAACAAACCGATCCACAACCCAGCCGACATGAAAGGGCTGAAGATGCGCATCAATTCGTCCAAGGTGAACGCTGCCATCATGAAAGCCGCCGGGGCACAGCCGCAGAGTCTGGCGTTCTCCGAGGTCTATCAGGCACTGCAAACGGGCGTGGTCGATGGCACCGAGGGCCCCTTGTCCAACCTGTACACGCAAAAACAGTACGAAGTGCAAAAGCACGTCACCCTGAGCTATCACACCATCAGCAACTATGTGGTGGTGACCAACAAGAAGTTCTGGGATGGCCTGCCCGCTGATATTCGCAGCACCCTGGAGGCCGCCGTCAAGGATGCCACCGTCTACAACGACAGCGTCGCCGAAAAGGACGAGGCCGCCGCTATCGCTGCCATTAAAGCTTCAGGAAAATCCACCATATACACACCAACTGCTGCTGAGAAGGAAGCCTGGATAAAAGCACTGACGCCAGTTCAACTAGAAATGGCAGACCGCGTCGGCGGTAAGGCTTTCGTCGAGTCGGTGCGCGCCGCTTCGGGCAACTAAGCCGCTATCAAGCCAACGCACGCTGTGCCGCCCAACCGTGGTGCGGTGCGGCTGCACTGTTGCCCGACATATTCTGGAGACACTCCATGAAGCTTCTCGACCGACTCGAAGAGGCGCTGATTGCGCTTCTCATTGCGGGGGCCACATTGGTGATCTTCGCCGCAGTTGTACACCGTTTCCTGGCATCCTGGCCCATTCCGGTGATGCAGGACTGGGCGCTGGGCATCAACATGTCTTGGGCGCAAGAACTGTGCATCATCATGTTTGTCTGGATGGCCAAGTTTGGCGCGGCCTACGGCGTGCGCACCGGTATTCACGTTGGTGTGGACGTCTTGATCAACCGCTTGAGCGACGAAAAAAGACGGCTCTTTGTGCTGTTTGGCCTGCTGGCAGGTGCCTTCTTTACCTTCGTGATCATGGTTTTGGGTGCGCGCTTTGTCTGGGAAAACGGTGCGCACTATGCGTTCATGAACGCCATCGGACAAGTTGCCGAGGGTATGTTCCCCGGCCCCACCACACCGGACATGGAAGTGCAGACCTGGATCGTGTATTCGGCCGTACCGCTGGGCTCGGCCCTGATGTGCTTCCGG
>JBBIGT010000133.1:0-5389 GCA_037447395.1 Comamonadaceae bacterium | reverse complement strand
CCGCGCGCCACAGCACAACGCACGCCAGCGCACAAGCCACGCCAGCCAACCACGACGCCGCTGAACTGCCGCCGTTCATGCGCCCCCATTCCCAGGCGCCGGCACCAATGAAAACCAAGGTCATCAGGAAAAATGCCGCAGGCCGATCAGCAAACAGCGCTGGCAGCAAAAACGCCAACAACACCAACGCCGTGATGATCCGCTGCTTGAGCATGACAAACGGTGACCGCGGTGGCTCAGAACGACACGGCCTGAACCTGCGCCGAGGTCTGGCCAAAGCGCCGCTCACGTTGCACGAACGAGCCGATGGCCTGATCCAGCGCGGCTTCGTCAAAATCCGGCCACAGCACGTCGCTGAAGTAAAACTCGGCGTAGGCCAGCTGCCACAACAGAAAGTTGCTGATGCGCTGCTCACCCCCGGTGCGGATCAGCAGGTCGGGGTCGGGCACGTGGGCCAGCGCCAACACCTGATTGAAGTTGTCTTCGGTCAGCTCGCGGCCCTGACTAACCAGTTTTTGAGCCGCCTGCACGACGTCCCAACGGCCGCCGTAATTGAAGCAAACGTTGAGTGTCAGGCGGGCGTTGCCGGCAGTGGCGCTTTGCGCCTCGTCCATGTGCTGCAGCACGCGCGCTGAAAGTCCCTGACGGTCGCCGACGAATCGCAGTTGCACGCCATCGGCCTTGAGCTGCTTGACCTCGCGCGCCAACGCCAGCGCAAACAGGTCCATCAGGCCAGAGACTTCGTCCGTCGGACGCTTCCAGTTCTCCGATGAGAACGCAAACACCGTCAACACCCGCACGCCACGTGCGTCGCAGGCGCGCGCACAGCGTTTGAGCGATTCCACACCTTGCTTGTGCCCGGCGATGCGCGGCAACAGCCGTTTGTTGGCCCAGCGGCCATTGCCGTCCATGACGATGGCAATGTGATGAGGGACCTTGCGCGTCATGGCCGATTAAACCGCCATGATGTCTTGTTCTTTGGCAGCCACCAGTTGATCAACGGCGGCAATGTGCTTGTCCGTTACTTTTTGAATATCGGTCTCGCAACGCTTTTGCTCGTCTTCCGAGGCCTGCTTGTCCTTGACGAGCTTTTTCACCGCCTCGTTGGCGTCACGACGCAGGTTGCGCACCGCAACCTTTGCGGTTTCGCCTTCGCCACGGACCACTTTGGTGAGTTCCTTGCGACGCTCTTCAGACATCGCCGGCATCGGCACGCGAATGAGTTCGCCCATGGACGAAGGGTTGAGGCCGAGATCGCTGTCGCGGATGGCTTTCTCGATCTTCGCGCCCATGCCCTTTTCCCACGGCTGCACACTGACGGTACGGGCGTCGAGCAAGGACACGTTGGCGACCTGGCTGATCGGCACCAGTGAGCCGTAATAGTCCACCTGCACCGTGTCCAGAATGGCCGGGTTGGCACGGCCGGTGCGGATCTTGGTCAAGTTGTGTTGAAAAGCGGCGATGGACTGATCCATCTTGGCCTCGGCGGTGCGTTTGACGTCGGCTATCGGCATGGCATTCACTCTCTCGGATGGTCTGGCGGGGCGAGCATTTTGACACGCTCAGGCGTAAACCAGCGTGCCCTCGTCCTGGCCCATGACGACGCGTTTGAGGGCGCCGTGCTTGACAATGGAAAACACCTTGATCGGCAAGCGCTGATCGCGACACAGCGCAAACGCCGTAGCGTCCATGATGCCGAGATTTTGGCCTATGGCTTCGTCAAAAGATATCTTGCTGTAGCGCTTGGCCTGCGGGTCCTTTTTCGGGTCGGCCGTATAAACACCGTCGACCTTGGTGGCCTTGAGGACGATTTGCGCACCGATCTCTGAACCACGCAGCGCCGCCGCCGTATCGGTGGTGAAAAACGGGTTGCCGGTGCCGGCGGCAAAGACGACCACTTTGCCTTCTTCCAGGTACTGCAAGGCCTTCGGACGGATGTACGGCTCAACCACCTGCTCGATAGCAATGGCCGACATCACGCGCGCCGTCAGGCCGGCTTTGTCCATCGCATCCCCCAGAGCCAAGGCGTTCATGACGGTGGCCAGCATCCCCATGTAGTCTGCCGTGGCCCGGTCCATACCGACCGAACCGCCGGCAACACCACGGAAGATGTTCCCGCCACCAATCACCACCGCCACTTGCACGCCGAGCTTGGTAACCTCGGCCACCTCACCAACCATGCGCACGATGGTTTCGCGATTGATGCCAAATGCGTCGTCGCCCATCAACGCTTCGCCCGAGAGTTTCAACAAGATTCTTTGAAAAGCTGGCTTGGCGGCAGACATGACGATTTCCTTCGATGACGGTGATGGAACGGGCAGATACAAATCAGGCAGCGGTCTTCGCTGCAGCGACTTGCGCGGCCACTTCAGCGGCAAAGTCGTCGTTACGCTTTTCGATGCCTTCGCCAACGACGTACAGCGTGAACGACTTCACCGTGGTGTTGGTCGCCTTGAGCATTTGCTCGACGCTTTGCTTGTCGTTCTTGACGAACGGCTGGTTCAGCAGTGAGACTTCTTTGAGGAACTTCTGCACGCCGCCATCAATACGCTTGGCGACGATCTCTGCCGACTGCACCGGTTTGCCCGCGGCCGTTGCCGCAGCAGCGTCTTCAGCAGCCTTGGCAGCGGCCACCGAGCGCTCACGCGCCACCAGTTCGGCGGGCACGTCCTGGCTCGACAAGGCCACCGGCTTCATCGCAGCGACGTGCATCGCTACGTCTTTGGCAGCAACTTCGTCGCCGTCGTATTCGACGACCACCCCAATGCGCGTGCCGTGCAGGTAAGACGCCAGCTTGCTGCCAGCGGCGAAGCGTTTGAAACGGCGAAAGCTCATGTTCTCACCGATCTTGCCAATCAGGCCTTTGCGCACGTCTTCCAGCGTCGGCCCGAAGCCTTCTTGCTCCCACGCACAGGCGCCCAGAGCCGCCAGATCGGCAGGGTTGTGCTTGGCCACTGCCGCCGCTGCAGCCTTGGCCAGCGCCAGAAAGCTGTCGTTCTTGGTCACAAAGTCGGTCTCGCAATTGACTTCCAGCAGCGCGCCAACCGTGCCGTCGACGCCGTACGCGACAACGCCCTCGGCTGTGATACGGCTCGACGCCTTGCCAGCCTTGCTGCCCAGACGCACGCGCAAAATTTCTTCGGCTTTCGCCATGTCGCCTTCGGCCTCGGTCAGGGCACGCTTGCATTCCATCATCGGCGCGTCGGTCTTGCCACGCAGTTCAGCCACCATGCTTGCGGTAATTGCAGCCATTTGCTTCTCCAGAAAATCAGTTCAATGAATTAAAACAAGTCAAAAAAAGGGGGCAACAAAGCCCCCTTGGTTGGGGTCATCCAACGAATCAGGCGGCGCCCTCGTCGACCTCGACAAATTCGTCGGCGCTTTCCGCGGCCACCGCCTTGACGACGTCGTCGACCGCGTTGGCGCGGCCTTCAAGAATGGCGTCGGCGATACCGCGCGCGTACAAGGTCACCGCCTTGGCCGAGTCATCGTTGCCGGGAATGACGTAATCGATGCCTTCGGGCGAGTGGTTGGTGTCGACCACGGCCACCAGCGGAATACCCAGTTTGCGCGCTTCGGCAATGGCAATCTTGTGGTAACCCACGTCGATGACAAAAATCGCATCAGGCAAGGTGGTCATGTCCTGAATGCCGCCGATGTCTTTCTCGAGCTTTTCCAGTTCGCGGGCGAACATCAGTTGCTCTTTTTTGCTCATCGCGTCCAGCCCGGCTTCTTGCTGGGTCTTCATGTCTTTCAGACGCTTGATCGACGTTTTGACCGTTTTGAAATTGGTCAACATGCCGCCGAGCCAACGTTGGTCGACGTACGGCACGCCGGCACGCTGTGCCTCAGCCGCGACCGTTTCGCGTGCCTGACGCTTGGTGCCAACCATCAGCACGGTGCCACGCTTGGCAGCAATCTGACGCACAAATTTAGCGGCTTCTTGAAACATCGGCAACGATTTTTCAAGATTGACGATATGGATTTTGTTGCGATGGCCAAAAATGAAGGGGGCCATCTTGGGGTTCCAGAAGCGCGTTTGGTGCCCAAAATGGACACCGGCTTCCAGCATGTCACGCATGGTTACTGCCATAAAATTACTCCGAAGGTTAGGTCTGAAATCCAGTTCGTTTTGGGTTGCGGCCGAAGTGAATCAGCCAAAACCCAACACCTTGGTGAAACTGGTTTGCAATTTGCTTGAAACGCAAGCAGCGGGCTTTGCTCAAAAGCCTTGTGACGCGAAGCCCGACGATTGTAGCAGTTCGGCCGCGCCGGGCTTGGCCAGCTATATCGCGACGAACATGGGTCGCGACGGTACGGTGCCAGACATTTGGTGACCGCAACAAAACCTGTCCAGCCGCCAAGCTATAGTCGGCTCACCATGAAAGTGAAATTTTGGGGCGTTCGCGGATCGATTGCGTCGCCAGGTCCGGCAACCGTGCGTTATGGCGGCAACACGACCTGTATCGAGGTACGCACCGATGACAATGAACTAATCATTCTGGATGCCGGCACGGGCATTTTCCCGCTGTCGCAATCCCTGTTGGGCGAATTGCCGCTTACCGCCAACGTGCTGATCAGCCACTCGCACTGGGATCACATCCAGGGTTTGCCATTTTTCATCCCGAACTTTATCCCCGGCAACACCCTGCGCCTGCACGGCGCGTTTGATCCGGTATCGGGCAAGGGTGTCGAGCAGGTCATGGCGGTGCAACTGCAATACAGCTACTTCCCGGTGCGCGAAGCCGAGATGAAGTCACGCATCGACTACGTCACGCTGACGCCGAACCAGAGCTTCCAATTGGGTTCCGCGACGATCACACCGTATTTGATGAACCATCCGGTCATCGACTTCGGCTATCGCATCGACGCGCATGGCAAGTCGGTCTTTTTCACCGGCGACCACGAGCCGCCACTGAATATCTACGAACCCGGCGATTCGGCCTACGCCGAGTACCAGTCGTTCGTCGAAGCCAAGGCACAGACTATCGTCAAGGCCATGGCCGGTGTCGACGTGCTCATCGCCGACAGCTCCTATACCAGCGCCGAATACCCGAGCAAGAAGGGCTGGGGGCACGGCACCTTTGCCACCAGCATCGAGTACGCCAGGCAAGCCGGCGCCAAGAACCTTTTTTGCACGCACCACGAACCCACCCGCAGCGACGCGGCACTGGAAGCGGCATTCGCGCAAGTGCTGCTGGAACATCCGCGCCGCGCGGGTGATCCAGTCATTCGCCTGGCCAAAGAAGGCGAATCGTTCGAGTTCTGAACTGTGCAGAAAATTTTGCCCGGCCAGACGCACGCGTTGTACAGCGTCGCCCAGACGCGGCAAATCGAGGCGCTGGCGGCGCAACGGCTGCCACCCCATGCGCTACCCCCCGGTGGAGGT
>JBBIGT010000132.1:0-5685 GCA_037447395.1 Comamonadaceae bacterium | reverse complement strand
CGTGGTGCGCCGGCGCGTCGAAGACCAGATGGAGCCCTGGGACGTGTCGGCGCAGTGGGTGGTGGCTGGCGTTGCTGAGGCCGGGCTGAGCAATGGCTACGATCACCCGGCGCGCCTGGGCGCCGACCGCTGGGTGGCGATGATTGGCGCCTGGCATCGCAGCCTGGCCAGCGGCCCGGCACGACCGCTGGTGGTGGTGATGGTCGGCACGGCGGTCACCGTCGACGCCATCGACGCCAGCGGCCGCTTTCTCGGTGGGCTGATCCTGCCCGGCCACGGCATCATGCTGCGCGCGCTCGAATCCGGCACCGCCGGCCTGCACGTGCCCACGGGCAACGTCGTTGAATTTCCCACCAACACCAGCGACGCGCTCACCAGCGGTGGCACCTACGCCATCGCCGGGGCGGTGCAACGCATGATGCAGCACCTGCGCCAGCGCTGTGGCAGCGAGCCGCGCTGCCTCATGACCGGCGGTGCCGGCTGGAAGATGGCACCGAGCATGTCGGTGCCGTTTGAGCTGGTCGACAACCTGCTGTTCGACGGACTGCTGGAAATCGCCCAGCGGCGCTTTGCCACCTGAATCGTTACGAGCTTAGCTACCGCTCGGAAAGCTGTCGCGCAGCGCCCGATACAACGCCTGAAAGCGTGCGGCGCGCGCCTGCAGCAACGCGTGGCTGGCCGCGTCGGGCAGAAAACGCTGCATGACCGGCGGCACCGTGCAGACTTCGGCCTCCGCGCCACCACAGGCCAGCCAACCCAGCCGCGCCGCGCCCAAGGCAGCGCCAGCGCTACTGGCTTCGTGCGTCGTCAGCGGCACACCCAGCGTGTCGGCCAGCAACTGCGTCCACAACGCGCTGCGCGAGCCACCGCCGACCACCGACAGCTGCGACACCGCACAGCTCGGCGGCAAACTCAGCGTTGCAAAGCCATCGAGCAAGCCCAGACTGACGCCCTCCAGAATGGAGTAGGCGATGTCGCTGCGGCCGTGCGCCGCGGTCAGCCCGAACAACACCGCCTGCGCCCGCGGGTTGTTGTGCGGCGTGCGCTCCCCCGACAAGTAGGGCAGGAAGAGCGGCGCGCGCTGCCTTGCTGCAGCATCACAAGCGCCGGCGGCGCTGCTCAGCTCAGCCTCGTCGGCAAAGCCAAATTGACGCGTCGCCCAGCCGACCGCGCCGGCCGCCGATAGCATCACCGACATCTGATGCCAGCGCCGGGGCAGCGCGTGACAAAAGGCGTGCATGGCCTGCGCCGGATTGGGCAAAAACTGGTCGGTAGTGACGAAGATGACGCCCGAAGTACCCAGCGAAACAAAGCCCTGCCCCGGCTGCACCAGACCCATACCCACCGCGCTGGCGGCGTTGTCCCCGGCACCGCCGGCAATGACCACGCCGGCGGGCATGCCCCAGCGCTGCGCCAACTCAAGGCGGAGCGTCGCCGACGCCTGACTGCCCTCTACCAACGCCGGCATGTGCCGCGTCGTCAAACCGGTGGCGGCCAGCAACTCGTCGCTCCAGCGCCGCGCGCCAACGTCCAGCCACAAGGTGCCCGAGGCGTCAGAGCAATCACTGACCGCCACCCCGGCGAGCTTCAGGCGCAGCCAGTCTTTCGGCAACAAAACCCGGGCCGTGCGCGCAAACAGCTCAGGCTCGTGCGCGCGTACCCAGGACAGCTTGGGCGCCGTAAACCCCGGCATGGCCAGGTTGCCAGCGATGCGCCCCAACTGCGGCAACGCTTGCGTCAACTCGGCGCACTGCGCGCCGCTGCGCCCGTCGTTCCACAGAATGGCCGGGCGCAGCACGTGGTCGCGCGCGTCGAGCAATACCGCACCGTGCATCTGGCCGGACAGGCCGATTGCGCGCACCTGCGCCATGGCGCCAGCAAAATCTCGCGCCAGCCGGGTCAGACCTCGCTCGGTAGCCGCCCACCAATCGTGTGGATTCTGCTCGGACCACAGCGGCTGCGGGTGCGCAATAGCCAGCGGCTCGCCCAGGGTGGCGACGATCTGCTGACGTTCATCAAGAAGCAAAAATTTGATTTCTGAGGTGCCGAGATCCAGACCGAGGTACATGTGAGAACTTTCAAAATAAAACGAACGCAACCGCCCGGCGGCGCCGCTGCAACACCGGCTGGCGCAGCGCTACAGACCAAAGCGGCTGTCGCTCTGGCGCCGAAATTCAGAGGGCGTCATGCCGCGAATCTCCAGAAAACGCCGGTTGAAGTTGGCCACGTTGTTGAAGCCGACCTCAAAACAAATATCCTGCACCTTGCGCGGCGTCTCCATCAGCAATTGCGACGCCCGATTGATGCGGATACGGTTGACAAAATCGGTGAAGTGGTTGCCCGTGGTGGTGCGGAAAAAACGCGAAAAACGGCTGTCGCTCATGCCCAGCTCGTGCGCCATGTCGCTCAGTGACAGCGGCTGCGCCAGGTCACCGGTGATCCGGTCAACGATGGCGTTGATCTGGTCGAGCTGCACCTCGTCGCCGGCGCCTTGCAGTTGCACGTTGGACAGCAGCCGGTAGTCGGTGCAGTGCGCCAGATCATTGAGCAGGTCACAAAACGCGGCAAAGCGCTGCAGCCCCCGGCTGGCCTTGATGCGCAACCACTGTGCGTGCGCGCGCTCGCCCATCTCAAAGAACTCGATGCCATGGCTGGCCCGCTCCAACAGGGGCAGCACCTCGCGCAGTTCGCTGATCTGCTCGGCGGCGTGCTGGATCGGCTGGTGGGCGAACTGGATCACCAGGTCGCGCTCGGCCACGCCTTCGGTCGGCACGTCCAGCGAAATCCAGTTGTGCGGCAAGCGCGGGCCGCACAACACCAGGTGGCCCGGGTAAAACGGCCCGAGCCAATCACCGACAAAGGCCTTTCCCGAGGTGGCGGTGATCAGATGCAGTTCGTACTCGTCGTGGTAGTGCCAGCGCGCCAGCGGCGTCGGAAAGCCGTGCGACAGGCAGCGCACGACGCCACTGTCGGCCGGAGCCTCGTAGCCGAGTTCGGGGGAGCGGACATAGTCGTGCTCAAGCTCGGGCTTGAGCTGGCGCGTGGTTAGACGGTGACGCTGCGTCATGGGTCGTCGTTGCTCGGCGGCAAAAATCTGAAGCGTACGCCTAACAGCCGCGGCTCAGTTGCTGGTTTGCGGCCCCCGATGCGCGGCCACGAAGCGACCGACGCGCGCACTGGCCCGGCGTAGCGCGTCGACCAGCCGGCCGTCACCGGCCAGTTCGCCCCACAGCAGTCGGTCGGCGCTGAACGCAGCCACCGGGTCGGCGGCCTGGCAGATGGCGTGCGCCGCGGCCGGGTCCATCGCCTGGTCCTGATAGGTATAGGCAATCTGGCCGGCGTGCCAGCGTTGCAGGTACGCCAGAAACAGCGCCGGCAACATGGCCACGCTGTCGATCGATTGCCCTTGCGCCAGACGGTCGCGAATGGTCGGCGCGATCATGCCGGGAATCTTGCTGAAGGCGTCCATGGCCACGCGTTGGTTGGTGTCGCAAATGGCCGGGTTGCCAAAGCGCTCCAGCACCACGTCGCGGTACTTGGCCAGGTCGATCGGGCACGGTGCCTGCGGCGTATCGAGCACCGGGATCACGTCGTCGGTGACGTAGTCATAGGCAAACTGTCGAATCACCGGGTCGTGCGTGCCCTCATGGATGTAGCGGTAGCCGACCAGTGTGCCGGCCCAGGCGATGCACGAATGCGTGGCGTTAAG
This sequence comes from Comamonadaceae bacterium, assembly GCA_037447395.1. Taxonomy (GTDB): domain Bacteria; phylum Pseudomonadota; class Gammaproteobacteria; order Burkholderiales; family Burkholderiaceae_C; genus Rhodoferax. Next base: position 1,976 of record JBBIGT010000132.1, on the reverse strand, counting down.
CAGGCGAATCTTGGCTTCCTCATAGGCGTCGACCGAGGCGACCATTTCCACGCCGACGCGCTCCCACGCCGGCCGCCCGGCAATGAACTTGTCTTCGATGACCCACTGCAAAAAGCTCTCGCCCATGACTGCAGCCGGGTCGTCGATGCCGGTGGCCGCCAGCACGCGCTGGCGCACGTCGGGCGTTGGCCGCGGCGTGATGCGGTCGACCATGGCGTTCGGGCTGGTGGTGTGGGCGCCGACCCAGGGCAGTAGCGCGTCGTCACCGACCAGCCGGATGAACTGCAACAGCCCGGCGCGCGAGCGGTCGCCGTTGTGCCGCAGGTTGTCACAACACAGCAGCGTCACCGCGCCAGCACCGCTGGCCTGGCGTGCCCGCAAAATGGCCGTGAGCGCGCCATAAATGGTCGAGCCCGGTTGGCCCCGGCGCGCGGCATCGAGGTCGGCACGCAGATCGGCAAAGTTGTCCAGGTCCAGGCGGTTGGCGGCGTCAAGGTAATAGCCGGCCTCGGTCACCGTGAACGAGATGATGCGCGTGGCCGCGCTGGCGCCCTGGGCAATCAGTCCGGCCAGGTCTGGCGTATAGCCAATGACCTGGCGGATGGCGTTGATTTTTTCGTAGCGGTGCTCACCCGCCGGCGAAATGGTCTCAAGCATATAGGCGCCGCCTTGCGCGGCCAGCGCCGCCACGGTGTCGACCATATCCGGGCGGGTATTGCCGCCAGCCAACGACCATGACGTGTCGCCACTGTTGATCAGCTGGTTCAGGTAAACCGCCTGGTGGGCGCGGTGAAACGACCCCAGGCCCAGGTGCAACATCACATTCATCGTTTTTCTCCTAAAGCGACCCGCGGGCCGCACGCTTGCGCGTTGATTACAAAAAATTCCGCCCGAATTCAGAGGTCAAACTGGCTCGGCAACATGACCACGTCGCGAATCGTCACGCCACGCGGGCGGCTGAGCATGAACAGCACCACCTCGGCCACTTCACTGGCGTCGATCAGACTGCCGGCGGCACGCGCCTGCTGCAATTTGTCGGCCGGCCAATCGGCCAGCAACGCCGTCACCACCGGGCCGGGCGAGATCGCGCCCACCCGGATGCCGTGCTTAAAGACCTGGCGACGCACCGTCTGCACAAAGCAGTCGATGGCCCACTTGGACGACGCGTACACCGGCTCCCACGGCGTCGGAAAATGCGCCGCCAGCGAGCTGGTGACGATGATGTCGCCGCCACCACGTGCGATGAAGTGCGGCAACACGCTGCGCACGTTCTTCATGACGACGTTGATGTTGAGCTGCAGCATGCGATCGATGGCGTCGAGCTCGGCGTCGACCAGGTCGCCACCGAGGTAGCTGCCGGCGTTGGCGTGCAGGATGTCCAGCTGCCCGGCCAGATCCAGCACCCGCGGCAAGAAGGCTGCGCACTGCCCGGTGTCGAGCAAATCCAGCGTCAGCGTCCACACCGCCGCGCCATATTGCTGCTGCAGCGCCGCCAACGCCCGGGCGTCGCGATCGACCAGCACCACCCGCGCGCCGGCCGCCAGCATCGCCTGCGCGCTGGCCAGCCCGATGCCCGAGGCCGCGCCGGTCACCGCCGCCACCTTGCCTTGCAAAAATTGATTCATCGCTCAGCCCCCTCGTCAAACGCTGCTGCCAACAACCCGGCCGGCGCTGTCAAATTTGTGCGCCGCCGCCACATCGACCTGCACGCCCACCGCGTCGCCGGTGTGCAGCGCCGTGCGTTGGTTGAGTCGGACGACAAACTGCGCGCTGCGCGCCGTGCTGACATAGACCAGCGTTTCGGAACCCAGCGCCTCTACCAGTTCGACGCGCGCGTCGAACTGGCCCTGGCCCGGCGCCAGCAGATGCATATCTTCCGGGCGCAAGCCGATGGCGCCGTCGCCCATCACGCCAGCCAGCGTGGCCAGCTCGGGCACTTGCGCCAGCGCCACCACGTTCATCTGCGGCGTGCCGAA
>JBBIGT010000131.1:0-5839 GCA_037447395.1 Comamonadaceae bacterium | reverse complement strand
CGAGATGCTGTTTGGCTTTGCCGCGGCGGTGATCGTCGGCTTCCTGCTCACCGCTGGCAAAAACTGGACCGGCCTGGCCACGCCGCGCGGTCCGGCGCTGGGCGCCCTGGCGCTACTTTGGCTGGCTGCTCGCCTAGCCGGGCTGGGTGCCCCGGCCTGGGTCTATGGCGTGCTCGACTTTGCCCTGCTGCCAGTCATCGCGCTGATCTTTGTGCGCCTGCTGCTGCGCGCCAACAACCAGCGCAACTTGCCGCTGGCCGGCATCCTCGGCCTGCTGGCGCTGGCCAACGGTGTATTTCACCTGACCGCCAACGGCGTCATTGCGGTGTCACCCCTGACCCCGCTGTACGCCGGCCTGGCGCTGATCACGCTGATCGAATGCGTCATCGCCGGACGGGTGATTCCAGCCTTCACCATGGCGGTGAGCCCGGGCGTGCGGCTGGTCACCTCGGCGGCGCTCGAGCGCACGGCCTTGGGCTTGAGCGCGGTCGGCCTGTTGCTGTGGGTCGCTTGGCCGGGCGGGTCGCTGACGGCGTTGCTACTGCTGGGCGCCGGCGTGGCGCACGCCGTGCGGCTGGCGCGTTGGCGCTCGACGCTGGCGCGCGGTAAACCCATTTTGTGGATCCTGCACGCCGCCTACGCCTGGTTGCCCGTCGGGTTGGTCACGTTGGGCGCGGCGCAGTTGGGCTGGGTGAGCAACTCGGTGGGCGTGCACGCGCTGGCGCTGGGCGCTACCGGCGGCTTGATCATTGGCATGATGACGCGCACCGCGCGCGGCCACACCGGACGGCCGCTGGCGGTCTCTAAGCTGGAAGTACTGGCCTACGTGCTGGTGCTGGCGGCCGCCAAGATCCGTTTCCTCGGGGCGCTGCTGCCCGAGTCGTTTTACCGCGTGTCGCTGATGCTGGCGGCCAGCGCCTGGAGCCTGGCGTTCCTGCTGTACCTGGTCAAGTTCACGCCGTGGCTGCTGCAAACGCGGCTGGACGGCAAGGACGGTTGAGTGCAAGCGGTTCAGCTGCTGCCCAGCGCCCGTAGCGCCGGCACGTCGGGGATGTGAATGGCGCGACGGTCGATGTGAATCAGGCCGCGACTTTGCAGCTCGTGCAACACCCGCGAAAAATGTTCCGGCGTCAACGACAGCCTTGAAGCGACGGTGCCTTTGCTGGCCGGCAGCATGGCAATCCATGAAGCGGGGCACGCGCCGTCATGGGCGTCGAGGTCCCGCAACAAGAACGCAATCAGGCGTTGCTTGCCGCTTTTGAGCGAATAGCCCTCGACGTCCTGAATCAGCGTCTGCAAACGGCGCGACACGCCGCCGAGCATGTGCATGGCAAATTTGGCGTCGCGGGCAATCTCGGCGTGTACGCCGCACTTGGGCACTTCGACCAGCACGGCGGCGTCGAGCGCCTGCGCGTTGAAGATATAGGGCTTGTCAAGGAACATGAAGGCTTCGGCAAAGCTCTGGCCGGCGCTGAAAATCTCGATGACTTTTTCGTGGCCATCGGGCGACGTTACGAACAGCTTGACCTGTCCGGCGGCGACCAGATGCAACGCCTCACAGACCTCACCGGCGCGAAACACCGCGTCACCCTTGGCCAGCGTGCGAACCGTGCACAGCGCGGCGACGCGCGCCAGCTCGGTCGGCGTCATGGCGCAAAACAGGGCCGTGGAGGCCAGAAAGCAGGGCAAATCCAGTTCGTCCATGATCGCACCGGCTTGGCTCACTGCAGGGTCGGTGCCGCCAGCCGCGGGTTACTGCATCAGTGGTGATTGGGTGGGGGCCAAATCGACGCCGACAACCTGCGCCTGCGCCGCCAGCAACTGCAGGTATTGGCGCAGCGCGGTGGCAAAACTCTGCTGCTTCAGCGCCATGCGCACGGCGCCGTGCACCGCCTCAAATGGTTGCGCCACACCGGGCTCGCGGCCCAGCACCTCGACCACGTGCAGGCCAAAGCGGCTATGCACCAGGCGCGGCAGCACGCCGACCTCTTTGGTGCCAAACAGCTCTTTGGCAAATTCGGGCGCGCAGTCGGCGGCGTTGAGCCAACCCAGCAGGCCGCCTTCAGCGCCGCTGGGGCAATTGGACAGCGTGCGTGCGGCTTCGGCAAAGGTGTCGTCGGTCGTCCGGCCGTCGTGGCAGCGCACCGCCAGCAAGGTGGCCTCGGCCTTTTGCCGCAGCGCGTTGAGGTCGACGCCCGGCGTCACGGCAAAAAGAATGTGCCGCGCGTGCACGCGCTCGCCGGTGGTGTACGTGGCCTGGTGCGCGGCGTGGTAGCGCCGGCAAGCCTCGTCAGAGGGCTCGGGCACGGCCAGTTGTTGGTCGAGCAAGGCTTCTATGGCGCTGCTGGCGGCATCGCTGGGTACGCCGTCGCGCGCGGGCGAATCGTCGCGCGCCAGCAAACCGGCGGCGATGGCCGCCTGGCGCAGCAACTCGGTGCAGGCGCGCTGGCGCAGCGTGTCGCCGTCCAGGCCTTCCTCGGGGTCGCCAATGATGACCCCATTAATATGAATCAAATTGACCTCTAGCCCTTGTATTGATTGCATATGCAGCTCCTTAAACCGCAGCGTCTGAGGCGCGCGGCTGGTTGCGCCCAGCGGGCACGTTCAGGCGCCGGGCGCGCACCACCTGGTACGGGCGCAGCAAATAACCGACCGAGGCAAAGCCGCTCCAGACGTGCACCAGCCGGGTGAACGGGAAGATCAAAAACACCGTCATGCCCAGCAACATGTGCAGCTTGAAAAGCCAGTGCGCGTCGCCCAGCAGCGCCACGGCGCCGGGGTTGAAGGTGACGATCGCCTGCGCCCAGCCGGCCAGCGCCATCATCACGCTGCCGTCCAGGTGCTGACCCGACAGCGGCACGGTGGCCAGGCCCAAAGCCAATTGCGCCCACAGGAGCATCAGCAGGACGATGTCGCTGGTCTTGGAGTTGACGCGGATGCGCGGCTCGCTCAGGCGGCGGTGCAACAAAATGCTGACGCCGATGAAGCCGAGCAGGCCAGCCAGACCGCCGCTTGCCATCGCCATAAGCTGCTTGTTGCCCGCGCTGATGAAGTGCTCATAGACAAAGTGCGGCGTCAGCATGCCCACGGTATGGCCGAAGAACAGAAACAGCACGCCGATGTGAAACAGGTTGCTGCCCCAGCGCAGCTCGCCGGCCTTGAGCAGTTGCGACGAGTCGCTCTTCCAGGTGTACTGGTCGCGGTCAAAGCGCAACAGGCTGCCGACGACAAAGACGACGAAGGCGACGTACGGGTAAATGCCAAACAGCAAATGGTTGAGGGTGTTCATGCGGGGGCTCCTGCAAGGGCCGCGGCGTTGGCTTGGCCGGCGGCGGCGGTTTTGACAAAGTGAATCGGTTGCGGCTGTTCTGGCTTGCTCTGGCCTTTGGCCGAGCAACCGCCAAACACCTCGGGCTCTTCCCAGCTGGCGTCGAGCGCCTCGTCGGGCGTGACGGCGATGGCTTGCGCGCGCTCGCCGGCCAGCTCGATCAGGGCGCCGAGCACGCTGGCGTAGCGCGAGCCACGTTGCTGCAGCGCGCTGAAGATGGCGTTCAGAATGTGCGTCATCTCGCCGAGAAAAGCGCGCGCCTGCTCGGGCGGTTGCGTCGAGGCAAATTCCAGCACCACCGGCAGGTAGTCGGGCAGTTCGCCGTCGGCCAGGTACAGGCCGGCGGCTTCGTAGGTTTTACTCAGGTCGATCATCGCCGGGCCGCGCTCGCGCGAGTCGCCGTGCACATGCTCGAACAGATGCAAGGCGGTGGCGCGACCACGGTCGAACAATTCGACGTAGTCGGCTTCGAGTGCCAGCGCTTCACCGCTGGCCAGGTGCTGCATCAGCGCCAGCAACTCGCTCTTGCGTGACTCAGCCAGGGCGCGGTCGGCCTGCAGCGCCGTTTGCATGTCGGCCAGATCGCCGCGCAGGGCGGCGTTGGGGTAAGCCAGCAAGCGCGCCAGCACGCGCAGGGCGATGGCGGTGTTTTGCAGTTGTGCCATCTCTACACCTCCGCCTGGATCGGGATGGTGCGGCGCTTGCTGCTGCCAAACAGGCTGGTTTCGCCCGCGCCATCTGAGCAGCCGTTGCCAAAGCTGAAGCCACAGCCGCCGCGCACGTCAAAGGTGTTTTCGGCGTACTCGCGGTGCGTGCTGGGGATGACGAAGCGGTCCTCGTAATTGGCAATCGCCATCACCTGGTACATCTCTTCAACTTGTGCCTCAGTCAACTGCACCTGCTGCAGGGCCGCCACGTTGGGCGCGCCGTCGACGTGCTTGCCGCGCTGGTAGGCGCGCATGGCCAGCATACGCTCGAGCGCACGCTCCACCGGCACGGTGTCACCGGCGGTGAGCAGGTTGGCCAGGTACTTGACGGGAATGCGCAGTTGCTTGACGTCCGGAATTTCGCCGTTGGTGCCAATTTGACCGGCTTGTGCTGCGGCGCTGATGGGCGACAGTGGCGGCACGTACCAGACCATCGGCAGCGTGCGGTATTCGGGGTGCAGCGGCAGCGCCACCTTCCACTGCACGGCCATCTTGTAGACCGGGCTGTTGCGCGCGGCCTCCATCCATTGGTCGGGAATGCCGTCGACGCGCGCTTGCTCAATCACCTTGGGGTCGTTGGGATCGAGGAAGATGTCGAGCTGCGCGTCGTACAGGTCGCGGTCGCGCTCGACGCTGGCGGCTTGCTCAATACGATCTGCGTCGTACAGCAGCACGCCCAGGTAGCGGATGCGCCCGACGCAGGTCTCACTGCACACGGTCGGTTGCCCGGCTTCGATGCGCGGGTAGCAGAAGATGCACTTTTCGGCCTTGCCACTCTTCCAGTTGTAATAAATCTTCTTGTACGGACAGCCGCTGATGCACATGCGCCAGCCACGGCATTTGTCCTGGTCGATCAGCACGATGCCGTCTTCCTCGCGCTTGTAGATGCTGCCCGACGGGCACGAGGCCACGCACGCCGGGTTCAGGCAGTGCTCGCACAGGCGCGGCAGGTACATCATGAAGGTGTTTTCGAACTGGCCGTTGATGTCTTTCTGGATCTCGTCAAAGTTCTTGTCCTTGCTGCGCTTGGCAAATTCACCACCCAGGATTTCTTCCCAATTCGGACCCCATTCGATTTTTTCCATGCGCTGCCCGGTGATCAGGCTGCGCGGGCGCGCGGTGGGCACGTTGTTGCCCGCCGGGGCGCTTTGCAGGTGCGCGTAATCAAAGGTGAACGGCTCGTAGTAGTCGTCGATCTGCGGCAAGTTGGGGTTGGCGAAGATCTTCATCAACAGTTTCCACTTGGCACCCTGGCGCGGCTCGATCTTGCCGTTGGCGCGGCGCACCCAGCCGCCGTTCCATTTGTCCTGGTTTTCCCACTCCTTGGGGTAGCCGATGCCGGGCTTGGTTTCGACGTTGTTGAACCAGGCGTACTCCATGCCGGCGCGGCTGGTCCAGACGTTTTTACAGGTGACCGAGCAGGTGTGGCAACCGATGCACTTGTCCAGGTTGAGCACCATGCCGATTTGCGCGCGAATTTTCATATGAGTTCTCCAGTGTTCTGTATCAGGTGGTCGTGCCGGCTCACGCCGCCACCTCGTCGTCCAGCCAATCGACCTTGGCCATCTTGCGCACCACCACAAATTCGTCGCGGTTGGTGCCGATCGTGCCGTAGTAGTTGAAGCCCCAGCTGAACTGCGCGTAGCCGCCGATCATGTGGGTGGGCTTGAGCACGATGCGCGTGACCGAGTTGTGGATGCCACCGCGCCCACCGGTGATTTCCGACCCCGGCATGTTGACCAGCTTTTCCTGCGCGTGGTACATCAGGCACATGCCATTGCGCACGCGCTGGCTGACCACCGCG
>JBBIGT010000130.1:0-6120 GCA_037447395.1 Comamonadaceae bacterium | reverse complement strand
GTTCGGCGGCGGTCATCACTTTGCCGCGGTCGTACTCCTTGCTGTCGTCCCAGTCGAACGGTTTACACAGGCGCTGGTTCATGCCGATGTCGAGGTCGCTCATGACAAAAATGGGCGTCTGCAGGCGGTCGGCCAGATCAAGCGCGGCGGCCGAATGGGTGAAGCACTCGTACGGGTCTTGCGGGAACAACAGCACGTGCTTGGTGTCGCCGTGCGACGCGTAGGCACACGACAGCAAGTCGGACTGCTGCGTGCGCGTGGGCATGCCGGTAGAGGGGCCGCCACGTTGCACGTTGATGAGCGTCACCGGAATCTCGGCAAAGTAGGCTAGGCCAATGAACTCGGTCATCAGCGAAATGCCGGCGCCCGAGGTGGCGGTGAAGGCGCGTGCGCCGTTCCAGCCAGCGCCGATGGCCATGCCGATCGACGCCAGTTCGTCTTCGGCCTGCACGATGGCGTATTTGTGCTGGCCGGTCGCCTCGTCAACGCGGAACTTGTCGCAGTATTTCTGGAACGCCTCAGGCACCGACGATGACGGTGTGATCGGGTACCAGGCGGCCACGGTGGCGCCGCCGTAGACGCAGCCCAGTGCGGCGGCGCTGTTACCGTCGGTAAAGATCTGGTTGCCGACCTTGTCGGAGCGGCGCACGCGGATCCCCAGTGGGTATTGCAGGTGCTGCTTGACGTAATCACGGCCCATGTGCAACGCCTTGATATTGGAGTCGAGCAAGCGCTCTTTGCCCTTGAATTGTTCTGAAAACAGCTTTTCAAACACGGCAGCGTCGACGTCGAGCAGCATCGACAGGGCGCCAACATAAATGATGTTCTTGAACAGCTGACGCTGGCGCGGGTCGGTGTAGGCGTTGTTGGTGATCTCGGTCAGCGGCACGCCCATGTTGTGCACGTCGGCACGGAACATGGCCGCCGGAATCGGCCGCGTGCTGTCGTAAAACAGGTAGCCACCCGGCTCGATCTCGGCGATGTCTGCGGCCCAGGTTTGCGGGTTCATGGCGACCATCATGTCGACGCCACCACGCCGGCCGTGGTAGCCTTTTTCGCACACCCGCGCTTCGTACCAGGTCGGCATGCCCTGGATGTTGCTCGGGAAGATGTTGCGCGGGCTCACCGGCACACCCATGCGCATCACCGCGCGTGAAAACAACTCGTTGGCCGAGGCCGAGCCCGATCCGTTGATGTTGGCGAACTTGATGACAAAGTCGTTGATGGCTTCGATGCGTTTCATGCAGCCTCCGTTTGTGCAACTTGGGTCCATGCTGCCGCGTGCGCGTCGCGACAGCGTGGCCCGGCCTGCGTGGTGTTGAGTAAGAATTTCTGCATGTCCCAGGCGCCGGTGGGGCAGCGCTCGGCGCACAGGCCACAGTGCAGGCACACGTCTTCGTCCTTGACCATGATGCGACTGGTTTTCAGTTCGCCCGAGACATACAGGTCTTGTTTGGTGTTGACCGCTGGCGCTTTCAGGCGGGCGCGCAGGTCGGCCTCGTCGCCGGCGTGGGTAAACGTGATGCAGTCCATCGGGCAGATGTCGACACAGCCGTCGCACTCGATACACAGGTTGCGGTTGAACACCGTTTGCACGTCGCAGTTCAGGCAACGGCTGGCTTCCTTGAACGCCGTGGCGGCATCAAACCCCAATTCGACTTCGACCTTGATGCTGGCCAGCGCTTTTTCGGCGGCTGTCCATGGTACTTTGAAGCGCACGTCGTTGGTCGGCGCGTTGCGGTAACTCCACTCGTGGATGCCCATTTTTTGCGACAACAAGTTGACCGTGGGCGCCGGGCGGCGGCTGACGTCTTCGCCGTTGAGCAAGCGATCGATCGACACCGCCGCCTCGTGGCCATGCGCCACGGCGGTGATGATGTTTTTCGGGCCGTAGGCGGCGTCACCGCCAAAGAACACGTTGGGCAGTGTCGACTGGAACGCGCCTTCCTTGAGTACCGGCAGACCCCACTTGTCGAATTCGATACCGATGTCACGCTCGATCCAGTTGAACGAGTTTTCCTGGCCGACGGCAATCAGTACCTCGTCGCACGGCACCAGCACGTCGGGTTCGCCGGTCGGTACCAGGCTGCGTTTGCCCTTGGCGTCGTACTCGGCACGCACGATCTCGAAGGTCATGCCGGTGAGTTTGCCGTCGGTATGCTCGAATGATTTGGGCACGTGGTAGTTGAGGATCGGAATGCCCTCATGCGCGGCGTCTTCTTTCTCCCACGGCGAGGCCTTCATCTCTTCGAAGCCACTGCGCACGATGACCTTGACGTCTTTGCCGCCCATGCGCCGGGCGCTGCGGCAGCAGTCCATGGCGGTGTTGCCACCGCCCAGCACAATGACGCGCTCGGCGGTCTTGGTGATATGGCCGAACGATACCGACATCAACCAGTCGATGCCGATGTGGATGTGCGCTTTGGCTTCTTTGCGTCCAGGCACTTGCAGGTCACGCCCGCGCGGTGCGCCGCTGCCGACAAAGACCGCATCAAAGCCTTGCTTGAGCAGAGCGGCCATCGAGTCGATGCGTTTGCCTGACTGGAAGTCGACCCCTAGGTTGAGGATTTGGTTGGTTTCTTCGTCCAGCACCGACTCGGGCAGGCGGAACTTGGGGATTTGCGTGCGCACAAAGCCGCCGGCCTTGCGCTCGCCTTCAAATACGGTGACGGCGTAGCCGCACGGCACCAGGTCGCGCGCCACGGTTAGCGACGCCGGGCCGGCGCCGACGCAGGCGACGCGCTTGCCGTTGGGCGGGGCAATCTTGGGCATGCGCGCAGAGACGTCGTCTTTAAAGTCGGCGGCGACGCGCTTGAGGCGGCAAATGGCCACGGGTTCGGGCTTGCCGGCGTTGTTTTCTTCTACGCGGCCACGTCGGCAGGCGGGTTCGCACGGACGGTCGCAGGTGCGCCCGAGGACGCCCGGAAAGACGTTGCTGACCCAATTGATCATGTAGGCGTCGCTGTAGCGACCTTGCCCGATCAGACGGATGTATTCCGGAACGGGGGTGTGCGCCGGGCACGCCCACTGGCAATCGACGACCTTATGAAAATAGGCCGGGTTGGCGGTGTTGGTAGCTTGCAAAGTGGTCTCCTCGGCCCGCGCACGGTCAAAAAAGGGCGCCTTCGCGGGTAGGGGTGCATCCTACGCTCTGGCTGCGGCTTGGTGTCGGCGGCTTTTTTGAAAACTGCAAATTCATTGATCTACGTCAGATTTTTACCGCGGCTTGAAAAGCGTTGAGGACAGTCTGAAAAACTCAAACGCCGATGTGTTACCGCAGTCATCATCGTAGTCACTCTGGTTTTATGGTCGCGGCTACGCGATTTGATTGCCGGTTTGCGAGGCCTGATTGGCTTGTCGAGCCACGTTGTCGCCTTGCTGGCCCCTTTTGGGCGCACTCATGCCCGAGCCCTCATCAAATCATGACGCGCCATCCAAAGGTTGGACAACGCAAACAGCGTGGCAATCTGCGCTGCGTTCTTCGTCAATCCCCTGTAGCGAGTCTTCATGTACCCGAACTGGCGCTTGATGACCCGAAAGGGATGTTCCACCTTGGCCCGAATGCCCGCCTTGAGTTTTTCAGCCTTGTCCAGCAACTCACCGAACTGACCTGCGTGCTTGAGGGCTTTGCGCTTGCCAGGGCGCATGGCCACATGCCAAGTGACGCTGGGGTCAGCACCCTGGCGCTTTTCAACACCTTGATAACCGGCATCAGCCCAGACTATTTTCTCTTGTCCATGCAGCAACCGGTGGGCCTGGGTGATGTCATGGTCGTTGCCGCTGGTGCAACGCACCGTATGCACCAGGCCAGAATCGGCATCCACGCCGATATGGGCCTTCATTCCAAAGTGCCATTGGTTACCCTTTTGGCTGGAGTGCATCTCGGGGTCGCGGGTCTTGTCCTTGTTCTTGGTGGAGCTCGGTGCGGCAATCAGGGTGGCATCCACGGCACTGCCTTCTTTGAGCATCAAACCACGCTCCGTCAGGATGGCATTGACCTCAGCGAGTATTTTGTCGGCCAGCTTGTGCTTCTCCAGGCGATGCCTGAAGCGCAGGATAGTGCTCTCATCAGGCAGACGCTCGTTGTCACGCAAGCCGACAAACTCGCGGTACAAAGGGGTGTCGAAGAAGGCTTCTTCCATGCCCGGGTCCGACAGGTTGAACCATTGCTGCAGGAAGTGGATGCGCAGCATCGTCTGCAGCGCAAACGGTGGCCGACCGGTGCGACCCTCGGGGTAGTGCGGGGCAATCAGCTCAACCAGAGCAGACCAGGGAACCACGCGATCCATCTGATCGAGAAAGATCACCTTGCGGGTCTTGCGCACAGTCAAAGAAAAACCGAGAGAGGCCTGAGGAATACTTGGTTTCATGCTATGTATTTTAAAGCAAACAGGTCATATTCAGCAGGGGGCACGCATGTTTTCTTTAACAAATCATCGGGGGACTTTTGCAGAGTTTCCTTGAAATTTGATTTAACTCAATTCAGCGCGTGGACGCTTCTGGACAATGAACCACACCTTTGCAGGAGGCTTCGATGAACAACGCCACGTCAACCAACCGCTTCAAGGCACTGGATGCCTGTCACCGGCAGATTCAGCAGCACCTGACCGAGTTGACCGCCGTGCTCGGCTGGGTGCGCGCTGGTGACAACGACGCGGCGCTGCGCCAGCAGGCCGGGGCGATCGAGGCGTTTTTCTCGTCGACGGCGCGCGCGCACCACGCGGAGGAAGAGCAAAAAGTGTTTCCGGGTCTGCTGGCCAGTGGCGACGTCGACTTGGTGCAGGCCGTGCGCACCCTGCAGCAGGACCACAACTGGATCGAGCTCAACTGGCTCGAGCTGGCGCCGATGTTGCGGGCGCTGGCGCAGGGCGAAGACTGGGTCGATTCGGCCGAGCTGGAGCACGCGTTGGACGTCTTTCTGGCCCTGTGCAACGACCACATCGCCCTGGAAGAAACACTGATCTACCCGCAAGCCAAGCAGCGCTTTGCCGCCGAGTTGGCTGGCCGCGCCAAACGGCTGGCGGCTTAAGACCGCCGCTCGCCGCACCGACGCTGACCGTATGGCGCCGGCACAATCGGGTCACCCTTCGTCACTGGTGACTCATCGATGTCCGAAATTCCACAAAGCCAGCGCCAACGGCTCGGCGCGTTGCTGGTCTTCCTGCAGTTTTTTCTGTTGCTGCTATTGGTGGTGCTGACGGCGCCGGCGCTGTTGCGTGGCGAGGCGCGCGGCGTCGGCGCCGTGCTGGCGTTGCTGTCGCTGCTGCTGGGCGGCTGGACCTTGGCGCACAACCGCCTGGGTAACTTCAACATCCGCCCGACGCCCAAAACCGGTGGCGTGCTGGTGACCACGGGACCGTACCGCTGGATACGTCACCCGATGTACAGCGCCGTCTTGTTGCTCGCCGCAGCGATGGCCGTGAGCGTTGCCAGTGTGCTGGGCTGGACAGCCTGGGCGGCGCTGGCGCTGGTGCTGTGGGTCAAGGCGCTGCTGGAAGAGCGCTGGGTGGCGCAGGTGCACGGCGCTTACGCCGACTATTGCACACGCAGCAAGCGCTTGATCCCGTGGATTCTTTAGCTGGCCTGACGCAGACCCATGGCGTCGAGCGCCGCACGCAAGTGCGCCACGCTGCGCTCGACGTTGTGTAGTTTTTCCAGCCCGAACAGGCCGACGCGAAAGCTTTTGAAGTCCGGGCCTTCGTCACATTGCAGCGGCACGCCGGCGGCGGTTTGCAGACCCAGCGCCAGAAACTTCTTGCTGTTTTGAATGTCTGGGTCGCTGGTGTAGCTCACCACCACGCCCGGCGCCTTGAAGCCGTCGGCGGCGACACTGCGCAGACCGCGACTCTCAAACAGCGCGCGCACCGCTGATCCCAGCGCGACCTGCTCGGCCTTGACCTTCTCAAACCCGTAGTCGCGGGTTTCGGCCATCACCTCACGCAAGCGCGCCAGCGCGTCGGTCGGCATGGTGGTGTGGTAGGCGTGCGCGCCGCCTTCGTAAGCCTCCATGATTTGCAGCCATTTCTTCAGGTCGCAGGCAAAGCTGGTGCTGGTGGTGCCGTCGATAGTGGTGCGCGCGTGGCGGCTGAGCATGACCATGGCGCAGCACGGTGAGCCGCT
>JBBIGT010000129.1:0-6129 GCA_037447395.1 Comamonadaceae bacterium | reverse complement strand
CGCGGATGCACGGTGATGCCGTGCGCGCCCGCCTGCAAGCACAGCGTGGCCGCGCGCGTCAGGCTGGGAATGCCCAGGTGGCGCGTATTGCGCACGGTGGCGACCTTGTTGAGGTTGACCGACAGGGCGGTGCTGGGTTGCGTCAGGCTCACGGGTAGGGCTCCAAAGGGTCAGTGCGGTTCGGGCAGGCAGGGCGCGTCGGCAACGTCACAGGTTCTGCAAATCGATCATGATCTGCCGGGTGCGCAGCGCGCGCACGCCGCAATGGTAATTGAGCAGCGTGCGCAGTTGCGGTTTGAGTTCGACCGCGGCTACAGCGCACGCGCGCAGCACCTCGGTGAATGCCTCTCGATCGCCCAGAACTTGTTGCAGCGCGGCCCACTGCGCTCCAGTCAAGCTAGCGCGATCGGCAATAACTGTCTGCCTCAGACCCCCTTCAGGCACCAGGCTGTAGCGCTCTTCTGGGTGCAAGACCAAGAGCGTCAGGGTTTGCACGTCGAGCCGCGGCAGCAGGCCAACCTCGCGCAGCAGCAACAACTCAAACGCCCGCAAGGCCGACTCGAGCACCTCGCCGTGCGCGCTGCAGATCACCCGCACGACGGCATCGTAGACGTCAAACAGGCGCGGGTGCGGGTCTTCACGGGCCAGCAAGTTGAGCAACAGTTCATTGAGGTAGTAGCCCGACATCAACGCCTCGCCGGTGGGCATGACGTGGCCGCCCTGCCACTCGGCGGCTTTCAGCGTCTTGATCTCGCCGTCGCCGCCAAAGGCCAGGTGCAGGGGCTGCAGCGGCAACAGCGTCGGCCGAAAGCTCGAACTGGGGCGCTTGACGCCCTTGGCCACCAGCGCCACACGGCCATGGTGGCGCGTGAACACCTCCAGAATCAGGCTCGACTCGCTCCAGTCGTAGTGATGCAGCACGTACGCCGGCTCGGCGCTGATGCGGTGCACGGCCATCGCCCGCGCTCGCTACTTGTAAAACGCTTCGACCCGGCCTTTGAGTTTGATCATCAAGGGCTGACCGCGGCGGTCACGCGCCTTGCCGGCGCTGACCTTGATCCAGCCTTCGCTAAGGCAGTATTCCTCGACGTTGGTCAGTTCCTTGCCGTTGAAGTGAATGCCAATGTCGCGCTCCAGCACGGCAGCAACGTGGTAGGGGCTGCGCGGGTCGGTCGACAGGCGGTCGGGCAAGGCCGGGGCGGCCGGCGTTGCCGGGGTTGACTTGGATTCGGTCATGGGTGGCTTGTGCTCATAGGGCTAAAACAGCCGCTGATTTTCCGACATTTGTCGTGCGCGTCGGGACGGTGACGCGGAGACCTTTGCACCAGAGCGCCGCACGGTCGGGGTCGACCGACTGCACCGGCGTCGAACGTCAGGCCAGTTGCAGGCTGGGCAGGCTCAGACGGCTCTGAATCTTGCCCAGCAAGGCGCGGCAATCGACCTTCAGGTTGTCCAGCAAACCGCTGCGGCTGATGAAGTACGGCGCGCGAATGCCCCGATGCTCAACGGTTTGGCCAACCTGCTCAAAGCAGATGCCAAAACGGCGCAACTGCCGCGCCAGCCGCGGCTCCATCATGGCAAACACGCCGTCCAGACCTTTGTTCAGACCCATCGCCGTGATCGCCAGATACAGCCCCAGCGCCACCGACGGAAAGAGCTTGCGCGCCGCTTCAGCATCGCGCTCAGTTTGCATGTGGCGCGCGTCGGCCGGGCATTCGCCGTGCCGATGGCGGCGAAAATCGCCGGCAATGGCCAGGCGCGAAATCTCGCCAAAACACGTGCGCCCGGTACCGCTGGCGCCGTCAAAAGTCCAGTCGAGCGAGCGCCCGCAGACTTTTTCAAAAGGAAAACCTTGCGCCGGCGCGCCCGGGTCGGTCAGCACCAGGCGCACACAACCGACGTAGGTCTGGCTGGCCCGGTGGCGCATCAAACAGTGAATGGCGTGTCGGTCGAACTCGTCGCGTTCGAGTTGGTCGAGGCGGCGCTGCTCGAAACCGAGCTCTTCGCAATACACCTGGTGGCGCAGGCGATAGACCTTGTCAAGCATCGGCGCCTGATCGGCTGGAACGATTTCAAAATGGTTCTGGAACAGCTCGGCAAGCGGCAAATTGGTCATGGAGGGTGCGGCAATCGGGTGATTTGAACGGCAACAAAATGACTGCAACGCGGGCTCCCCCTAACCTTTCACGCCCCGGCGCTGGAGTGCCCGCAAGTGTAGGAGCCGCAGGCGCCACGGCGACGCCGCATTTTGTAAGGGTTCGTTACAAATGCAAGACGCCCGAGGCGGCGTTTTACTCGTAGCCAAACGAGCGCACCCGCGCCTCGTCGTCGGCCCAGCCCGAACGCACCTTGACCCACAGCTCAATGAACACCTTGGCGTCCAGCAACTGCTCCAGTTCCACCCGGGTTTCGGTGCCGATGCGCTTGATGCGTTCGCCCTTGTCGCCAATGACCATGGCCTTGTGCCCTTCGCGCTCGACGACGATGGTGGCGGCGATGCGCAGCAGGCGCTTGTGCCCCTTTTTTTGCGGCGCTTCTTCGTCAAACTTGTCGACGACCACGGTCGACGTGTAGGGCAATTCGTCGCCGGTCAGGCGAAACAGCTTTTCACGAACCATTTCGGCCGCCATGAATCGCTCGCTGCGGTCGGTCAGCTCGTCGGCGGCGTACCACCACGGCTGTTGCGGCAGGTATTTGGCGCACAGCTCGAGCAGGCGCGCAACGTCTTTGGTGTTCTTCGCCGACATCGGCACAAACTCGGCAAAGGCGTGGCGCGTCTGCATGTCTTTCAGCCACGGCGCCAGGTCGCTGCGACGCTGCACATGGTCGAGCTTGTTGGCCACCAGCAGCGTGGCAATGCCGTTGTCCAATAGTTGCAAGACCCGTGCATCGGCCGGCGTGAAGCTGCCGGCTTCGACGACGAACAAAATCAGGTCGACGTCGGCCACCGCACCGACCACCGTCTTGTTGAGCGATTTGTTCAGCGCGTTGCCATGCAGTGTCTGAAAACCAGGCGTGTCGACAAAAACAAACTGCGTCGGCCCAACACTGCGCATGCCGGTGATGCGGTGGCGCGTCGTTTGCGCCTTGCGCGAGGTGATGCTGATTTTTTGTCCGACCAGCGCGTTGAGCAAGGTCGACTTGCCGACGTTGGGTTTTCCAACGATCGCAATCAAACCGCACCGCTGGGCCTGCGCCGTTGATTTATCTGCGCTTTGTGCTTCGTTATTTATAGCACTCATGCGGTCGCCTTGGTCTGGAGGGTTTGCAGCATGGCGGTGGCGGCGGCTTGCTCGCCGGAGCGGCGCGAGCCGCCGATGCCGCGCTCGGTCAGATGCAGTTCGGCAACTTCGCACTCGACGTCAAAGGTTTGCTTGTGCGCCGCGCCCTGCGTGCCAACCACCGTGTAGACGGGCAATTTCAGACGCCGCGCCTGCAACCACTCTTGCAGCGCCGTCTTGGGGTCTTTGCCGATCGCCGCCATCTCGGGGTTGATGACGACGTTCTGGTAGAGCCGCGTCACCAGTTGCTGGGCCGCGGCAAAGCCGCCGTCGAGGTAAACCGCGCCAATGACCGCCTCCAGCGCATCGGCGAGGATTGACGGGCGCTTCTGACCGCCCGAGCGCAGCTCGCCTTCACCGAGCCGGATCACATCGGGCAGCCCGAGCTCGACGGCCAACGGGTGCAGCGCCTCCTGGCGTACCAGGCTGGCGCGCACCCGCGAGAGATCACCCTCAGGCCGGTTCTTCAGGCGCTGGTACAACAGGTCGGCAACACACAAGCCAAGGACGGAATCGCCGAGAAACTCCAGGCGTTCGTTGTGGTCGGCAGAAAAGCTGCGGTGCGTGACCGCCAGCAACAGCAGCGCCGTGTCGGCGAATGGGTAATGCAGACGTTGTTGCAACGCCGCCAGCTGGTCCTTCAAACGCGCTCCTGCACGGTCATCTCAACGGGTATCACCAGAATACTTCAGCGTCAGGTAGGCCGGCCCGGTGAGATGAATCTCACGCTGGTACGAAAAACTGACGACAACCTTGTCGTTTTCTTTGGTCACTTCGATGTCTTTGCCAGAAATGGACGTGATGTTGTCGATGCTGGCAGCCTTGTCAAAAATGGTCCGCACCTCGGCGACGGTGTTGCCCTCGGTCGACTTGCGCGCGGCTTTCCTGACCGCCTGGTATTCGATGGCGGTCGGCACCACCTGCGCCACCACGACGCCGGTGACGGCCAGCACGATGCCAACAAACAGCATGCTAAAGAGCGACATACCGCGCTGCGTTGCTGGGGGCGTGGGTTTCATAAAGCGGTACTCCTGATCAGTTGAACGAGCCAATGCGCTTGAGGTTACCAAAATTCATCCAGACAAAAAAGGCTTTGCCGACGATGTTTTTGTCGGGCACAAAACCCCAGTAGCGCGAGTCCAACGAATTGTCGCGGTTGTCGCCCATCATGAAATAGTGGCCGGCAGGCACCTTGCAGACGACGCCTTCGACACTGTAGCGGCAGTTGTCGCGAAACGGGAACTCGTCGGCGCCGGGGATGAAGGCCGGCCGGGCGTCGTCATTGAGGATACGGTGCTTGACGCGGCCCATGTCTTCTTCAAACTGCTTGAAGTAGCGCATCAAATCTTCGTCGAGAAAATCTGGCGCAGCGCTGCTCGGCAGTGGCTGGCCGTTGATCGTCAAGCGCTTGTTCAGGTAAGCCACTTCGTCACCCGGCACGCCGACGACGCGCTTGATGTAGTCCAGACTGGGCTTGGGAGGGTAGCGAAAAACCATCACGTCCCCCCGCTGCGGTGGCGTACCTTCGGTGATCTTGGTGTTGAGCACCGGCAAACGCAAGCCGTAGTGGTACTTGTTGACCAGAATCAGGTCGCCCACCAGCAAGGTCGGGATCATCGAGCCCGAGGGAATCTTGAACGGTTCGAACAAAAAGGAACGCAAAACAAAGACGGCAATGATCACCGGAAACAAACCCGCGGTCCAATCGAGCCACCAGGGCTGTGCCAGCAGTTTCCCTTTGGCCTGGGCCAGGTCAAGGTCGACCTTGGCCACGCCCAGCTTGGCCAGTTCCTCGTTGCGGCGCATGGTTTGCGCCTCCAGCTCGGCGGCGGCCTTTTGGCGTTGCGGCAAAAAGTAAAAGCGCTCGGCCAACCAATACAAACCCGTGACCACACTGGCCAGAAACAGCAACAGCGCAAAGTTGCCTTCGACCATGCCGAAATACCAGGCACCCACGTAGGCGACGAACGCACCCAACACAAAAGAAGTCAAAACCTGCATCACGCGTCCACCTTCAAAATGGCCAGGAACGCCTCTTGCGGCACCTCGACCGAGCCAATCTGTTTCATGCGTTTCTTGCCTTCCTTTTGTTTCTCTAGTAATTTGCGCTTGCGGGTGATGTCACCGCCATAACACTTGGCAATGACGTTCTTGCGCAGCGCCTTGATGGTCTCGCGCGCGATGATGTTGGCACCGATGGCGGCCTGGATCGCCACGTCGTACATCTGGCGCGAGATCACCTCGCGCATTTTCGCCACCACCTGGCGTCCGCGGTATTGCGACTGCGAGCGGTGCACGATGATCGACAAGGCGTCGACCTTGTCACCGTTGAGCAAAATATCGACCTTGACAACATCAGCCGGGCGATATTCCTTGAACTCGTACTCCATCGACGCGTAACCGCGCGAGACGCTCTTGAGCTTGTCAAAGAAATCCATCACGATCTCACCCAGCGGCAAGTCGTAGGTCAGCACCACCTGGCGGCCTTTGTAGGCCATGTTCATCTGCACGCCGCGCTTTTGGTTACACAGCGTCATGACCGGACCAACGTATTCTTGCGGCATGTAAAGATGGACGGTGACGATCGGCTCGCGGATCTCGTCGAGCCGGCCTTGGTCGGGCATCTTCGACGGGTTCTCGATCATTTTGATTTCGCCGTCGGCCTGCACCACCTGGTAGACGACACTCGGCGCCGTGGTGATCAAGTCCTGGTCGAACTCGCGCTCCAGACGCTCCTGCACGATTTCCATGTGCAAAAGCCCAAGAAAACCACAGCGAAAGCCAAAGCCCAGCGCCTGCGAGACCTCGGGTTCGTAGTGCAGTGAGGCGTCGTTGAGCTTGAGTTTTT
>JBBIGT010000128.1:0-6175 GCA_037447395.1 Comamonadaceae bacterium | reverse complement strand
GATCAGCCCGATCTGGCTGAACACATTGAGGGTGCCGCCGGACCACTTGAGCGCCAGCAACGCACCGGCCATCGACAAAGGCACGCTGAGCAAAATGATCAACGGGTCGACAAAGCTTTCAAACTGCGCCGACAACACCAGAAAAATGAAGAGCAAGGCCAACGCAAAAACCAACAGCAGCGAGTCCGACGACTTCTTGAACTCGCGGCTGATGCCATTGACGTCGGTGGCGTAGCCTGGCGTGAGCACTTTTTGTGCCGTCGCGTCCATGAAGTTCAGCGCTTCACCGACCGAGTACGTGGTGCTCAAATTGGCGGTGATCGTCGCTGCCCGCCGCTGGCCAAAGTGAATCAACTCGCGCGGGGCTACCACTTCACTGATGCTGACCAGTGCCGACAACGGGATCAGGTCGGCACCTTTGCCGCGCACAAAGATTTTCTCAATGTCGTCGGGCGTGTCGCGACCCGACGGGGCCGTCTGCACGATCACGTCGTACTGCTCGCCGCCGCGCTTGTAGCGCGTGACGTTGCGCCCACCGAGCAAGGTCTCGATGGCGCGGGCGATGACGTCGACGGCGACACCCATGTCGGCGGCACGTTCGCGGTCGACCGCAATTTTGAACTCCGGCTTGTTCAGGCGCAGATCGGTATCGACCTGGACGAAGCCCGGATTTTTGCCTATCTCGTCTTGAAACGCCCGCACGGTCTGCGCCAGGTTCTGGTAGCTCTGCGACGTGATGATGACAAACTCTATGGGTTGACTGCGAAACCCCTGCCCGAGCGACGGCGGCGTGATCGGTGTGGCGCTGACGCCGGCCAGACTGGTCACGCGTGGCGCCATCGTGCGGGCCATTTGCAGCGTCGTGCGTTGCCGCTCTTGCCAGGGTTTGGCGCGGAAGAAGACGTTGCCTTGCGACACCGTCGGGTTGCCGATGGTGGCAAAAATACGGTCGAACTCGGGGTAATCGGCGGCGATGCGCTCGATCTGCCGGGCGTAGCGGTCGGTGTAGGCCAAGGTCGCACCGTCGGGTGCATTGATGCGCGCCAACACCACGCCGCGATCTTCCAGCGGCGAGAGTTCACGCTTGATGTCGGCCAACACCCACCAACTGACCAGCGCGCTGGCGACCATCACCAACAGCACCAGCCAGCGCCGGCGCAGCGCCCAGGCCAACAGACGGCTGTAGCTGCGGGTGACCCACTGCAGCACGGCCTCCATGTGGGCGTCAAACCAGGTAGGTCGCGGGTTATGGCGCAGCAGCAGCGAACTCATCATCGGCGACAACGTCAGCGCGACGATGCCAGAAATGACCACCGCGCCGGCCAGCGCCAAGGCGAATTCGGTAAACAGCCGGCCGGTGCGACCGGGTGAAAACGCCAGTGGCGCGTACACCGCAACCAGCGTCAGGGTCATCGCCACAATGGCAAAACCAACCTCGCGCGCGCCCTGGATGGCCGCCTGAAACGGCGGCAGGCCGACCTCGATGTGGCGATAAATGTTCTCCAACATGACGATGGCGTCGTCAACCACCAGGCCGATGGCCAGCACCAGCGCCAGCAGCGTCAATGTGTTGACGCTAAAGCCAGCCAGCGCCATCATGGCAAAGGTGCCGATCAGCGCCACCGGAATCGTCACCAGCGGAATGAGCGACGCGCGCAGCGTGCGCAAGAAGACAAATATGACCAGCGCCACTAACACCACCGCTTCGGCAATGGTGGTGAACACCGCCTTGATCGACTGGTCGATGAACACCGAGTTGTCGTTGGCCACTTCGATCTGCACGCCCGGTGGCAAGTCTCGCCGCAACTTATCCAGCAAGCCAACGACCCCCTTGGAAAGCTCCAGCGGATTGGCCGTGCTTTGCTTGACCACGCCGACCCCGACGGCGTCGCGCCCATTCAGGCGCACGAACGACCGCTCATCGACCGGCGCCTCGCGTACTTGTGCCACGTCGCCGATGCGGATCGCCTGGCCGTTGCTCCAGCGGATGACGACGTTGGCGAACTCGGTCGGCCGCTGCAAGTCGGTAGCGCTGGTCACGTCGAACTCACGCAGCGTGCTCTCGATGCGGCCGGCGGGCACCTCGAGGTTAGACCGGCGCAAGGCGTCTTCCAGGTCTTGTACGGTCAGTTTGTAGGCGGCCAGCCGGTCGGCGTCGACCCAGATGCGCATGGCGAACTTGCGCTCGCCGTAGATGTTGACCTCGGCGGCGCCCGGCGCCGTTTGCAGCACCGGTTTGACCAGCGTGTTGGCCATTTCCGAGAGTTGCAGGGCGCTGTGCGTGTCCGAACTCAGCGCCAGAAAGACCACCGGAAACGACTCGGCCTCCACCTTGGCGATGACCGGCTCGTCGATGCCTTGCGGCAAGCGCCGGCGCACGCGCGTGACCTTGTCGCGCACATCGGCGGCGGCGGCGTCGGCGTCGCGGCTGAGCACAAAGCGCACGGTAATCTGACTGCGCTCCTGGCGGCTGCTCGAGGTAATGACGTCGACTCCTTCGATGCCAGAGAGTGAATCCTCGAGCACTTTGCTGACCTGTGTCTCCATCACCTCGCCAGAGGCGCCGGCAAACGTCGTGGTGACCGACACCACCGGTTCATCGATCTTCGGGTATTCGCGCACCGACAGGCGGTTGAACGACACCGCGCCAATCAGCACGATCAGCAACGACAAAACGGTCGCCAGGACCGGGCGGCGGATCGAGGTTTCAGCCAGTTGCATGGTATTCGCCTGGCCGCTTACTGGCCGGCTGACGTTTTCAGTTTCGTCGGCGCAGCGGCTGGGTCAGCCGGCTTGCCTGGCTCGATGATGCGCAGCGGCGACCCATCCTTCTGCAGCCGCTGTTGACCGGCCACGACGACCGTGTCACCGGGCAACAACCCGGCTGTCACCTCGACTTTACCGGCGCGGCGCACGCCGAGCTTGACCTCTTGCCGACGCGAGACCCCCTGCGTGTCGGGTGGCAACGGGCCGGCAGCTGGCGTCTGTTGACCGGCGGCCAACACCTTGATGACCGTCTGCTTGCCGCCTTGCGGCACAACCGCTTCTTCGGGCACCAGCAGCGCCGCCTCTTTGCTCGACAACAGCACGCTGACGCGGGCGAACATGCCCGAGCGCCAGCCAGCGTCAATCGCCTTCGGCCGCGGCAGCGTCGCACGCAACGCCAGCGAGCGGGCGTTGACGTCCAGCACCGGCTCGATGGCGCTGACTTGCGTCTTGATCAACTGGCCCGGCTGCGCATCCAATGTCACTTCGACGCGCTGGCCGATCTTCAATTGTTCGGCATAGCGCTCCGGCAGACGAAAGTCGACAACCATCTGTCGGGTGTCTTCCAAGGCGACCAGATCGGCGCCGTCCTTCACGTAGTCGCCGACGTTGACCAGGCGAATGCCGGCCACCGCGTCAAACGGTGCGCGCATGCCCATCCGCGCCAGCCGCGCCTGCGCCAAGGCCAATTGCGCTTGCGCCACCTGCACGTTGGCGCTGGCGGCATCGAGCGTTTGCTGCGCCATGAACTGCGCCGCCACCAGCTCCTGCGTGCGTTTGAAGCTGCTTTGCGCGACGCTCAGTTGCGCCTGCGCTTGCTGCACATCGGCGCGCGCCAGCGTGTCGTCCAACTGCACCAGCAGCTGGCCGCGGCGCACCGTCGCGCCGTCCTTGAAGTGCATCGCCGCGACACGGCCGACAACTTCTGGGCGCAACATGACACTTTGCCCGGCGCGCAGACTGCCGACCGCCTGGACGTCGTAGCGCAACATCTGCGGCTGAACTGTGACGACTTCGACACCCATCGCCCGCAGCGCGGCACCCTTTGTCTTGTCAGCACCAGCACCGGACTGCGCGGACAGCACCGACGTGCCGGCTGGCGTCGTTACCTGCGTCTTCCAAGTCAGCCAAGACGCTGCCGCGATGCCAAGCGCCGCCACAACCGGGTAAATCGATTTGCTCGCCATGCGTTCTTTCTGATTGTTCAGGGGCTTTGCAACGCCTTGGCCGCCCCTTGGTTGGCCAGCTCGTCGGCGCGCTCGTTGCCGGCGTTGCCATTGTGTCCGCGCACCCAACGCCAGTCGATCTGGTGACCGGCATTGTTTACCAAATCGTCCAGCTGTTGCCACAGGTCGACGTTTTTCACCGGTGCTTTGCTGGCGGTTTTCCAGTTGCGCGCCTTCCAGCCGGGCAACCACTCGGTCATGCCCTTGAGCACGTACTGGCTGTCGACGTGCAGCACAACCTTGCAGGGGCGCTTCAAGGCGCGCAAGGCTTCGATGACGGCGGTCATTTCCATGCGGTTGTTGGTGGTTTCGCGCGCGCCACCGAACAACTCTTTTTGCGCCTGCGCCGACCTGAGCAACGCCCCCCAGCCGCCAGGACCCGGGTTGCCCTTGCACGCGCCGTCGGTAAAAATTTCAATCGCATTCATACCTCGCACCGTCCTTCAATTTTTATGATTTTTTGGCTTCCAGCCCTTGTGCTACCTGCGCTACTAGCTACTGATACAGGAGCATTTGACAAACGCCTGACGGGCTTCCAACCGGGGTTCAGCAGAGTCATGCTGGGCACGCGCTTGACGGCAACCAGCAAGTAAGCCGAACCGAGAATCGGCCATGACCGTGCACCGACTTTGTCGACCCAGGCAAAACGATCCAGCCAGGTCTGGCTCGACAGCGCCGGCCGGTAGCAGCCAAAGCGTCCGTCCTCGATCTCCAGGCCGAGCAAGCGCAACCAGTCGCGCAGTCGCGAATAGGCGATGAACTCACCGGCCTCGGGCAAAAAAAGTCGACCGCGACCCAGCCAGCGGCTCCAGTGGGCGCGGCGCTGACGAAAGCCCCACAGACTCACCGGGTTCAGACCACAGATGACGACGCGGCCCTCGGGCATCAGCACGCGCTCGACCTCGCGCAACGTGCCGTGCGGGTCGCCGGTGAGCTCCAGCGTGTGCGGCAACAGCACCAGATCCAGACTGTTGGCGGAGAACGGCAAAGCCGCGAAATCGGTCAACAACGCCGGCCAGCGCCCGGTCGCGTCCTTGCTCAACGCCCGGTCCGCCAGCCAGCGGTGCGGCATGCGGTTGGCGCGCAAGCCGTCGAGTTGCGGCAAGCCCAGCTGCAGGGCGTGAAAACCAAAGCGGTCGGCCACGGCGACGTCAATTTGCGCTTGTTCCCACGCCAGCAGGTATTGCCCGGGCGGCGTCGCCAGCCAATCGTGCATCCCTATAATTTCTTCGGTCATGACCTTGATTCCACTGCCCGCTTTCAACGACAACTACATCTGGATGCTGCACGACGGCCAGCGTGCGCTGGTGGTCGATCCGGGTGACGGTGCGGTGGTGCTGCAAGCGCTCGAACAACTGCGCGTCGAACTGCAAGGCATCCTCATTACCCATCATCACGGCGATCATACCGGTGGCGTCGCCCAGTTGCACGACGCCACCGGTGCGCCGGTGTTTGGCCCCCGGCTTGAACGTCTGCCGGAGCCGGTGACGCGGGTGGCCGGCGCTGACCAGGTCACGTTGCTGGACCTGTGCTTTGACGTCATCGACGTGCCCGGCCATACCGCCGGACACATCGCCTTTTTTGCCCAACCGCAAGGTGCGGCGCCGCTGCTGTTTTGTGGTGATACCCTGTTCAGCGCCGGTTGTGGCCGTCTGTTTGAGGGCACGGCAGAGCAAATGCTGACGTCGTTGTCGCGCCTGGCGGCGCTGCCGGCGGCGACGCGAGTCTGCTGCGCGCACGAATACACACTCAGCGGTCTGCAATTTGCCCGAACCGTAGAACCGGACAACCCTTTTTTGATCAGTTACCAGACGCGGGCACGCGCGCTGCGTGAACAAGGCGTGCCCACGCTGCCATCGAGCATCGAGCTCGAAAAACAGATCAACCCTTTTTTAAGAACCCAAGAGCCGGGGGTCGCCGCGGCAGCGCGGCGCTTTGATCCATCGGCGCAGTCGCCCGCCGAGATTTTTGCCGCGCTGCGAACCTGGAAGAACCAGTTTTGATGAACCTTTTGCGTCTTCTCCTGTTGTCGCTGGCGAGCCTGCTGGCCGCCTGCGCGACCGTGCCACCACCCAGCGCTGAGCAAGTGCCGCCGGTCAATTACGGGCTGGCCACTGCGGCCGCGCCAGACGCCGTCAACCCAGATTTGCCCGGGCTGAAGCCACCGGTCTATCCGAGTGACG
>JBBIGT010000127.1:0-6260 GCA_037447395.1 Comamonadaceae bacterium | reverse complement strand
GGGCAGAACGACGTCGACCTGAGCGCCGCCCAGATTGGAGCGCGCCACCTGCAGCACGCCGCCGTGGCTGTGTACCAGGTCGATCACCACGGCCAGGCCAATGCCGTGGCCGGGCGTTTGCTCGTCCAGACGCACGCGCCGCTGCCCGACGACTTGCGGGTCGGCAAAACCGGGTCCGTCGTCGGCCACGCGCAGGTACAGCCGCTGCTGCTTGTCCAGCCACAACGCCACCGTGGCTTGACGCTTGGCCCACTTGGCGGCGTTGTCCATCAGGTTGCCGATCATCTCAAAGGCGTCGCCCTCGGACAGGCGCCAGACCAGCGAGTCGGCACAGGTCACTGACCAGGCCAATTGTTTGTCAGCGTAAACCTTGAGCAAGGTGTCGCGCAGGCGTTGGACAATGGGCGCCAGCGGCAATGGCGGCGCGAACAGCACGCGGCCCTGCACGCCGGCGCGGCCCAGTTGATGGACCACGATGTCGTCCATGCGGCGCACTTGCTCGGCGACGCGTGCTGGCAGTTCAGCCGGTTCGTCCAGCGTGGCGCGCAGCGCTGCCAGCGGTGTCTTCAAGCTGTGCGCCAGATCGTCCAGCGCCTGGCGGTAGCGCGCTTGCCGGGTGCGTTCTTGTTCGATCAGCAGATTCAGATTGCGCGTCAGGCCGATCAGCTCGCTGGGGTAGCGGCCCGACAGGCTGGTCTGCTGACCCTGTTCAATGCGTTCGACGTCGCCGGCCAATTGGCCCAGCGGCTTGAGTGCCCAGCGCAGCAGCAGCGCTTGCGACAGCAACAGCAAGCCGGCGGTCGCCGCCAGCCAGCTCCACAGCGTGCGGGCAAACGCGCGCAGGGCCAGGTCGAAATCAGCCTTGTCCTCGATGACGGTGAATTGCAGTGGCGCCTGTTGCGTACCGACCGACCAGGTAGCCGTGTAGGCGGCCATCAAAAAAGCCGAACTCGACGCCGCCAGGGAGGCGTTGGCGACCGGGCTTTGCACGATGTCAAAGTGCCATTGCCCCAAGCCGGGCGGCGTGCTTGCGGCCAGGTGTTGACCCAGCGCCGACGCCGACTGCCAGCGTGAGCGGCCGTCACCGCGCGCGATGCTGGCGTACAGCCCGGAGCGCGCCAGTTGCAGACGCGGCTCTGCCAAAGTGGCCGGCATGACGATCTGGCCGTCGGCGTCGAGCTCGGTGGCGGCCATCAACAGGTACACCGTGCTCTGCAAACGCGCGTAACGTTGCGTCAGCACGCTGTCGGTATGGGCTTGCCAGACGGCCCAGCCGGCGGCAGCCAGGAAGACCAGCAGCACCGCCGTGGCCGCCCAGATCAGGCGCGCTCGGATCGACCCGTTAGCCTTCATTGCATGATAAAACGATAGCCGCGACCGCGCACGGTCTCAATCGGCGCGAGGCTGCCCTGCGGGTCGATCTTGCGGCGCAGGCGGCCGATCAGCACCTCCAGCACGTTGCTGTCGCGGTCTTCGTCGTGCGGGTACAGGTAGTCCGACAGCTCTTGCTTGCTGACGACGCGGCTGCGCTGGCGCACCAGCAATTCCAGCAGGCGGTACTCAAAGGTGGTGAGCTCCAGCGTCTGCGCGTGCAGCGTCACGCGTTGCGCCGAAAAGTCGATTTGCAACGGCCCAAAGTTGATGACGTGCGACGCGGCCTGCAGCGCCCGGCGCAGCAAAGCCTTGATGCGTGCGGCCAGTTCGGGGAACTCGAACGGCTTGACCAGGTAGTCGTCGGCGCCGGCCTCCAGACCCGTCACCTTGTCCTGCCAACTGCCGCGCGCCGTCAGAATCAGGATCGGCAAGGTCTTGCCGTCGCTGCGCAGCGACTTGACCACCTCCAGCCCACTGAGCTTGGGCAACCCCAGGTCGACGATGGCTAGGTCCAGCGGGTATTCGCGCGCCTGAAACAGGCCGTCCTGGCCGTCGGCGGCGCCGTCGACGCGGTAGCCCTCGGCCTCGAGCTGGCGCATCAGGCCAATGCGCAGGACGGCGTCGTCTTCGACCAGCAGCAGCCGCATGACGACCTACAACGCCCGCCCGCTGGCGACGTCGATCAGCACGACGCGCACCTCGCCCTGCGGCGTCAACACTTTGACGCGCCAGACGCGCCGGCCGTCGCGCTGCGCTTGCTCGACCGCCAGCACGCGACCGTCGGTCATTTTCTGAGCGATAGCGGCGGCGTCGTTGCGAGAGACGTCAGCCCACGCCGGCGCCGACATGGCCAGCAACAGCGCAAGAATCCAGGGCAGCGACAACTTCATGGCGGACACGGAACCTTTCGGTCAGTTCAACGGTAGAGCGCGATTATTGTTCAATCGGCGCCACCGACACGCGCACCGGCAGC
This sequence comes from Comamonadaceae bacterium, assembly GCA_037447395.1. GTDB lineage: Bacteria > Pseudomonadota > Gammaproteobacteria > Burkholderiales > Burkholderiaceae_C > Rhodoferax. The sequence continues at coordinate 3,913 of JBBIGT010000127.1, read as the reverse complement.
TCGCGCCCTGGGTCGCTGTGCGTCATGGTGGTGTAGTGCTGGCCGTGGTATTCGTAGGTGACGCGGTAACCGGTCAGCCGCGACTGGTTGTCGTAGACGGTGCGGCAGCTGCGCACTTCGCGCTGGCGTACGCCGTCGTCGTAGCCATCATCGCGGGCAGCGGCGTGGGCGTCAGCGTGTTGGTCGCCGGCCATGGCACCGAGCACGACGCCCAGCGCCGTGGCCGCGTCCTTGCCGGCGCCACCGCCAAACTGATGGCCGATGACACCGCCGGCCAAGCCGCCGATGATGGCCGGGGCGTAGTTGCGTTCGCGCCGGTCATAGCCGCTGCGGCGAACCGGCTCCTGCACCCAGCGGCTGCTGCATTCCTCGCGCGGCACGCTGACACTTTCATAAACCGGCTCGGCGCTGCGCACGCGGGCGTTGTCGGTGTAGCTCTGCGCGTAGGCGCCGAGCAGCGTGGTGGACAACAGACTGGCTAAGGCAATTCGTTTCATGGCAAGCTCCTGTACGGGTTGGAATGGCCCGCAGTGTGCTGCCCGGCGCCTGAACGCTGGCTGAATCAAATGCAAATAATGGATCGACCGCTTACGACCGGCTTGGCGGGTGTTGCAGCCGCTGCTGGCAGTCGCCGACGATCTGCTGCACGCGGGCATTGCCGGGGTCTATGTCGAGGATGGTCTGCAGCTGGGCCAGCGCCTCCTGATAACGGCCCTTGATCTTCAGCACGGTGGCCAGCCCCATCGCGGCAAAACAGTCATAACCGTCTTCTAGCGCCGCTTCATAGCGCTGCTGCGCAGCGTCGATGTGCCCCATTTGTCGCAGCGCGTCGCCGGCGCGTGTCAGCACGATGCGGTTGTGCGGATCGTTGGCCAGAATGCGTTCCCAGTAGGTCAGCGATTGCTCGGGTTGGCGCAGCCCGCGGTAACAGTCGGCCAGGCCAAACAGGGCAAAAAAATTGTCTGGCTGCAAATCAAGCGCTTGTTGAAAAAACGGCACGCCCAGGTCAAACGATTTGAGCTTGCGGTGGCAATTGCCAAGGTTGGTCAGCAGCCGCAGGTCGGTTTTGCTGGCGTTGACGGCGTGCGCCTGCGACCAGCAGGAAAGTGCCCGCACGAAATCTTTTTGGTCATAGTGCAGGTAGCCCAGTCCAACCAAGGCAAAGGCGTTTTTCGGGTCGTGCTGCAGCGCCGTGGCGTAGGCTTTTTGCGCCTTGTCCCAATGCTGGGCTCGGCGCTGGGCGTCGGCAACATAGGTCCAGACGGCGGCATCGCTGCTGTGCAGCTCCAGATGCTTTTCCCACAGCGCCAACGCTTTGGACCACTGGTCGCCCGAACGGTAGGCGTCGGCCAGGCCGAGCATGGCGACACTGTTGTACGGTGTCAGTTGCAGGCAAATTTGATAAAAATTGATGGCCTTGGGCAGGTCGCCGCGCCGCTTGGCAATTTGCGCCAGGCCGACCAAGGCATAGCTGTTGCCCGGCTCAAGTTCCAGAACTTCTTTGAAAGCGGCGTCCGCGTCGGCCAACGCGCCGTCTTTCAGCCAGCGGTTGGCCTGTCGCGAGAGCTTGACCGACAGGCTGCCGTCCTCTGGCGAGGCCGGCTCAGTGTGCGGTGGGGTTCGGCGGGAGGCGTCTGGCTTGCGCATGTCGCTGTTCCTGGTGAAGGTGCGGCAACATCATAGCGACACAACGGAAAAGCCCCGATTCGGGCGAATCGGGGCTTTGAAGAATGGTGCCGGAGAGATGAATCGAACACCCGACCTTCTCATTACGAATGAGCTGCTCTACCGACTGAGCTACACCGGCTTGGAAAGGCGCGAATTATAGCGGGCGGTTCAGCCCCTTTTGTCGCTCTGTTCGTTGCGTTCCTGGTCGTGGTAGCGGGTCACGCGCTCGACTTCGTTCCTGGAGCCCATGAACACCGCCACGCGTTGGTGCAGTTGGGCTGGCGTGATGTCCATGATGCGTTGGTGGCCGTCGCTGGCCATGCCGCCGGCTTGCTCGATCAGCCAGCTCATCGGGTTGGCCTCGTACATCAGGCGCAGCTTGCCGGGCTTGTCGGGTTCGCGTTTGTCCCAGGGGTACATGAAGACGCCGCCGCGCGTCAGGATGCGGTGCACGTCGGCGACCATCGAGCCGACCCAGCGCATGTTGAAATCCTTGCCGCGCGCGCCGTCCTTGCCTTGCAGGCATTCGGCGATGTAGCGCTGCACCGGCGCGGCCCAATGGCGCTGGTTGCTCATGTTGATGGCAAATTCGCGCGTGTCGTCGGGCACGCGCAGGTTTTCTTCGGTCAGGACGAACGAGCCTTGCTCGCGGTCCAGCGTGAACACGGTGACGCCGTCGCCCACGGTCAACACCAGCGTGGTTTGCGGGCCGTAGACGCAGTAGCCGGCGGCCACCTGGCGGGTGCCGGGCTGCAGAAAGTCGTGCTCCGACACGCCGGTGCCTTCGGGCTTGTGCAGCACGCTGAAAATGGTGCCGATGCTGACGTTGACGTCGATGTTGCTGGAGCCATCCAGCGGGTCAAACATCAGCAAATATTCGCCCTGCGGGTAACGGTTGGGCACCACGTAGATGCCTTCCATTTCCTCGGATGCCATGGCCGCGAGGTGGCCGCCCCATTCGTTGGCCTCGATCAGCACCTCGTTGGCGATGATGTCGAGCTTCTTCTGCATCTCGCCTTGCACGTTCTCGCTGCCCGCGCTGCCCATCACGTCGCCCAGCGCCCCCTTGTTGACCGACTGGCTGATGCGTTTGCAGGCGCGTGCCACCACCTCGAGCAACAGGCGCAATTGCGACGGGATGTGACCTTTCAGGCGCTGTTGCTCGACGAGATAGCGGGTCAGGGAGATTTTTTTAGTCATGGTGGCTAGCGGGGTGGACAAGAAAGGGCGCGCGCATTGCGTTTGCTACTCATCAGCCAACGCGCGGCTGACGACCTCGCGCACGTCGTTGCTCAGGTCGGCCTTGGCCGCGACGCGTTTCAGGGCTTCCTGCGCCGCGTTGCGGTAGGGATCGGCCAGCTTCTTCCAGCGGTCCAGCGCACGCGCCAGGCGGGCGGCAACCTGCGGGTTGATCGCGTCCAGCGCCAGCACCTGGTCGGCCCAGAACACGTAGCCCGCGGCGTCGACACGGTGGAACGCACCGGGGTTGGCGCTGCAGTAGCTGAAGATCACGCTGCGCGCGCGGTTGGGGTTCTTGAGGTTGAAGTCCGGGTGTTTCATGAGCTGGCGCACCGCAGGCAGCACCTGGCCACCCTGGTCGACGCAGCCGGCTTGCAGCGCAAACCATTTGTCGAGCACCAATTCTTCCGACTTGAACAGCGCGTGGAAGCGCTCCAGCGCCGGTTTGGCCAGCGCGTGGCCGCTGTGCACCAGTGCGGCCAGAGCGGCAAAGCGGTCGGTCATGTTGTCGGCGTCCTTGAAGCGCTGGTAGGCCTTGCCTGGCCAGACGGTGTCGCCGCTGGTTTTGGCGTTCAGGCACAGCATCGCCAGCGCCAGCCCGGCCAGTGCGCGCCGGCCGCTGGAGTGCGTGTCGGGGCGGTAGCCGCCGTTGTTGCTGTGCGCTTCAAACGCCCATTGCCAGTCGCTGGCGAGCGCACGCGCCAACTGCGCGCGCATGGCCTCGCGCACGGCGTGAATGCGCTGCGGATCGACCACGTCGAGCTGTTCGGCGATGTACGTTTCTGACGGCAGCGTCAGCACCAGTTCCTTGAATGCGGCGTCCAGCGTGGGGTGACGCAGCACCGTGCGCATGGCCGCAACATAAGAATCATTGAGGCCGGTAGCCCCCGTATGATCTGTGCTGGAAGCTATTGAAGCAATAGCATTGCGCAGCGCCAGACGTTGTCCGGCTTCCCAGCGGTTGAACGGGTCGGGGTCGCTGGCCAGCAGGGTGAGCAACTGCGCG
>JBBIGT010000126.1:0-6277 GCA_037447395.1 Comamonadaceae bacterium | reverse complement strand
CTGATTCGCACCTGTCGCTTGCTGAAAGCCGCTGGCATGCCGGTTTTGCAGTCATGACCGCGACCGCCAATCACGCCACAGGCACCCTGTACCTGGTGCCGGCGCCGCTCGATTTTGGCTGCGCCGAGGCGGCTGATTTGGCCGACGCCATACCTTTGGGCACGCTGCGTGTGACCGCCCGGCTAGGACATTGGGTTTGCGAAAACGCCAAGTCGACGCGCGCCTACCTGAAGCGCGTCGACGCGGTCGTGCCCTTGCAGCACAGCCTGCAGAGCCTGACGTTGACCGAGCTGCCGCGCCAGGTCCACAAAAAAGGCGACCATGACGGGACCTTTGACGCCCGTTCGTTGCTGCAAGCGGCGCTGCAGGGCAGCGACCTGGGGCTGATCAGCGAAGCCGGCATGCCGGCGGTGGCTGACCCGGGCTCCTCGGTGGTGCGTGCGGCGCACGATCTGGGCATCGCGGTCGTCCCGTTGGTCGGGCCGGTCTCGCTGCTGCTGGCGCTGGCCGCCAGCGGCTTGAACGGCCAGAATTTTGCGTTTGTCGGCTATCTGCCGCAAGACGCCAGCCAACGGTGCCAGCGAATCAAGGAACTGGAAGCACTGGCCTTGCGCAGCGGTCAAAGCCAGTTGTTCATCGAGACGCCGTACCGCAATCAGGCGATGTGGCAAGCGTTGACGCAGACGCTGCAAGGCAACACCCGGCTGGCCTGCGCCAGCGGTTTGACGCTGGCGCAGGCCCAGGTACTCAGCCGCAGTGCCAAAGACTGCCGGCAGCTGCCGTGCCCGCTGGACAACGCCACGCCCTGCGTCTTCGCCATCGGGCGCTAGCAAGAGCGCCAGCTGCCGGCCAGCGCCTTCAGCGCCAGGCCGGCGCGCTGCGCAGCGATTGCACGACCAGCGCGCCGGCGGCCGCGCCAAAGCGCTTGGCCAGGCGTTCAGCGACGTTGTCGCGGTTGGTGTAATCGACCACTTCTTCGGCTTTGACGACTTCACGGGCGACGAAGTCGATGCTGCCCAGCTGGTCGGCCAGACCCAGCTCGACGGCTTGCTGGCCGCTCCAGAACAGGCCGCTGAACATCTCCGGCACTTCCTTCAAGCGCTGGCCTCGGCCGGTCTTGACGGCGGCGATGAACTGCCGGTGAATTTCATTGAGCAGCGTTTGTGCGTGCGCCCGCTGGGCCTCGGTCTGCGGGCTGAACGGATCAAGAAAACCCTTGTTCTCACCGGCCGTCATCAGGCGCCGCTCAACGCCGAGTTTGTCCATCAGGCCGGTAAAGCCAAAGCCGTCCATCAAGACGCCGATGCTACCGACGATGCTGGCTTTGTCGACGTAGATTTTGTCCGCCGCCACGGCGATGTAGTACGCCGCCGACGCGCAGGACTCTTCGACGACGGCGTAGACCGGCTTGCCGTGCAGCGCGCGCAAACGGCGAATCTCGTCGTTGATGATCCCGGCCTGCACCGGACTGCCGCCGGGCGAATTGATCAGCAGCACCACCGCCTGCGCGCCGGCGTCGTCAAAGGCGGCCCGCACCGACGACAAAATCAGCTCGGCGCTGGCCTCGGAGCCGGCGGCGATCTCGCCACGTATTTCCACCATCGCCGTATGCGGCGTACTGACGTTCTTGCCGGCACCGCCCTCGTACAGCGCCAACCAGACCAGCGCGACGATGAGCACCAGCCAGGACAGGCGCACAAAAATGCGCCAGCGCCGCGCCAGCGTCTGCTCGCGCAACGAAGCAAAGGCCAGCTTCTCCAGCGTTTCGCGTTCCCAGCTCTTGCCTGATGGTTCCGTTTGCGCTATATTTTTAGAAGCTACTTGCGCTTGTTCCGTCTGGGCTACAGTTGAATTTTCCATAAAATATCCAAAATGCGCCGCAAGCCAATGCGGCGGTCAAGTCACGGCTTGAAAGCGTGGCGAAGTATGCCAGTGCACCACGCCATCGACCTCACTGGTGTCGATCGCCAGCAGGCCACCGCGGCACGGGCCCATGCGGCACTGCCCGGTGCTGGGCGAATACATCGCCCCGTGCGTGGCACACATCAGCCAGTGCCCGCTTGAGTCAAAAAACTGATTGGGCTGGTAGTCCATTTCCATCGGCACGTGCGAACACTGGTTCAGGTAGGCGTAAACGCGCCCAGCATAGCGCACGGCAAATGCCGCGCAAGCGCGCGACAGGTAACGCACCTCGAACGGCACGGCCGCACCGCTGTCATGCAAGTCCGCAGAGCGGCACAGCACCAGCGCTTCGGAGACAAACGCGCTGTCAGTCATCACCCGTTTGCCAGCAACCAGCCGTGCAGCTGTCCGACGTCATGGGCGACGAACAACGGCTGCAAAGCCACCATGTCGGCCACGTCGTGCGCGCCGTAGCTCACCGCGACACGGGCGCAGCCGGCGTTCACGGCCATTTGCAGATCGTGGGTGGTGTCGCCGATCATCAGGGTGCGCTGCACCGGCACGTCCAGTTCAGCCATCAACTCGTGCAACATCAGCGGATCGGGCTTGCCGGCGGTCTGGTCGGCGGTACGTGACGCGTCAAAAACGCCGGCCAAGGTCGACGAGCGCAAAGCCTCATCCAGGCCGCGGCGGCTTTTGCCGGTGGCCACCGCCAGCAGGTGGCCGCGCGCCTTCAAATCGGCCAGCAAAGGCAGCACGCCGGCGAACAGGTTGATCTCGTGCTGAATGGCAAAGTAATGGTGCCGATAACGGTCACCCAGGCGCGGATAAAGCTCTTTGGGAACGTCGGGCGCAGCATGTGCCAGCGCCTGCATCAAGCCCATGCCAATCACATACGACGCGGCTTCATAGGTCGGCTCCTTGCCGCCCACGTCACGCACCGCAGCCTGAATGCAGCGAGCAATGATGGCGGTCGAATCAAACAGTGTGCCATCCCAATCAAAGGCAATCAGGTCAAAACGGCGTTGCGGCATAGGTTCATTTCATTGCGGTCGTAGATCGGCGAACACCGCTGCGACGAAGTCATTGAGTTCGACCGGCAAGTCTGCCAGCAATTGCAGGCGCTGGCCGCTGACGGGGTGATCGAACTGCAGGCGCCAAGCGTGCAAGAACATCCGCTTGAGCGCCGGCCCGGCACTCGCGCGCGCCAGCGACTTGTTCAAATCAAAGTCACCGTACTTGTCGTCGCCCAGAATCGGAAAGCCGGCGCTGGCCAGATGCACGCGAATCTGGTGCGTGCGGCCGGTCTTGATGGTGACCTCCAGCAGTGAGTAGTCCGTGCTCACCTGCCTGACCTTGACCAGCGTCAGCGCCGGCATGCCGTCGGTGTCGCCGCGCGCGACGACCTTGACCCGGCGCTCGCCGGCTTGCGCGCCCGGGCCGTCCAACAGGTATTTGTGCAGCGGCTGGTCGAGCACCTTCAGGCGCGCTGGCCACTGGCCGCGCACCATCGCCAGATAGGTCTTGTCAGTTTGTCGCTGGCGAAATTGCTCCTGCAGGTTTTTCAGCGCGCTACGTTTTTTGGCGACCAACAAAATGCCGCTGGTCTCGCGGTCCAAGCGGTGCACCAGCTCCAGATACGGCGCGCCCGGGCGGGCCATGCGCAGTTGTTCGATGACGCCAAAACTCACTCCCGAGCCGCCGTGCACCGCCACACCGGCGGGCTTGTTCAGGGCGATCAGCGCATCGTCCTCCAGCAACGCGGCAAAGCTTCTGGCTGGCGCCGCCGTCGCCATGGCCTCCGATTTTTCGACGGCGCGCCCGGACAAGCGGACCGGCGGAACGCGCACCAGGTCACCGGCTTGCAGCCGGGTGTCGACGCCGACGCGGCCCTTGTTGACGCGCACTTCGCCGCTGCGGATCAGCCGGTAAATATGCGTTTTGGGAACACCTTTGAGCCGACGAATCAAAAAGTTGTCGAGGCGCTGGCCATCACTTTCATCGTCCACGCAGACCGTTTTCACCGTGGCAACGGTTGCGGCGGCGTTGCCCCCTATAATGACTTTCACTGGTGATGTGCGAGTTAAGTGGTTGATTTTTCTGAAATAACGTTTCAGTCAGTCGGTGAAGTTTAGTTCACGACCCCAGCGCCACACCAGCCATGTCGATACCGCCTGACGTTTTGCCCGCAGTTCCCTGGCCCAAAGGACAGGGTTGGCGGACGCAGCATCGGGTTCAGACGACGCCTTGAAATACTGAATCGGAATACCCAAAGTTCACAGGCCCAGCCTGTGAATGGAATGAAGCGATATGTTGGTGTTGATGTCCTTGATGGTTTGGTGCCAGCGGTGCGAATGCGCCCCGTTTATTGGTGCACATCTGGCGTCAGCACCCGTAAAATGGGCACAGCGCGCTATTTACAATATAGCAAACCTCAACCCTGATCTGATCGCTCCCCTCCACGCGCCCCACCCCAGACTCACCGTGTGAGTTGCGGTCCTGCGGCAGTTTCCTCCTCATTTCAAAGCGACGTTGGTGTATCTCTTGCTCGTCAAGAGCGCGTGCTTGTTTTTGAAATGAAGGAGCGCACCGATGAAACGGATGCTGATCAACGCTACCCAGGCTGAAGAACGTCGCCTGGCGGTGGTCGACGGGCAGAAACTGCTCGACTACGAAATTGAAATTGAAGGTTGCGAGCAACGCAAGGGCAATATCTACAAGGCCGTGGTGACGCGTGTCGAACCGTCGCTGGAGGCCTGTTTTGTCGACTACGGTGAAGAACGCCATGGCTTTCTGCCATTCAAGGAAATCTCCAAGCAGTACTTCCAGCCTGGCGTATCGGTCAGCCAGGCGCGCATCCAGGACGCCATCAAGGAAGGCCAGGAACTGCTGGTGCAGGTCGAAAAAGAAGAACGCGGCAACAAGGGCGCGGCGCTGACGACGTTTGTCTCGCTGGCTGGCCGCTATGTGGTCTTGATGCCCAACAACCCGCGTGGCGGTGGTGTCAGCCGCCGCATCGAAGGCGACGACCGCGCCGAGCTCAAGGAAGCGCTCGACCAGCTCGAGTACCCGGGTGGCATGAGCATCATCGCCCGCACCGCGGGCATCGGCCGCAGCGCACCCGAGCTGCAATGGGACCTGAACTACCTGCTCAAGCTGTGGGACGCCATTGACGGCGCGGCCAAGGGTGGCAAGGGCGCGTTCCTGATCTACCAGGAATCCAGCCTGGTGATCCGCGCCATCCGCGACTACTTCAACCATGACATCGGCGATATCCTGATCGATACCGACGACGTTTTTGAGCAAGCACAGCAATTCATGGCGCATGTGATGCCCGAACACGCGGCGCGCGTCAAGCGCTACCGCGACGACGCCCCGCTGTTCAGCCGTTTCCAGATCGAGCACCAGATCGAAACCGCTTACGCCCGCACGGTGACACTGCCCAGCGGTGGCGCCATTGTCATCGACCACACCGAAGCGTTGGTCAGCGTCGACGTCAACTCGGCGCGCGCCATCAAGGGCGGTGACATCGAAGAAACCGCCACCCGCACCAACCTCGAAGCCGCCGACGAAGTGGCGCGCCAGGCGCGTCTGCGCGACCTCGGCGGCCTGATCGTCATCGACTTCATTGACATGGAAGAAAGCCGCAACCGCCGCGACGTCGAAAACCGCCTGCGCGACGCCCTGCGCCAAGACCGCGCCCGCGTGCAATTTGCCTCGATCAGCAAGTTCGGCCTGATGGAAATGAGCCGTCAGCGGCTGCGCCCGGCGCTCAGTGAAGGCGCGTCGATCCCTTGCCCGCGCTGCGGCGGCTCGGGCCACATCCGTGACACCGAATCGAGCGCGCTGCAGATCCTGCGCGTGATCCAGGAAGAATCGCTCAAGGACAACACCGCGTCGGTACTGTGTCAGGTGCCGGTCGACGTGGCCTCGTTCCTGCTCAACGAAAAGCGCGCCGAGATCGCCAAGATCGAACTCAAGCAACGCATCAACGTGCTGATGGTGCCGAACAAGTCGCTGGAAACGCCCAACTACAAGCTGGAGCGCCTCAAGCATGACGACCCGCGCCTGGACGGCATCAGCGCCAGCTACAAACTGGCCGAAGAGGTTGAAGACGCCACAGCGGTGACGCGCCGCTCGCAAGAGCCAACCAACCGCCAGGTGCCGATCATCAAGGGCGTCCTGCCCGACGCGCCGGCGCCCATTGTCGCGCCCAAGCCTGAGCCCGTTGCCACAACCCCAGCACCCGTGGCGACGTCTGTCGCAGCCACGTCGCCCAGCAACAACGGCTTCTTCGGCTGGGTCAAGTCGCTGTTCGCTGTCGCACCCGCAGCGCCGGTCGCTGCCGCAGAGACATCGGCACCGCAAAGCGCCG
>JBBIGT010000125.1:0-6277 GCA_037447395.1 Comamonadaceae bacterium | reverse complement strand
CGGCTGTCTGGCGCTGAACGGGATATGGTGCGTCGCCTTGATCACTGGCGTAGTGGCGTCGGATTGATGAACGGCCCATCAGATTGGCTGCTTGGCAAGGGGTTGGGTCGCTTACCGAGCCAATACGCGAGGGCGGTTGCCGACGGTGAGTTCTCTGGCGCTGTGCAGTGGCAGGCGGCTGGGCGATCGGCCGCTCGCTCGGGTGGTCAAGTAGTGCTTTTTGGGCCACGCAGCAACCCGGATGTTGCCGGGATGTTCGCACTGACGCAGCGCGTTGAGACGACACCCGGTGATCGTTACCGGGTGGCAATGCGTCTGCGCGTTGTGGTGCCAACGCGGTTGGACATTTCCCTTTGCGAGCGACACTTGCTGTATGAACGCGATTGTCTGGTGACGTGGGGCACTGTCAGGCCGGTGCGAACGCAAGACGGTTGGCAAACGCTAAGTCTTTCGCTGCGCGGCCAGCCGCTGGATGCCGATCCGTGGTACGGGCCGAGACTGAAATTGTTTTCGGTGTCAGTGGCCAGCGTGGCCAGCCGTGTGGAAATCGATTCGCTGCAACTGCTGGCCCCAGACGGTACAAATCTGCTGGCCAACGGAAATTTTGCCGATGGGCTGGCGCACTGGCTTGGTGTAGCGCAGTCGTACTTTGACCCTTGGCATCTCGATAACTTTGCGCTCGAAGTCCTGGTCGAGCGCGGACTCGCCGGTCTGTTGCCTTTGGCGGCGCTTTTCGCCATCGCGCTTTGGCAACTTCTGGGCGCCAGCGCAAAACCGCAAAGCCTGGCGCCGTATTTCGCTGCGGCAATGTTGGGTGTATTGCTGGTTGGGCTCGTGAGCAGTGTGGCAGACGTACCGCGAGTGGCGTTCCTTTTCTACTTGCTACTTTTGGCGTCTCTGCGAACAGGCCAACACGGTCATGGTTCTATGGTAGATTGCCGCCCTTACGTCATGGCAAGCGTTTGCAGGGAACGATGATAAAAATTTTCAACCATTACTTTCACAAACTGACGGTTTTTCAAGTCACGCGCGACGTGATTGTGATGTTCCTGATCGTCCTGGTTACCGTTCTGTCCTACGGCAGGTCAAACGGGGCGCTGTGGCCCATGTTGGCGGTGACCTTCGGCGTATTGACCGCGGCGATGTTGGCGATTGGCGCCATGCTCGGGTTTTATCAGCGTGTACACAATCGCTCGATCGGACAAAACAGCGCACGGGCCGTGCTGGCGTTGATGTGTCTTTTGCCATTTATCTATTTGGTGGCCAAGAGAGGGGGCGATTCGCGTGCATTTGCCTTGACGCTGACGGTGACGATGGCCCTGGTGTTGATGTTGCGTGTCTACGTGATGCACATGCTGCCATCGAGCCTGATGCGCCAGCGCGTGCTGGTGTTTGGTGTAGGGTCGCGGGCGAAGTTGGTCGGCAAGGCATTGCTCAAGTCCGACCCGACGGTTGATCTGGTCGGTTACTACGCCAGTCCCAACGAGAAAGAGGCCGAGGTGTCGGCTTGGGGGCTGTTGTCGATGACCAATTCGCTCACCGACATCGTCATGCAGGAGCAGGTCGACGAAATCGTCGTCGCGCTGACCGAGCGCCGCGGCGGCAGCATGCCGCTGCGCGAGTTGCTTGACTGCAAATTGCTCGGCGTGCGGGTCGTCGACATTGCTGCGCACTTTGAGCAGACGCTGGGGCAGATCAGGCTCGATTCGGTGTCGGCCGGCTGGCTGATCTTTGGTGAAGGTTTTGATACCGGGTGGCTGCGAGCAGCTGTCAAGCGCGTCTTTGACATCGTCTGCGCTGTCGTTTTGCTGGTGCTGTTCTCCCCAATCATGCTGATTACGGCGCTGTTGGTCGCTTTGGAGGACGGCTTTCCGGTACTTTACCGCCAGGAGCGTGTTGGTCAAAACGGGCGCCTGTTCAACGTCGTCAAGTTCCGTAGCATGCGCAAAGACGCTGAGAAAGACGGCCAGCCGCGTTGGGCCAGTGCCGCTGATGACCGCTGCACGCGGGTCGGAAAATTCATTCGCAAGGTGCGCATAGACGAATTGCCGCAACTGTTCAGCGTGCTGGCCGGCACCATGAGCATGGTTGGGCCGCGGCCCGAGCGGCCGTTTTTTGTTGACCGACTGACGCAAGAAATCCCGTATTACGCCATCCGGCACAGTGTCAAGCCTGGCGTGACTGGCTGGGCGCAGGTGCGCTACCAGTATGGCGCCAGTGTCGAGGACGCTGCCGAAAAGCTGCAATACGACTTGTATTACGTCAAAAATCACTCCTTGTTCCTCGACATTGTGGTGATGTTTGAAACCATTGGCGTCGTGGTAATGCGCAAGGGCGCGCAGTAAAACCGGTCCAAGCGTTTTCATGGCCATCGAAACCTGGGGCTTGAATGCTTGGAGCGCCGTGTTGGCCGTTTTGGCGTACACGGTGATTGCGTTGCAACTGTTGCACCAAGGTGGTTTCAAGGCGCCGCACGAAAGAACCAAAGTTCTGCTGACACTGACGGTGCTATGCACGCTGGCCTGGGCTGGCTTGGAGCTGACTTTTATGTTGACTCGGCAGGCAGTCTACGGGCTGGCGACTGTTCTTGCCGATCAATTGCGTTACGCCGGCTGGTTTGGCTTTCTGATCGGGTTGCTGCGCCTGGCTGGGCCGCACGGTGCATCCAGTAGTCGCGCCGGCTTGATCAACGTGGCGGTGGTGTTGGCCTGTTGGGGGCCGCTGGCGCTGTTGTTGCAGACGCTGGGTATCGAAAAACTGGGCGACCCGGCGCGACAGGTGCTGTTTGCGTCGATGGCCATGGCGGTGTTTGCCCTGGTCTTGCTCGAGCAGGTCTTTCGCAACGCCACGCAAGACGCCCAGTGGAGCATCAAGCCTTTGTCCCTGGGTTTGACCGGCGTTTTCCTGTTTGATTTGTACCTGTTTTCGCAGGCAGTGTTGTTCAATCGACCGGACGACGACGCCATCAGCATCCGTGGCGCGGTGCATGCGTTGATGGTGCCGCTGCTGCTGGTCTCCAGCAGCCGGCGCAACGACTGGATCGCCCGGATTCAGCTCTCGCCCAAGGCGGCTTTCCATTCGGCCACGTTGCTGATCGCTGGGGTGTATTTGTTGTTCATTTCGGCGGTGGGTTATTACGTGCGCTACTTTGGTGGCGAGTGGGGCCGGGCGCTACAGCTGGGCTTGGTGGTGCTGGCGCTGATGGCGTTGATGATGCTGGCGATGTCGGGCGCGATGCGCGCCCGCTTGCGGGTCTTTTTGGGCAAGCATTTTTTTCGCTATCGCTACGACTACCGGGAGGAGTGGCTGAAATTCACCCGCACCCTGTCGGCCAAGAGTTCGCCGCAAGAACTAGGCCAGCGCGTTGTGCAAGGGTTGGCCGAGATGCTGGAGAGTCCGGGCGGCGCGTTGTGGCTGTGCACCCGTGGTGAGACAACGTTGACGCAAACCGCGCGCTGGAACCTGGCGCCGGTGGCTGAGAAGGAAGAGCAGGCGTCGGCGTTGTGTCACTACATGGCCGATGGGGGCAAAGTGGTCAATTTGGAGGAATACCGCTCGTACCCCCGGCGCTACGGCCAGTTGAAGATTCCGGTCTGGTTGCAGGACTTGCCGCAAGCCTGGCTGGTGGTGCCGCTGCTGGTGGGCGACGAGTTGATTGGTTTTGTCGTGCTGGCCAGTGCCCGCACGGTGGTCGACGTCAACTGGGAAGTGCATGACTTGCTGCGCACTGCCGGGCACCAGGCGGCCAGTTATCTGGCGCAGATGCAGGCTACTGAAGCGTTGCTGGAGGTGCGCAAGTTTGATGCTTTCAACAAGATGTCGGCATTTGTCGTGCACGACCTGAAAAACATCATCACGCAGTTGTCGTTGATGCTGAAAAACGCCAAGCGGCTGGGCGACAACCCGGAGTTTCAGCAGGATATGTTGCTGACCGTAGAGAACGCTCTGGAGCGCATGCGCCAATTGATGCTGCAACTGCGTGAAGGTGCCACGCCGCCCGGTACCGCTTTTGGGGTCAACCTGGTCGACATTGTTGAGCGCGTGCAGGCGACGGCGACGGCGCGTGGGCGCACGCTGCAAGTGGCGACGCTGCAGCCGCTGAAGGCGCGCGGACACGCCGAGCGGCTCGAGCGCATCGTTGGCCACCTGGTGCAAAACGCCTTTGACGCCACCGACGTGTCGGGTACAGTGTCGATCGCCCTGGCGTGCGACGCCGGGCGTGCCAAGGTCACGGTGACCGATACCGGTCATGGCATGACTGCGGAATTCATTCGCGACCGATTGTTCAAACCGTTCCAGACGACCAAGCAGGCGGGGATGGGTATCGGCGCTTATGAGAGTTATCAATACGTCAACGAACTTGGGGGCAAGATCGAAGTGCATAGCGAAGTCGACAAGGGAACCACCGTCAGTGTCTTGCTGCCGCTGTTCGAAACCGCCAAGAACTCGGGCCTGCAATCCGTGGATGTCGCATGAGTAGCGAAAAAGCGCGCCCATTGCTGATCGTTGAAGACGACCTGTCGTTGCAGAAGCAGATCAAGTGGTCGCTCGACAAGTTCGATTCGGTGGTCGCCAGCGACCGTGAATCGGCGCTGTTGCAGGTGCGCAAGGCCCTGCCGGCGGTGGTGACGATGGACTTGGGCTTGCCGCCCGACGCCGACGGCGTCTCTGAAGGGTTCAAGCTGCTCGAGCAGATCATGGCGTTTGACGCCGACATCAAGGTCATCGTGCTGACCGGGCAGAACGACCAGAACAACGCCTTGCGTGCCGTGGCCATGGGTGCCTACGACTTCTTCGCCAAACCCTTTGAGCCGGAATTGCTGACGTTGACGATCGAGCGTGCCTTCCGGCTCTACGAGCTGCAAGCGGAAAACAAGCGCCTGCGGGCGATGAGCCCGCCCGACGCGCTGGCCGGCCTGACCACCCGCGACCCGGGCATGCTGCGCATTTGCCGCACCATTGAAAAAGTTGCCAACAGCAACGCCACGGTGATGTTGCTCGGCGAAAGCGGCACCGGCAAAGAAGTGCTGGCGCGCGGACTGCATCAGGCGTCGTCGCGGTGCGGCGAAAAATTTATCGCCATCAATTGCGCGGCCATTCCGGAGAATTTGCTGGAAAGCGAGCTGTTCGGCTTCGAAAAGGGCTCGTTCACGGGGGCTGCCAAAACCACCATCGGCAAAATCGAATCGGCCAACGGTGGCACCTTGATGTTGGATGAAATTGGCGATTTGCCGTTTCAGTTACAGGCTAAGCTGCTACGGTTTTTGCAAGAACGCGTGGTTGAGCGCATCGGCGCTCGGCAAGAAATACCGGTCGACGTGCGTATCGTTTGCGCCACCCATCAGGACTTGCCGACGCTGTGCGCCGAGAACAAATTCCGCGAAGACTTGTACTACCGCCTGGCCGAGATCGTTGTCAACATTCCGCCACTGCGCGAGCGCGTGGGCGACGCTGCCTTGCTGGCGCATGCCTTTGTGCGACGCTTTGCCCAGGAGCAAAACCGCGGCTCGATGAGTCTGACCGAAGACGCGGTGCGCGCCATTGAGGCGCATCACTGGCCGGGCAACATCCGGGAACTGGAGAACTGCGTCAAACGCGCCGTCATCATGGCAGACGGCAACCAGATCACCCGGGACGATATCGGCTTGCGTTCGGCCACGCCAGAGGGTGGCGACGCGTCGCTGGACTTGCGCGTGGTGCGTGAAAGCGCCGAAAAGGCCGCCATCGTTACCGCCATGGGCCGCGTCAACGGCAACGTGCTGAAGGCGGCGGAGCTGCTGGGCATCAGCCGACCGACGCTGTACGACTTGATGCACCGTCTGGGCATGAAATAAGCCAAGCGATTTTTATTTTGGAGAACCTCATGACACCTGCCAACCTGCGCCGCGGTGCGACCGCTTCTGTGTTGTTACTTGGCCTGTTGCTTGGCGCCTGTGGCGACAAGCCCGAGGCGATGATCGCCTCGGCCAAAGACTATTTGGCCAAAAACGACCCCAAGGCGGCGGCGATCCAGATCAAGAACGTACTGCAAAACGCCCCTGACATGCCCGAGGCGCGCTACCTGCTGGGCAAGGCGCTACTGGAAAGCGGTGACGTGGCCGGCGCCGAGACCGAACTGCGCAAGGCGCTTGACCTGAAGCACCCGCAAGATCAGGTGCTGCCGCTGTTGGCCAGAGCGCTGCTCGGACAGGGGCAGGCCAAGAAACTGATTGACGACTTTGCCAAAGCCACGCTCACTGATGCATCGGCCAATGCTGATTTCCAGACCGCGTTGGGC
>JBBIGT010000124.1:0-6347 GCA_037447395.1 Comamonadaceae bacterium | reverse complement strand
CAGCGATGGCGCTTGCAGCGAGCCCAGGCCGCAGATGCCGTGCCCGGAGGTGCAGCCGTTGCCCAAACGCGCGCCAAAGCCCACCAGCAGACCGCCCACAAACAGGTGCCCGGGTGCGATCAAGGTGCTTTGCGGCGCGCCGTCGGCCATCAGCCACCACCACAGCGCCGCGCCCAGCACCAGCCCCAGCGCATAAGTGAGCCGCCAACCGCGCGATTGGGTGAAACGCGTCTGCTGAAAGAATGTGTGGTGCAGCAACCACGACCAGGAGCTGGAAAACACCGTACTCATGCCGCCGACGCGCCCGGTGGCGACGAACAGCAACGCCACGCCGGCGCCAATCAACAAGCCGCCGGCCAGGTAGTGTTGCCAGCCCAAGGGGAAGAGGGTCGTAAGCGTCATCAGGGTCGTCAGGCCAGAGTCTCGAGCAGCTCGGTTTCGATGTCGATCTGTTCGCGGTTGTGCTGCAGGGCGGCGCCCTGAATCAAAAAAGTGTCTTCGACGCGCTCGCCCATGGTGTTGACCTTGGCCAGGTTCAGGCTAATCTTGTGCCGCGCCAGCACGCGGGCGACGCGGTAGAGCAGGCCGACGCGGTCGCTGGCGGAAATGTTGAGCAGCCAGCGCTGGCCTTTTTCGTCGGGCCGCAGGCCCACGCGTGGCGTGATCGGAAAGCTTTTGACGCGCCGCGAGACGCGCCCCTGGCTGGGCTCGGGCAACGGCCCGGCCTGCGTCAACACCAGCGCCAGGTCGTTCTCGATCATGCTGATGAGTTCACGGTAATGCTCGGCTAGGTCGCTGGTGATCACCTGAAACGTGTCGAGCGCGTAGCCGGCGCAGGTGGTGTGGATGCGCGCGTCCTGAATCGAGAAACCGCTGCGGTCAAAGTAGCCGCAGATGCGTGCAAACAGGTCTTCCTGGTCGGGTGTGTAGACCATCACCTGCAGCCCTTCGCCCAGCGGCGAACGGCGCGCCCGCACCACGGGCGTCTGGCTATGCACGTGGCGTGACAGCTTGCGCGTGTGCCAGGCGATCTCGGCGGCGTCGTGGCGCATGAAGTAGCCGACATCGAGCGTTGCCCAAAACGCCTTGTGTGACTCGAACGGCTGCGTGTGCAGCGCCAGCTCGACCAGCGCGTCGCGCTGGCGCTCCTGCACTTCGGCGTGCACGTCGGGGGCGTGGCCACCGAGTGCGCGCGACGTCGCCCGGTACAGGTCTTCCAGCAGCTTGCCTTTCCAGGCGTTCCAGACCTTGGGGCTGGTGGCGCGGATGTCGGCCACGGTGAACAGGTAGAGCGCGGTCAGCGCTCGCTCGCTGCGGACGTGGGCGGCAAATTTGGTAATGACGTCGGGGTCACTCAGGTCTGATTTCTGCGCCACCTGGCTCATCGTCAGGTGCTCGCGCACCAGAAAGATGATCAGTTCAGCGTCTTCTTTGGCGATGCCGTGCTGTTGGCAAAACCGCTTGGCCTCCTGCGCGCCAAGCGTCGAATGGTCGCCGCCACGGCCCTTGGCGATGTCGTGAAACAGCGCGGCGATGTAGAGAATCCAGGGCTTGTCCCAGCCGCTGGCGAGCTGTGAGCAAAACGGGTATTCGTGCGCGTGCTCGACGATGAAAAAGCGCCGCACGTTGCGCAACACCATCAGAATGTGCTGGTCGACCGTGTAGACGTGAAACAAGTCGTGCTGCATCTGCCCGACGATCCTGCGAAACACCCACAGGTAGCGCCCGAGTACCGAGGTCTGGTTCATCAGCCGCATGACGTGCGTCAGCCCGCTGGGCTGCGTCAGTATCTGGCGGAAGGTGTCGCGGTTGACCGGGTCGCTGCGGAACTTGCCGTCCATCAGGTCGCGGGCGTTGTACAGCGCGCGCAGCGTGCGCACCGACAAGCCCTTGAGCCCGGCGTTTTGCTGGTAGACGAGAAACGTTTGCAAAATGGCGTGCGGGTCGCGGCGGTACAGGTCGTCGCTGGCGACCTCGATCATGCCGGCCTTGTCGAAAAAGCGCGCGCTCAATGGCCGTAGCTCGCACGGCGCGTCGGCACATGGGCCCAGCCGCTCTTCGATGTTGAGCAGCAGGATCTGGCGCAGTTGCGTCACCGCCTTGGCCGCCCAGTAGTAGTGGCGCATCAGCGCTTCACTGGGGCGCACAAAGGCGCGCGGGTCGGTGCGCACGTCGGGTGCCTTGAAGCCAAACGACTGCGCCACGCTGGCTTGCAGGTCAAACACCAGGCGGTCTTCACGGCGCCCGCAGAGCAGGTGCAGACGCGCGCGAATGAGCCGCAGCATGGCCTCATTGCGTTTGATCTGGCGCACCTCAAAGGCGGTGGCCAGGCCGGCCTGCGCCAGCTCGCCCCAGTTGTTGCCAAGACCGGCGGCCTTGGCCACCCAAAGAATCACTTGCAGGTCGCGCAGGCCGCCGGGCGACTCCTTGCAGTTGGGCTCCAGCGCGTAGGGCGTGTCCTCAAACTTGCTGTGCCGCTGCTGCATCTCCAGCGTCTTGGCGACAAAGAAGGCGTGCGCGTCGATGCTGGCAAAAAACGTCCGCTGGAACTGGCCAAATAACGCCTTGCTGCCGGTGATCAGGCGGGCCTCGAGCAAGGCCGTCTGCACGGTGACGTCTTTGGCCGCTTCGCTCAGGCAGTCAGCCACCGAGCGCACGCTTGAGCCGATCTCCAGCCCGGCGTCCCAGCAACTGCCGATGAAGGCTTCCAGGCGCGCCTTCAGCGCCGCATCAGCGTCGGGCGACTGGCCGTCGGGCAGCAGTACCAGCACGTCGACGTCGGAGTGCGGAAACTGCTCGCGCCGGCCAAAGCCGCCGACGGCCACCAGCGCGAACGACGCGGCGAACCCGGCGTTGCGCCAAAGCCCGATCAAGGCCCGGTCGGCCAACCGCGTCAAGCCCAGCAGCGCTTGTTGGACGCCGCGGGTCGAGGCGCCGTTGCCCAGCGCGGCCAGCAGCGAGGCCTTGTCGGCGCGGTACTGCGTGCGCAGCGTGGCCAGCGGCATGACCTACGCCTTGGGCAGGACAAACGCCGGCGGCGGTGGGCTGGCGCTGGACACCGTCAGCACCTCAAAGCCGGTGGGCGTGACCAATACCGTGTGTTCCCACTGCGCCGACAGCGAGTGGTCCTTGGTAACGATGGTCCAGCCGTCGCCCAGCTCCTTGATCTCTTTGCGCCCGGCGTTGAGCATCGGCTCGATGGTGATGGTCATGCCGGCTTGCAAGCGCTCCAGCGTGCCGGGGCGGCCGTAGTGCAGCACCTGCGGGTCTTCGTGGAAGTGACGGCCGATGCCGTGGCCACAGTATTCGCGCACCACACTCAGGCCGTGGCCTTCGGCAAAGGTCTGGATGGCGTGGCCGATGTCGCCCAGGTAGGCGCCCTCGCGCACCTGCAAGATGCCTTTCCACATCGCCTCATAAGTCAGGTTGCACAGGCGCCGCGCCGCCACGGAGGCCTCGCCCACGGCGTACATGCGGCTGGAGTCGCCGTGCCAGCCGTTCTTGATGACGGTGACGTCGACGTTGATGATGTCGCCTTTTTTCAGCGGCTTGTCGTTGGGGATGCCGTGGCAGACCTGGTGGTTGATCGACGTGCAGATCGACTTGGGGTAGGGATCGTGACCGCCGGGGGCGTAGTTCAGTGGCGCCGAAACGGCGCCGAGCACGCCGGTGGTGTAGGCCTCGGCCAGACGGTCGAGCTCGTTGGTGGTGATGCCGGGTTTGACCAGCGGGGCCAGGTAGTCGAGCAGTTCGGCGGCGGCGCGGCCGGCGGCGCGCATGCCGGCGATACCGTCGGCGTCTTTGATGGTGATCGTCATGGGGCGCGATTATCGGTGAGGCGCCGCGCCGCTGCAGCGGCCGACTCGGTCATTCACTGCGTTGCCCGGCGCTGGCGTCCGGCGCCAACGCCTGCTTGACGGCCTGGCCGAGCTCGATCACCGCCATCGCGTAGTAGCTGCTCCAGTTGTAGCGGGTGATGGCGTAAAAGTTGTCGGTGCCGGCCACGTAGCGCGGCGGGGCGTCGCCGTTTTGCAGCTCGATCAGCGCCAGCTTGCCGCCGTGCTGGAGTGCCTCGCCCGCCAGTTGCGCGCCGTTGGCTTGAAAACTGGCCACGCTGAAGGTCGGCAGGATGTCTGGGGCCAGCAGCGTGTCCATGTTGACGGTGGCGGCATCCAGGCTGACGGCGTAGTGTGTGGCCAGGCCGGGTTGCCAGCCGAATGCCTTGAAGTACCCGGCCACCGAGCCGATGGCGTCGGCCGCACTGGTGAACAAGTCCACTTTGCCGTCGCCATCAAAATCGACGGCGTACCTGGCCCAGCTGGTCGGCATGAACTGCGGCAGCCCCATGGCACCGGCGTAGCTGCCGCGCGCACGCGTCGGGTCCTGCGCGCTGCGTGCCATCAGGCTAAGGAACTGCGCCAGCTCGTCGCGGAAGTAGGCACTGCGCTCGGCGGCGCGCGGGTGACTGGCGGGAAAGTCAAACGCCAGTGTGGCCAGCGCGTCGAGCACGCGGTAGTTGCCCAGCGTCTGGCCGTACAACGTCTCGATGCCGATGATGCCAACGATGATCTCCGGCGGCACGCCGGTTTGCTGCTCGGCGCGCTGCAAGGCGTCGTGGTTGGCCAACCAGAAGGCCACGCCGGCGGCGATGCGCTTGGGCTCGATAAAGCGCGCGCGGTACGCCGCCCAGTTCTTGGCCACGCCCACGGCCGGTGGTGCAATGGCTTTGGCAACGGCCGGCATATAGCGCGCTTGCGCGAGCGCCTGGCGCGCCCACGCCGGGTCCAGGTTGCGGTCACTGGCGATCTCGTCAGCGGCTTTCATGACGTCTGCCCGCTGGGCGTAGCTGGGGCGATCCGGTGCGGTCTCAAGCGACTTGACAGGCCTTTTATATTTGGCATGTTTTTGGCCTGAAGCCAATGTATTCATTGTGCAAGCAGCTATTAAAAAACAAGCAATCAGGGGGCGAAGCGTTGCGTTATGAAGCATGGCGAATCAGGTGTGACAGCGCAGCTGCCGTAAATGGCGCTGCAGTGTAGCGAGCTGCTGCCTGACGTGCCGCGCGTCACCCGCGTAGCGCAGCGCCTCCAAGCGCAGCAACCAGTCGCGCCAAGCGCTCTGCACGCTGGCTTGCATGGGTTTGGCGGTGGCGTGCATCAGCAGGTCGGCCAGTTCGCGTGGCGTGCTGTTGGCAGCGGGCGTGTAGCCCGCGCGCTGCAGGCGCTGGCGCGCCTGCCCGAGCAAGCGCAGCCAGGGGTCTTGCCGCTGGCGCTCCCAGACGCTCCAGGCGGCGCCGGTCAGGCTGACGGTGACCACTACGACGCACAGCAGGGCGATCAGGTCTTGCCAGTCGGGCGCGTCAAAGCCGAGGTCTTTGAGCAAATTGAGCTGCTTGACCTGCGTGTAGTTCAGCACCCACTGGTTCCAGCGGCTGTTGGCCGCGTCCCACAGGGCGCGCAGGCTCAGCGCCACCGCCGGGCTGACGCTGCCAAGAAGCGCGTCGGTGACGATGCCACGCGGCGCTTGCAGGCGGTTGAAGCTGCCGGTGCGCCCGGGTGAGACGGCCGCCGTGGGGTCGACGCGCAGCCAGCCCTGGCCGGCCAGCCAGACCTCGGCCCAGGCGTGGGCGTCGCTGTTGCGCACCGTCCAGAGGTCGTCATAGGCGTTGCGCTGGCCGCCCTGAAACCCGGTGACGATGCGCGCGGGCACGCCGGCGGCGCGCAGCAGGATGACAAAGCTGCTGGCAATGTGCTCGCAAAAGCCGGCCTTGCGGTCAAACCAGAATTCGTCGGCGCTGTCGCGGCCGTAGACGCCGGGCTCCAGCGTGTAGACGTAGCCGCCGCTGCGCAGGCGTTGCAGCGCCTGGTCGATGATGTGTTGCCCCGGGTCCTGGCCGGTTGGGGTGCTGGCGCGAAGCTGCTGCGCCAGCTGCCCGGTGCGCGGGTTGTAGCCAAACGGCAGCGCCAGGTACGGCCGCAATTGCGTGCGCGTCAGCGCGACGCCGTGGCTGAACTGCGGGTAGCTGATGGCGCGGTAGCGCAGCAGCTCGGTGACGTTGGCGTTTTGCAGCCATTGCAGCTCGCTGGTCATGCGCGCGCGGGGCTGCAGCAGCTCGGGCGCGCCCGGTGTGGCATCGATCGTGAGCAGCCAGGGTTGCTGGTTGGGCTCGAGCGTGACCTGGTAGCGCAGCGCCGGGCCTTGCACCGCAAGCCCCGCGTCTTGCGTGCGCAGCAGTGCCACACCGTCGGTGGGCGACCAGCGCTGGCCGTCAAAACTGCCCAGCACCGGGCCGCGAAAGTACAGGTCGCTTTGCGACGGTGGCGCGCCGTCAAAGGCGATGCGCATGG
>JBBIGT010000123.1:0-6350 GCA_037447395.1 Comamonadaceae bacterium | reverse complement strand
TACGAAAACGGGTAGCCGATCAGCAAACACAGCAGCGCAGTGCAGAAGGCGTACCAGATCGAACGCACATAGGCTTCAATGTAGAGCGTCTGGAACAGGCCGCCATCGCTCGACTGAAAGATCGTGTAATAGTTTTCGTACTTGAGCTTGAGCAGACCGGTCTCGGAGTCCCAGATCGGCTTGAACGGCGAGATGTCGTTGCCCATGTCGACAAAGCTGATGTACAGCAAAATCAAGAACGGCAACATGAAAAAGACCAGCAGCCAGGCGTAGGGCACGCCAATAACGAAGCGCTTTCCGGGGAAAGGAAGGTTCAGTCGAGCCATGTGGGTCTCCCGAATCAGTCGCGCAGGACGATGCCAGCGTGATCGTCCCACCAGAAAAACACCTCGTCTTCCCAGGTGATGTTGGACAGCTCGTGGCGCGACGTGTTGGCTTCCGTGATCTTGATCCGTGAGCCGTCACTGACCTGCACGATGTAGGTGTTGTACGAGCCAAAGTAGGCAATTTCTTTCACCCGTCCGGCGAACACGTTGTACGCCTGATTGGGCTTGTCGCGGCTGATCTCGATTTTTTCGGGGCGCACGGCAATTGCCGCGGGCATCCCCAGTGCGCCGCTGATGCCGTGGCCCACCTGTACCGCGCCGATGCGCGTCTGCACGGCGCAGCGATCGACCTCGTCAAGGCTGATCTTGCCGTCAAGCAGGTTGACGTTGCCAATGAAGTCGGCAACGAACCGGTTGACCGGATGCTCGTACACCTCTTCGGGCGAGCCGACTTGCAAGACACGGCCTTTGCTCATGACGGCGATGCGTCCGGCCATGGTCATCGCCTCCTCCTGGTCGTGTGTGACCATGACACAGGTGACGCCGACTTTTTCGATGATGTTGACCAATTCAAACTGCGTCTGCTCGCGCAATTTTTTGTCAAGCGCACCCAGCGGCTCATCGAGCAGCAACACCTTGGGCTTCTTGGCCAGGCTGCGCGCCAGCGCCACGCGCTGTTGCTGCCCGCCCGAGAGTTGGTGCGGTTTGCGCTTGGCGTAGGGGCCGAGCTGGACCAGGTCGAGCATTTGCCCGACGCGCTCGGTGACTTCGCTCTTGGGCAAGCCTTCGCGCTTGAGTCCGAAGGCAATGTTCTCCCAGATGTCCAGGTGCGGAAACAACGCGTACGACTGGAACATCATGTTGAACGGCCGCTCGTAGGGCGCCAGTTTGGCGACGTCGCTGCCGCCCAGTCGAATGCGCCCGGAGGTCGGCGTCTCGAAGCCGGCAAGCATACGCAACAGGGTCGACTTGCCGCAACCCGAGCTGCCGAGCAAGGCAAATATCTCGCCTTGCTTGATCGACAGGTTAACCTCGTCGACGGCGAGCGCCTCGTCAAAGCGCTTGACCAGTTTTTCGGTGACCAGGTAGTTGTCCTTGGTCGGTGCATCAGCCATTTTTGTGCCCCGGATCGGAAATCGTGTTCAAAGAAAAAGGGCTGTTCATACCTTGCGTACAAACAGCCCTCAGCTGGCGATCAGGCCGGCTTACTTGCCCTTTTTGAAGCTGTTGTAAGCGGTGGCCATGGCCTCACGCGCCTCGTTGGTGAAGCTGCTGGGCGGGATCATCTTGGCCATGTAGTCGGCCTCGACAAAGATGGTCTTGTTGCCGGCGATCTCAGGCTTGACCTGCTCGATGGCAGCCTTGTTGGCCGTCGGGTAGCCCATCTCGTTGGCCATGCGCGCGGCGTTTTCGGTGCGCAGGTAGAAGTCGATGAAAGCCATCGCGTTGTTCGGGTGCTTGGCGTCTTTGGTGATGGCCATGGTGTCAAAGAAAATCAGCGCGCCGGTGCTGGGCAACAGCGCCTCGATCTCGTCTTTGCTCTTGTTCTCTTTGGCGCGGTTGGCGGCAATGTTGATGTCGCCGCTCCAGCCGATGGCCACGCAAGCCTTGCCGCCGGCGATGTCATCGATCATCGTTGAACTGAAGATACGCACGTCCTTGCGCACCTTGGCCAGCATGTCGGTAGCGGCCTTGTAGTCGGCCGGGTCGTTGGAGTAGGCGTCCTTGCCAATGTAGTGCAGCGCCACCGGAATGATCTCGGTGGGCGAATCCAGGTAGGCAATGCCGCAGGACTTCAGCTTGGCCGTGTACTCCGGCTTGAAGACCAGGTCCCAGGCGTTTTCTGGCATGGCCATCTTGCCCAGCGCCTTGGCGACTTTGGCCTTGTTGATGCCAACGGTGGTAAAGCCCCAGGCCCACGGCACCAGATGCTTGTTATCCGGATCGGTGTTCTTGGCCAGCGTGGCCATGATCGCCGGGTCCAGGTTGGCCAGATTTTTCACCTTGGCCTTGTCCAACGGCTGGAACATGCCGCCTTCGATCTGTGGCTTGGCAAACACGCTGCCCGGCACGACGATGTCGTAGCCGGTGTTGCCGGCGACCAGCTTGGCATGCAATGCCTCGTTGGTCTCAAAGGTGTCGTAGTTGACTTTGATGCCGGATTCTTTTTCAAACGCGGCGGCCATGCCTTCTGGAATGTAGTCGGGCCAGTTGTAGATATTGAGCACTTTTTCTTCGCTGTTGACGGCCACGGGCGCTGGCGCACTGACGGCGGGCGCTGGTGCCGCCACCGGCGCCGGCGGCTCCTCTTTTTTGCCGCAAGCGGCCAACACCAGCGCCGACAGCGCAAACGACCACAAATACTTTTTCATCATGAAGTTGACTCCGGTTGTGAAATTAAGACGAACGCGACAACAAGTTTAAGGCTAGCAAATAACCGGCCTGAAAGCCATGGGTGCAAACGATCAGAACAAGCCCTTTTGCTGCAAGTCGCGCTGCGTCAAGTCCAGTACAAGACGTATCAGGCGAACCAACTCATCAATATCGGCGTGCGTCATCGTCAGCGGCGGCGCAATGATCATGCGCTCGCCCACGGCACGCATGATCAAGCCGTTGCGAAAGCAATGGCCTCGGCAGATCATGCCCACCGCATCATCGGGGTTGAAGCGCGCACGCGTGGCTTTATTCTTCAACAGCACCAAGCCGGCGACAAAACCGCAGCTTTCAGCCATGCCCACCAGCGGGTGGTCATTGAGCTCGGCGTAGCGTTTGGCAAAGTAGGCTCCTACGTCACCGCCCACGCGCTGTGGCAGCTGTTCGCGCTCCATGATGTCCAGATTGGCCAGCGCCACGGCGCACGACACCGGGTGGCCGCTGTAGGTGTAGCCGTGGTTGAACTCACCGCCCTTTTCAATCAACACGCTGGCAACGCGGTCGCCAACCATCACGCCACCCAGCGGCACGTAGCCGCTGGTGACGGCCTTGGCAAAGGTCACCAAGTCGGGCTTATAGCCAAATTTTTCGTAAGCAAACCAGTGGCCCAGGCGACCAAAGGCGCAGATGACCTCGTCGCTGATCAGCAAAATGCCGTACTTGTCGACGATGCGCTGAACCTCGGGCCAGTACGTCGCCGGCGGGATGATGACGCCACCGGCGCCCTGGATCGGCTCGGCGATGAACGCTGCCACTTTGTCCTGGCCAATCGCCAAAATTTCTTCTTCCAGCCAGCGCGCAGCGCGCAAGCCGAACTCCTCGGCGGTCTCACCGGCCTTGCCGTTCTCGAAAAAGTACGGCTGCTCGATGTGCTTGATGTTGGGTATCGGCAGATCACCCTGCGCGTGCATGCCGCTCATGCCGCCCAAGGAGGCGCCGGCCATGGTGCTGCCGTGGTAGGCGTTATGGCGGCTGATGATGACTTTGCGCTGCGGCTGGCCGAGCAAATCCCAGTAGCGGCGCACCATGCGCACGTTGGAGTCGTTGCTCTCTGAGCCACTGCTGGAATAGAACACGTGCTCGAAACGGCGTCCGTCTACTTGCGGCGCCAGCGCCGCAAGCCGCGCCGCCAGGCGCAAGGCCGGCTCGTTGGTGGTCTGGAAGAAGCTGTTGTAAAACGGCAGCGTCATCATCTGGTCATACGCCGCCTGCGCCAGTTCTTGGCGTCCATAACCGACGTTGACGCACCACAGGCCGCTCATGGCGTCGAGCAGCTTCTCGCCCTCGGAGTCCCACACATAGATGCCCGCACCACGGGTTATGACGCGCGCGCCACGACTGGCCAGATCGGCATGGTCGGTAAACGGGTGAATGAAATGGGCGCTGTCGAGCGCCTGCATGGCGCGGGTGGACAGCGTTGCCACAGCGGTTTTGGCATTCATCGGCGCATCCTTTTTATATGATAAAAATGGCTGTAACCCTTATTTACAAGGCGCCACAAGCTATACATGTAATAGCAAATGTTCACGCTCCCACGGTGAGATCACCTTCATGAACTCATCGAATTCGAGCTCCTTGATCTCCGAGTACACGGTAATGAACTCCTTGCCCAGCACCTCGTGCAAGTCAGACTCGCGGCGCAGCCAGTCCAGCGCCTCGCCCAGGCTGCGCGGCAATGCGTACGGCGACAGGTAGGCGTCGCCCTTCATTTCGGTCTTCGGCTTGATCTTGTTCTTCAGTCCCAGATAGCCGCAGGCCAGCGTCATCGCCAGGGCCACGTAGGGGTTGGCGTCGGCGCCGATGACGCGGTTTTCGACGCGCCGCGCCGCCGGCGTCGAAATTGGCGAGCGAATACCCACCGTGCGGTTGTCGTAGCCCCACTCGATATTGATCGGCGCGGCGGTGTTGCGCGACAGGCGCCGGTAGCTGTTGACGTAGGGCGCCACCAGCACCATCGCCGCCGGGATGTAGCGCTGCAGGCCGCCGATGTAGTGCATGAACGCCTCGGAGGGCGTGCCGTCATCGTTGCTGAATATGTTTTGACCGGTGGCTTTGTTCAGAATGCTCTGGTGCACGTGCATGGCACTGCCAGGCTCGCCCTCGATCGGCTTGGCCATGAAGGTGGCGTACATGTCGTGACGCAGCGCCGACTCACGCACCGTACGTTTGAAAAAAAACACCTCGTCGGCCAAGCCCAGCGGCTCGGCGTGGAAGAAGTTGATCTCCATCTGACCGGCGCCGATCTCGTGGATCAGCGTGTCGACGTTGAGCTCCATCTTGTCGCAGTAGTCGTAGATTTCCTCGAACAGCGGGTCAAATTCGTTGACGGCGTCGATGCTGTAAGCCTGACGCGAGGTCTCGTTGCGGCCGCTGCGGCCAATGGGCGCTTTCAGCAAGGTGTTGGGGTCGGTGTTGCGCGCGGTCAGGTAAAACTCGAGCTCGGGCGCGACGATCGGCTGCAAGCCTTCGGCGGCAAACAGGTTGCAAACCCGGCGCAAGACGCTGCGCGGTGCGAACGGCACCATGTTGCCGTAGTGGTCAAAGCAGTCGTGAATCACCTGCGCGGTCGGATCGGTGGCCCACGGCACGATGCGCACCGTGCTCGCGTCCGGGCGCAGTTGCATGTCCTTGTCGGTCGGGTCGATGACGTCGTAGTACGGACCGCTCTCGGGAAATTCGCCGGTCACGCCCATGGCCACCACCGACTGCGGCAAGCGCATGCCGCGGTCTTCGGTGAACTTGGCCCGCGGCAGAATTTTGCCGCGCGCCACCCCGGTCAAGTCGGGCACCAAGCACTCGACCTCGGTGACGTGGTGCTCATTGAGCCATTGCTCGAGTTCGTTGAAACTCATTGCCTTTGTATCGCTCATCGCGTGCTCCGTTATCAGCGTCTGGCGCGCAGGCCGCTGTGGTTTGACACATTGTGTCGGCCAAATTGGATCAAAATCAGAACCATTTGAGTCAAACGGCAGGTACCACTTGTCGTTGAACCGGGTGGCACCTGTCGGGACCACTGTAACGTTTTTCAGAGTCAATCAAACCATGCTGTCTGAACTGCTGCTGACTGAACTCAACCGGCTGGCGCAACAAGGCCGCCTGCCGCTGCACCGGCAACTGTACGAAGCGCTGCGCCGGGCCATCCTGGACGGCAAAGTCACCGCCGACGAACGCCTGCCGTCCAGCCGCGACCTGGTGCAAGACTTGCATTTGTCGCGCAACACCGTGGTGGCCGCGCTCAACCAATTGACCGTCGAAGGCTACCTGGTCGGGCGCGTCGGCAGCGGCACCTACGTCAGCGCCAAAGTGCCGCAGCACGCGCCCAAAAGCCTGCGCAGCGCACCGCCGGCCAGCGCGCGCTTGTCGCAACGCGGCGCGGCCCTGTGCAACCGCTACTGCGCGTCTGAACTGGAGGTACAGCCGTTCACCCCCGGCATCGCCGACTTCAGTGCCTTTCCGACGGCGCTGTGGCAGCGGCTGCAAAACAAGCATTGGCGCATGTCTTACCCCGACATGCTCGACTACAGCAGCGCCGGCGGCTACGCCCCGTTGCGTCGCGCCGTGGCTGACTATTTGCGGGTGTTTCGCAGCGTG
>JBBIGT010000122.1:0-6424 GCA_037447395.1 Comamonadaceae bacterium | reverse complement strand
TGCCCGCGAAGGCCAGCTCGATGAGCTGGACCTGGACGACACCATCCGTTCGACCGCCGCCAACGCCGGCTGGCTCGACATCAAAATGCGACCCGAGCGTCACAACAACGTCAAGGTCTTGCTGCTGATGGACGTCGGCGGCACGATGGACGAGCACATCGCCCGCGTCGAAGAGCTGTTCTCGGCGACCAAGGCCGAGTTCAAGCACCTGGAGTTTTATTACTTTCACAACTGCGTCTACGACTTCGTCTGGAAAAACAACCGCCGCCGCTTTGCCGAAAAGCTCATGACCTGGGACCTGATCCGCAAATACAACAAGGACTACAAACTAATCTTCATCGGCGACGCCACCATGAGCCCGTATGAAATCCTGCAACCCGGCGGCAGCGTCGAGTACAGCAACGACGAAGCCGGCGCCGAGTGGATCAGCCGCCTGACCAATGCCTACCCGCACTTCGCCTGGATCAACCCCGAGCCACAAGGTCTCTGGCAGTACCGGCAAAGCATCGGCATCGTGCAGCAGCTGACGCAGCAGCGCATGTTCCCGCTAACGCTGCGCGGGCTCGAAGAAGCCATGCGGCTGCTGAGCAAATGAGGCGTGCCCGGGGCGTTTCGGCGCTGGCAACGCGACTGTTTGTTGCGTTCCTGTTGATGCCGTGGCTGGCGCTGTCGGCGCACGCCCAGAGCGCCAGCGCGCCGGCCAGCGCCAACGCCGCCGCGGCCGACGTCGCCTTCGCATTGGACATCCAGGCGCCCGACGAGGTGCAGCAACTGCTGCAACGCCATCTGGACCTGCAACGCTACCGCGCGCTCGACGACTTAAGCGACGTCGAGCTTGACCGATTGATCGAACTAGCCCGCGCCGACGCTGCCAAACTGCTGGCGACGCTGGGTTACTTTTCGCCCGCGATCACCATTGAGCGCCTGGCCAAACCAACCAACGCGGGGCTGCGCCGCGTCAGCATTCGCGTCGAGCCGGGCGAGCCGGTGCGCATCGATCAAGTCGACATTGCCTTTGCTGGCGACATCGCCAGCAACGCACAAGCGGCGCAGCAACGGCAAGCGATCGTCGACGCCTGGCCACTGCCCGCTGACAGCCGCTTCAGTCAAAGCCAGTGGGACGCGGCCAAACAACAAGCGCTGCGCCAACTCACCAGCCAGCGCTACCCCATGGGTCGCATCAGCGCGTCGCTGGCCGACGTCGACGCACCTGCGCGCCGAGCCAGTTTGCACCTGACGCTGGACTCCGGCGCGCCCTACCAGATGGGCACGCTGCAGATCAGCGGCTTGCAGCGCTACAACGCCGACCTGGTGCGTCGCCTGGCGCGCGTGCCCGTGGGCGCCGACTACGACCTGCGCGCACTGGCCGACGCGCAGCAGCGGCTGAGCGGCAGCGGCTACTTTGATTCGGCGTTTGTGCGAATCGACGCGCAGTCACCCAACACGGCAGCCCGGGTGTTGGTCGACGTGCGTGAGGCGTCGTTACAAAAGCTCACGCTGGGGCTAGGCGCCAGCACCGACAGCGGCGCGCGCATCAGCGTCGAGCACCTGCACCACCAGATTCCGCGGCTCGGCTGGCGCGCGCTGAGCACGCTGGCCGTCGACCGCGAAACACGCACCCTCGGCAGCGAGCTAACCAGCCCGCCCGACGACGACGGCTGGCACTGGAACACCGCCGTGCAATTGCAGAGCCAGCGCATCGGCACGTTTGACATTGGCAGCCAGCGCTGGCGCGTCGGCACCGCGCAAGCCACACAACGCATCGACCGCAACTACTACCTGCAATACGACCGCGCCGACACGGCCACCTCAGACAACAGCGCCGCCACCGTGGCCGAGGCGGTCAGCGCCAACCTGGCCCTGACGATTCGCCACTTCAACGCCATGCCCTTTCCCAGCAGCGGCTGGGCCTGGGGCATTGAGCTCGGCGCCGGCACCACGCTCGGTAGTGAGCAGGTGCCGTACAGCCGGGTGCTGGCGCGCTGGCAGGCCTTTGTGCCGCTGGGCCAGTCCAGTGCAACGACCCGCACGACCGACGCGCGCGCCGGCCGGTTGGTGCTGCGTGCGCAAGGCGGCGCCGTGCTGGCCAAAGACGGCGTCAGCCTGCCGGCCACGCAGCTCTTTCTGGCCGGCGGCGACAACAGCGTGCGCGGCTACGCGCTGCATGACATCGGCGTGACGCTGGCCGATGGGCGCGTCAGCGCCGGGCGCTACCTCAGCGTCGGCAGCGTCGAGTGGCAACGCCCGATCACCGTGCGAGGCGTCCTCACCGACTGGGAAGGCGCACTGTTTGTCGACGCCGGATCCGTCGCCGACACACCGGCAACCATGAAGGCCAAGGTCGGCATTGGTGTGGGCGCGCGCTGGAAAACACCGGTGGGCCCTTTGCAGTTTGACCTGGCCTATGGCCTCGACGTGCAGCGCATTCGGCTGCATCTGGCCATCGGGTTTGTGTTCTGATGAAGACGCTGCGTTGGCTGCTTTTGAGCGTGCTGGCGATCATGCTGGCGCTGCTCGCCGGCCTGTGGGTCTTCAGCGGCAGCGAGGGTTCGCTGGCGCTGGCGGCGCGGGCCGTGACAAGTGTCTGGCCAAGCGCGCAGCCATTGACGCTGCAGGACGTCACCGGCAGCCTGCGCCACGGCGGGCGCATTGGCCAACTGCACTGGCAACGCGGGCCACTGCAGGTCAGCGCGCAGGACGTGACCTTGCGCTGGAGCCCGCAAGCGCTGTTGCACGGGCAATTGCGCCTGGACGAATTGACCATCGCTGCGCTGCGCATTGAAAGCGACGCGCCGACACGCGACGGCGCCACCACACCACCGGCCGATTTGCACCTGCCCATCACCGTCGACGCCCACGTCACGGTCGCCTCGCTGGTCTGGGCCGGCAGTACCACACAAACGCTAGAGCAGCTCACTTTTCACTATGTGTTTGATAGCTATCAGCACAGTGTAAATAAGGGCGATAGCTTATTTTCTTCAAATAAATACAGTTTCTCCGGCAGCCTGCAGGCGAGCGACCGCATGGCGCTGGCGCTGCAATTGGACGGTCAGGTCAGCGCCCCGGTACCCGCTGGAGCGCCCCAGTTATTGGCGGCGCACGTGACGCTCACCGGTGAGCTGGCCAGCCCGGCGGCGGAACTGGCACTGCAGGCGACGCTGACGCCACAGCAAGCCGATAACCCGATGCGCGCCACGCTGGCGGCGCGCCTGGCACCGTGGGCAGCTCAGCCGATCGTGAGCGCGCAGGCCGATTGGCAGCAGTTGGACCTGGCGCTGCTGTGGTCGCAAGCGCCGCAGACTCAGCTCACCGGTCGGGCGCAGGTCACGCAGCAGAAAACCGGCTGGCACGCCAGCGCCCAACTGAGCAACGCGCGCAGCGGCCCCTGGAACCAGCGGCGCCTGCCGGTCAAAACGCTGCAAGCCGAGCTCGACTACCAGGGCGGGCGCTGGCTGTTGCAGCAACTGCAGGCGCACGGCGCCGGCGGCTCGGTCGACGCCAGTGGGCGGTTGAGCGCGCCCGCCACCTGGCAGGTGCGCGCGCGGCCGCAAGGCATTGACCCGGCGGCCATCGACACGCGCCTGCCGGCGGCGGCGCTGCACGGCGAGCTGACGGCGCAACAAGCGCTGGCGGCCGGCGGCGCTGCGGCGCCATTGACTTTTGATCTCGATTTACAAAACCGCAGGGGCACCGTGTCGATCCAGCCGTTGCAGCGGCTGCGCGCGCAAGGCGTCTGGACGCGACCGACGCTGGACTTGCGCACGCTGCAGATCGACGCGCAAGACGGTGCGTTGCAAGGCCCGCTGCGCGTCAACACCACCAGCCGCGCCATTCAGGGGCGGCTTGATTTGCGCCTGCCGGGGTTGCACGCCGCCTGGCAAGGGCAACTTGGTCCCGGGGACGGTCAAGGGACGCTGTCAGCGCAGTTGACTGATGCGGCGCAAACGCGCCAATGGCTGGCCCGCTGGCCGCAGCTGGCGCCGGCCTTGAACGTCCCCGTGAGCGGCGACGCCGCGCTCGACATGCAGTGGCGCGGCGGCTGGCAAAACCAGTTGGCCAACATGCAAGTTCAGGCCGACTTGCGCGTCAAGCAATGGACCTGGGGCAGTGAAACTGGAACGAGCACTGGCACAGACGCCGGCGCACCGGGCCGCGCGGCGGCGAGCGTGGTGCAAGGCGCGGTTGGCAATACGCTGGGCACTACCGGACGCAGCGTGTCAGCGCTGCGCGACCTGCGTCTCAAAGTGGCCGGCAGCGCGGCGGCGCTGACGCTCGATGGCACCGGCGAGTGGGTCACACCCGGTTTGCGCTGGCGCGGCCAAACCCAAGGCGTGGCAACACGGCAGAGCGGCGGCGCCTGGCAAGTGCGTATTGACCAGGCGCAAGCGGCGCTGCACCGGCCGACCGACCAAGGCGCTGGCGAAGACGTCTGGCGCGTCGCGCTGCAGGCAGCGTCTGCCAGCCCGCCCCTGCTGCGCTGGCAACCCAGCGCGCAGGGTGGCCAATGGACGCTGTCGCCAGGCAGCGCCAGCCTCACCGGGCCGGCGGCCGGCAGCGCCAGCCTGCGCTGGCAAACGCTGCAATGGTCAGCAGCGGGATGGCAAAGCAGCGGACAGATCGAGCACCTGCCGCTGACCTGGCTCGACGCGGTGGCGCGGCGTTCGATGTCGGACCTGGGGCTGCGCACCGACCTTCTGCTGTCGGGCCCATGGCAGATCAGCAAGAGCAATTCGCTGCGCGCCAGCGTCACGCTGGAGCGCACCAGTGGCGACCTTTTTTTGCAAAGCGCGGATACGGCCTCGCCAATCGCCGCTGACCTGCACGACGCCTGGCTGCAGGTCAACCTCGACGACGGCCAGCTGGCGGCCAGCCTGCGCTGGGACAGTCTGCGCGCCGGGCGGGCGCTGGTGGCGTTCAGCACGCAGGTGCGCTCGGCCAGCGGCGCCTGGGTTTGGGGCGACGACGTGCCGGTAGCGGCCAGCGTGCAACTGCAGTTGCCGCCCATGGACGTCTGGTCGGCGTTGGCGCCGCCGGGCTGGCGTCTGCGCGGCACCGTCGACACGCACGTCGACCTGACCGGCACGCTGCGTCAACCGAGTTGGAGCGGCACCATTCAGGCGCGCGATCTGGCGCTGCGCTCGCTGGCCGACGGCATCGATTTTCGCCAGGGGCGGCTCGACGCCACGCTGCACGACCAGCAGCTTGACCTGCACGCCTTCACCCTGCGCGGCGCCGGCAAAGGCGACACTGACGGCGGCTTGCTGACCCTCAGCGGCAACGTCTTTTGGCAGCCAGCGGCCAAACCGGCGGCGCTGCGCCAACAGCTCCAGATGAACCTGCAAGCCGTGCTGCAGGAGCTGCGCCTGAGCAGCCGCGCTGACCGCCGTCTGAGTGCCTCGGGCAAGCTCACCGCGCAACTGGCCGACGGGGTCGTCGTGCTGCGTGGCGCGCTGCGCGCCGACCACGCCTTGTTCACCTTGCCCGACGACAGCGCGCCCAGCCTGGGCGACGACGTCGTGGTACGGCGCGCAGGCAACGCCGCCGTTGCCACGCCAGTCAAATCAACGGCGCGCGCCAACCCAGGTATCGACGTCGCCGTCGACCTGGACCCGGGCGACGACTTTCAGGTACGCGGCCGGGGTATGGACACGCGCCTGGCCGGCACGCTGCGCTTACGCGCCAGACCCGGCGCGGCCGTGCAATTGGACGGCAGCCTGCAATCGGTGGGCGGCAGCTACCGCGCCTATGGGCAGACGCTGGCCATCGAGCGCGGCGTCATCCGCTTTACCGGCGCCGTCGACAACCCGGCGCTGGACATACTGGCGCTGCGCCCCAAGCTGACGCAGCGCGTGGGCGTGCAGATCAGCGGCACCGCACTCTCCCCGATCGTTACGCTGTACGCCGAACCGGACCTGCCCGACGCCGAGAAGCTGGCCTGGCTGGTGCTGGGCCGCTCGGCCAGCGCAGGCGGTGCTGAAACGGCGCTGCTGCAACAGGCGGCCATGGCCTTGCTCGGCGGCAACCGCAAGGGCGTGTCAGAGAGTCTAGGTGTCGCGTTGGGTCTGGACGAATTGAGCATTCGCGGCAGCAACGCCAGCAGCGACACCGCCGCGGGCGGCGTCAGTGGCGCGTCGGTGACGCTGGGCAAGCGACTGTCGGGCGATTTTTATGTGGCGTACGAGCGCAGCCTGAACAGCGCGGTCGGTGTGTTCTCGATCTTTTACGACCTCTCCAAACGCCTGACGCTGCGCGCGCAGACCGGCGAACAAAGCACCGTCGACCTGATCTACACGATGCGCTATGACTGAGTCACTGCTGCGCTTTGCGACGCGTAGAGCGACCTTTACAATCCGCCCTCCCTCGCCATAGTTCAATGGATAGAACGAGTGCCTCCTAAGTGCTAGATGCAGGTTCGATTCCTGCT
>JBBIGT010000121.1:0-6471 GCA_037447395.1 Comamonadaceae bacterium | reverse complement strand
AGTGCCAACACCGTAACGACCGACTCCAGGCCGCCAGCACCGCCCAGCAGGTGACCGGTCATCGACTTGGTGGAATTGACCACCACCTTGCGCGCGCCCTCGCCCAGAGCCGCCTTGATGGCGTTGGATTCGTTGATGTCGCCCAACGGTGTCGACGTGCCGTGCGCGTTGAGATAGTCCACCTGATCGGCGTTGACGCCGGCGTTATGCAAGGCGGCAACGATGGCACGACGCGGACCGTCCATATTCGGCGCGGTCATGTGGCCGGCGTCGGCGCTCATGCCAAAACCAGCCAGCTCGGCATAAATCTTGGCGCCGCGCGCCTTGGCGTGTTCGTATTCTTCCAGCACCATCACGCCGGCACCCTCGCCCAGCACAAAGCCGTCGCGGTCCTGGTCCCACGGGCGCGACGCCGTGGCCGGGTCGTCGTTGCGGGTACTCAAAGCGCGCATGGCGGCAAACCCACCGACACCGAGCGCCGAAACGGCCGCTTCGGCGCCGCCGGCGACGACGACGTCAGCGTCGCCGTATTCAATCATGCGGCCGGCCTGACCGATGCAGTGCAGTCCGGTCGTGCAAGCGGTGACGATGGCCAGATTCGGCCCCTTGAAGCCAAAGCGAATTGATACATGGCCGGC
This sequence comes from Comamonadaceae bacterium, assembly GCA_037447395.1. Lineage (GTDB taxonomy): Bacteria > Pseudomonadota > Gammaproteobacteria > Burkholderiales > Burkholderiaceae_C > Rhodoferax. Next base: position 5,833 of record JBBIGT010000121.1, on the reverse strand, counting down.
GATCATGTTGATGATCGTCGACGGCACAAAGAACGGCGAAATGCGCCGCGCACCGCGCGCGACGTATTCGGCGTGCACCATCTCGATCATCGGCAAGCCGCCGATGCCCGAACCAATGACGCAAGCAATGCGCGTGGCCAGTTCTTCGCTCAAGGCCTCACCGGTGGGCAAGCCGGCGTCAGCCACCGCTTGTGCGGCCGCGGCGATGCCGTAGTGAATGAAGGTATCCATCGAGCGCGCTTCCTTGGCGCTGATGTACTGCTCGACGTCAAAACCCTTGACTTCGCCGGCCACCTTGCAATTGAAGGTGGAGGCGTCAAACTTGGTGATCAGGCCAACGCCCGATTGACCAGCCAGCATATTGGCCCAGGTTGCCTCCACGGTATTGCCTACCGGGCTGATGCAGCCTAAACCTGTAACGACAACGCGGCGACGGGACATGGTGTTCATCAACAATGGGTTAAACAGGAAAGTGGCGCAATCTCAACATCGAGCTGCGCGGCGGCGGTCACATGGCGGCAAAGCAGCTGATCAAGCAAGCCACGCTCTTCCGATCGACCGGCGACAACGCAGTGCCGCCGACAAAAGCTCAGGCCTTTTTATGGCTGTTGGCGTAGTCCACGGCGTTTTGCACGGTGGTGATCTTTTCTGCGTCTTCGTCCGGGATCTCGATGCCGAACTCGTCTTCGAGCGCCATCACCAGTTCGACCGTGTCGAGCGAATCGGCACCGAGATCGGCCACAAAGGCCTTTTCGTTGGTGACTTGGGATTCTTCGACACCGAGTTGTTCGGCAATGATTTTCTTAACGCGTGCTTCAATATCGCTCATGAGTTCCCTCAAAGGGTTGTAAAAAGGTCCGTGATTTTAGCCGGGCCGGGGCGATGTGCCCCAAACCAGCCGCCGACCGGACAACGCGGCCCAACGCTCGCCAATTAAAACACCATTCAGGCCATGAACATGCCGCCGTTGACATGCAGTTCCTGGCCGGTCACGTAAGCCGCCTGCGGCGACGCCAGATAGGTCACCGCGTGGGCGATGTCGGCCGGCTTGCCCAGATGCCCCAGCGGAATCTGGGCAAGCAGTGCTTTGTGTTGTTCATCACCCAGGCCGGCGGTCATGTCGGTTTCGATAAAACCTGGGGCGACACAGTTGACGGTGATGTTGCGCGAACCCAGCTCGCGCGCCAAGGCCCGGGTCATGCCAGCCACGCCGGCCTTGGCGGCGGCGTAATTGGCTTGGCCCGGGTTGCCCGAGGCGCCGACCACCGACGTGATATTGACAATGCGCCCATAGCGCTGCTTCATCATGGTGCGCATCACCGCGCGGCTCATGCGAAAGACCGCCTTGAGGTTGGTGTCGAGCACGGCGTCCCACTCGTCGTCCTTCATGCGCATGGCCAGGTTGTCACGGGTAATGCCGGCGTTGTTGACCAGCACCTGCAAACCACCGCGTTCCTTGACGATGGCATCGATCAACGCGTCGACCCCGGCGGCGTCGTTGACGTCGAGGCACTTGCCAGCGCAGCCGGCGAAGGCGCCGAGCGCGCGACTGACTTTTTCTGCGCCGGCGTCGCTGGTGGCAGTACCAATGACCTGGAAGCCCTGTTGCGCCAATTCAAGAGCAATGGCGGCACCGATGCCGCGTGACGCACCGGTGACCAACGCCACCTGGCCGGCAAATTGAATCTCGCTCATGACTGCGTCTCCAGAGCTGTTTTCACTTCAAGCAAACTGGCCATGTCGAACAGCGCCAGACCCTGCAGGTCGGGGGCGATGCGTTTGGTCATGCCCGCCAGCACTTTGCCGGGGCCGCATTCCACCACCGTCGTCAGACCGCGCGCGCGCAAAGCCTGCACGCACTCGACCCAACGGACAGGGCCAAACGCCTGACGCACCAAGGCGTCGCGAATGCGCGCCGGGTCGGTTTCAACAGCAACGTCAATGTTGTTGATGACGGCAATTTTGGGCGTCGCCAGCGTCGTTGCCGCAAGGCGCTCTTTCAGGCGCAACGCCGCCGGCTGCATCAAGCTGGAATGAAACGGCGCCGACACCGGCAGTGGCAGCGCCCGTTTGGCACCCTGCGCCTTCAGCGCCACGCAAGCCTGCTCGACTGCGGCTTTGGAGCCGGCAATGACGGTTTGCCCGGGATCGTTGAAATTGACCGCCTCGACGACCTCGGCGCCGTTCGCGCCAAACGTTTGCGTCACTTGCCGGCAAATCGCCGTCACCTGGGCCGCGTCCATACCGAGAATGGCGGCCATTGCGCCAGCGCCCACCGGCACGGCTTCTTGCATCGCCTGCGCGCGAAAGCGCACCAGCGGCACCGCTTGCATCAGTGTCAACGCGCCGCTGGCGACCAACGCCGAATATTCACCCAGTGAATGCCCAGCCAGCGCGGCGGGCGCCTGGCCCACTTCGGCCATCCAGACGCGGTACGCCGCCACGCCGGCAACCAGCATCACCGGCTGGGTCTGCGTCGTCAGCGCCAGCGCCTCTTTCGGCCCCTCTTTGATCAGTCGACCAAGATCTTCACCCAACGCGTCGGACGCTTCCTGCACGGTCTGGCGCACCTGGGCGTGATCCGCCCAGCCGTCGAGCATGCCAACTGCCTGCGAACCCTGCCCCGGAAAAACAAAAGCAAATGGTTTCATGGATATTTTTCGAACTGTAAAAATAACAGCAAAATAACCTTGTAGCCCTTATGAATAAGGCGCTACAAGCTATAATTTAAGTAGCACAGAACCCCAAGTAAAGCCGCCGCCAACACCCTCCAGCAACAAGGTCTGCCCGGGTTTGACCTGCCCGCTGCGTACCGCCGTGTCAAGCGCCAGCGGAATCGACGCAGCCGACGTGTTGCCGTGCTGATCGACAGTGACGACAACCTTGTCCATCGGCAGTTTCAGCTTGCGCGCGGTACTTTGCATGATGCGGATATTGGCCTGATGCGGGACCAGCCAATCAATGTCGGCCGCGCTCTTGCCGGCCTTGGCCAACACGGCACGCGCGGTTTCATCGAGCACGCCCACCGCCAGCTTGAAGACCGCCTGGCCGTCCATGCGCAACAGCGGCACGCCAAGAATTTCGCCGCCACAAACGTGGCCGGGTACGCACAGCATGTCGGTGTGCTTGCCGTCGGCGTGCATGTCGGTGGCCAGGATGCCCGGCGCGCTTGACGCCTCCAGCACCACGGCGCCCGCACCGTCGCCAAACAACACGCAGGTGGTGCGATCCTTGAAATCAAGAATGCGCGAAAACACCTCGGCACCGACGACCAGCGCCTTTTTGGCGCTGCCGGTCTTGATCAACGAATCGGCCAGGGCCAGCGCATAGATAAAGCCACAACACACCGCCTGCACGTCAAAAGCCGCGCCGCCCTGCGCACCCAGCTTACCCTGCAGAATGCACGCCGTCGACGGGAAAACCATGTCGGGGGTCGACGTCCCGACGATGATCAGATCGATCTCGCCAGCGGTCACGCCAGCCGCTTGCAGCGCCCGCTGGCAGGCTTGCACGGCCAGATCGCTGGTGCTGACGCCGGCACCGACAAAGTGACGCGCCTTGATACCGGTGCGCTCGACGATCCACTCGTCGCTCGACTCAATACCCTGCGCCGCCAGCCGGGCGACCAGTTCGGCGTTGGTCAGCCGCTGCGGCGGCAAATAACTACCCGTACCGGTGATTCGTGCGTAAATCGTCATAACTTAACCTTTTTCAGCAGCTTCGCCGACCAACGTCGCGCCGGCCGGCACCAGCAGTGGCGCTGCGTGCACCAAGCGTGCCTGTAGGCGTTCGAGCAAATTGTTTCGCGCGGCATCATACGCCCGGCTCAAGGCGAAGCCGAAGGCCAGCGCATCGGCTGATCCATGACTCTTAAAGACCAGCCCGCGCAGGCCGAGCAAGGCACCGCCGTTGTAGCGACGGTGATCCATTCGGGTTTTCAAAGAAGATATCACCGGATAAGCAATCAAAGCCGACAGTTTGGTCAGAATATTGCTTGAAAACTCTTGCTTGAGAAAATCAACAATCATCTTCGCCAAGCCTTCGCTGGCTTTCAACGCGACATTGCCAACAAAGCCGTCGCAAACAACGATGTCCGTCGTGCCTTTGAAGATGTCATTTCCCTCAACGTTGCCATAAAAGTTCAGATCACCAGTTTTCGCTGCCGTACGCAACAATTCACCAGTTTTTTTGATGACTTCGTTGCCTTTAATCGCTTCTTCACCAATATTGAGCAAACCGACGGAGGGGTTTTGCTCGCCACTGAGCACCGACACCAAGGCCGAACCCATCACCGCAAATTGCAGCAAATGCTCGGCCATGCAATCAACGTTGGCGCCCATATCCAGCACCGTTGTGCCGTGGCCCTTGGCATTGGGAATTTGCGCAGCAATGGCCGGACGGTCAATGCCATCCAGTGTTTTAAGAAGATAGCGCGAAATAGCCATCAAAGCACCCGTATTACCGGCAGAAACGGCTGCTTGCGCCTTTCCATCCTTAACCTGCGCGATCGCCACACGCATCGACGAGTCTTTTTTGCGGCGCAGGGCGACTTCCAGCGGGTCATGCATGGTGACGACCTCGCTGGCCAACACAACACTGGCACGTGCATGACTGAAGCCCGCCAGACTGTCGGCCAAGCCGACCAGAATCAGCTGCACGTCGGCGTGACAATCGAGAAAATGCGCGCAGGCCGCCAGCGTTACTTGAGGGCCATGGTCCCCGCCCATGCAGTCAACAGCGATGGTGATCATGAATTACGAATGACGACAGTAATTGATTCAGCAAACAACGCGAGATTCACAAACACAAAGGCCCGAGGCTACACCTATGCGTAGCCTCGGGCCAGAGGATACTTTGCGGGAATCAGGCTTCAGACTTGCTCTTGAGCACCTTGCGCCCACGGTAGAAACCGGTCGGGCTGATGTGGTGGCGCAGGTGCGTTTCTCCGGTGGTCGGCTCAACCGCGATACCAGGCACTGTCAAGGCATTGTGCGAGCGGTGCATACCGCGTTTCGAGGGGGATTTCTTATTTTGTTGGACGGCCATGATCCGCTCCTAGCAACAGTCAGTCGCCTAAGTTCAGGCGACCGGGGGTTATTGGGCTACCCACAGGGTCAGTGGGCGAAAGCTGCAGAGTATAACCGAATCAGCCGCGATCACCGAGACCCGCCCCGTTGACTTCGCCTGAACGCTGGCTGCGCGCGGCCGGTGCGACCGGCCAAGCGCCTTACTTGCGCGGCAACCCGGCCAGTACTGCAAATGGATTGGGTTTATCACCTGGCGCGTCAAACGCCGCGTCAGCGACCATGGTTTTGACGACCACCGGGCACTGTGCGTGGCGTGGCACCAGCGGCAAGGCCAGCAACACCTCGTCTTCGATCAAAGCGGCCAAGTCAAACGTCCCACTGGTGACGAGCAAATCCTCCTCGCAATCGTCGTCTTCCTGCCCGGCCGCCGCCTCGCTGGCGACAAAGCGAAACGCCCGCTCGACATGGATCGGCACTTCCACCGGCAACAGGCAGCGCTGGCAGACCTGCACCAGCGTCGTGTCGACGGTCAAACGCAACCACACACACTGGCCACCAACCGGCGCGACGCGGCGCTCCAGATGGGCCGACCAATTCAGCAACGTTGCACCATCTTGCCCCGGCGGTTCATTGGCAAGACGCTCATAATTAGAGAGCAGATCGAGACCACGCAAAAGGCGATCGTCGGTCGCGGCGTGGAAAATATCAAGGGTCGGCGGACGGCTGTGCTGCATGGTGGCGGCAGTGTAAGAGAATTCAGGGATGACGCCGACCGCTCTACCCTGCCAGTTGATCCTGGCCTCCAC
>JBBIGT010000120.1:0-6524 GCA_037447395.1 Comamonadaceae bacterium | reverse complement strand
GCACGGTCAGGCGCCGGTTGGCGGTGGTCGCCTTGGTCTGCGTGTGGCGCTCGGCGAAGTAGCCGTTGAGGTGATCGGTCGTCGTCTGCGTCAGTGGTGTCCCCCGGGCGGCCAGCCAGGCGCCAAACAGCGTCAGGTCGCGCCGGTAGGCCGCCAGCGTGTTGACCGACAAGCCGTCCTGCAGCCACAGCGCGTCGATGAACACGTCGATCAGCGGGTCGACGGCTGGGGCGTTGGCTTGACGGACAGGCTTGGGGCGTGGCATGGCCTGCTATTCTCGCCGGGTGAACTTCGCCCAACTGCTTTTCCCGGATTTTTCGCTGATCCTGATCGGCTATCTCATCTGCCGCTTTTCACCGCTGAACCGGCCGGTGTGGGAGCAGGTCGAACAGCTGGTCTACTTCTTGTTTTTTCCGGTGCTGCTGTTCAAGTCGATCGTCCAGACCCCGCTGGAGCTGGGCGCTGCCGGCAACCTGGTGGCGGCGGGTTGGGCGTTGGGGCTGGGTGGCATCGCGCTGGCCTACTCGGTTCCGTATTGGCCCGGCGTGCGCGGCCACGTCGCGCTGCGCCAGCACGCGGCCAGCGCGCAGGTAGCGTTTCGCTTCAACAGTTTTATCGGCCTGGCGCTGGCCGACAAACTGGCCGGCGCACCGGGCTTGGCCGTGCTGGCGCTGTTGATTGGCGTCAGCGTGCCGCTGATGAACGTCGGCGCCGTCTGGCCGATGGCGCGGCACAGCCGGATCGGCTTTTGGCGTGAGCTGGCGCGCAACCCGCTGATCATCGGCACCGCCTGCGGCCTGGCCACCAACTTGGCCGGCTGGCACATCCCCGGCTGGCTCGAGCCTACCGTCAGCCGCATCGGTGGCGCATCGCTGGCGCTGGGCTTGATGGCAGCCGGCGCCGGCATGCAGCTCGGCGCACTCAACCACGCCAAGATGCTCGGTGCGGCGGTTTTGCTGATCCGCCACCTGCTGATGCCGGTGCTGGCGCTGGGCGTCGCCACCTTGTTTGGCCTGAACGCCCTGCAGACGACGATTTTGCTGATGTTCTCGGCCCTGCCCACCGCGTCGAGCTGCTACGTGCTGGCCGCGCGCATGGGTTACGACGGGCCCTACGTAGCGGCGTTGGTGACGGTCTCGACCGTGCTGGGCATGGTCAGCCTGCCGCTGGCGCTGGGCGTGTTGCGTTAGCCGCCGGTATGGCTCACTTGGGCTAGCGCCCAGTCGATGTGCTCGCGCAACAGCGCGTCGGCCTGGTTGCCCACCCGCTGCAGCGCCGCGCAGGCTGCGGCGACCTCTGGCACGCCAAGCTGGTCACCGCGCAGCGCGTTACCGAGCGCCACAGTGACGTTGCGCTGCCAGCGCTCAAAACCAATGCGCCGGATCGGGCTGCCCTCGGTGTAGCGCAAGAATTCGTCCTCGCTCCAAGCAAGCAACTCGAGCAGCCTGCGGCCGACCAGGTCGGCGCGCGCGGCAAAGTCGGGCAAGGCACTGCGCTGGGCAAACTTGTTCCATGGGCAGACCAGTTGGCAGTCGTCGCAGCCGTAAATGCGGTTGCCGATCAGCGCTCGCAACGCCAGCGGGATCGGCCCGGCGTGCTCAATCGTCAGGTACGAGATGCAACGGCGCGCATCGAGGCGGTACGGCGCGACGATGGCTTGCGTCGGGCAGGCGTCCAGGCACGCCCGGCAGCTGCCGCAATGCGCCGTCGTCGCGGCCGACGCGGGCAAGGCCATGTCGACAAAAATCTCGCCGAGAAAGCTCATCGACCCGGCGCTGCGGCTGAGCACCAGCGTGTGCTTGCCGCGCCAACCTTGGCCGCTGCGCGCGGCCAACTCGGCCTCCAGGACCGGTGCCGAATCGGTGAACACGCGGTAGCCCAGTGGCCCGACTTCGGCGGCCAGCCGGTCGCTGAGTTTTTGCAGCCGCTGGCGCATGACCTTGTGGTAGTCGCGGCCGCGGGCGTAGATCGACACCACCGCTTCCTGCGGGCGACCAAGCCGCGCCAGCTCCTGCGCTGGCCAGTCAGGCGGTGTGTCGGCGGGCAAATAGTCCATGCGCGCGGTGATGACGCTGACCGTCCCCGGCACCAGTTCGGCCGGGCGCGCGCGCTTGACGCCGTGTGCGGCCATATAGGCCATATCGCCGTGGAAACCGGCGGCCAACCACGCCGATAATCCGGGCTCTGCCGCGCCCAGGTCGACGTCGCTGACGCCGATTTGCGAGAATCCCAGCGCGCACGCCCACCCCTGAATCTTGCAGACCCAAGCCGCACCATCAACATGTGTTCTGCCACTGTTCACTGGCCCATTGTAAAAACCGTGCTTTGGCCCGACGAGCAAGCCACCGCGGCGTTCGCCCGCGCGCTGGCCAGCCGGCCAGCACTGCGCCACGCCTTCATCGCCCTGCGCGGCGATCTGGGCGCCGGCAAGACGACGTTGGTGCGTCAGTTGTTGCGCGCGCTGGGCGTGCACGGGCGCATCAAGAGCCCGACCTATGCGGTGGTTGAACCGTACAGCGTGCCTGGTCTGGACGTTTTTCACTTCGACTTCTACCGCTTTCACGACCCGCGCGAATGGGTCGATGCCGGCCTGCGCGACCTGTTTGCCGCGCCCAGCCTGAAGTTGGTCGAGTGGCCCGACAAGGCCGGCACCGGCCTGCCCCTGGCCGACCTGGTGATCGAGCTGGCCATTGGCACCGACGACGCCCGCTGTGTGACGCTGACCGCGCAAACGCCGGTCGGCGCGCAGCTACTGCCATGATCACCGCATGAAGCGCCGCGCCTTCGTGCACTGTGGTGCCGTCGTTGTGCTGCTGGGTGCGCAGCAACTGGCCCGCGGCGCGACCATTCTGGCGGTGCGCTTGTGGCCGGCGGCGGACTATTCGCGCGTGACCATCGAATCCGACAGCGCGCTGGCGTTTACGCAAAACTTTGTTGCCAACCCGCCACGGCTGGCCGTCGACGTGCAGGGCATCGACCTCAACCCGGCGCTCAGGGAACTGGTCGCCAAAGTCGTGCCAAGCGACCCCAACATCAGCGGCATTCGCGTCGGCCAGTTCAGCCCCAATGTGGTGCGGCTGGTGTTCGACCTGAAACAGCCGGTGGCGCCGCAGGTGTTTGCGCTGACGCCGGTGGCCGCTTACCGGCACCGACTGGTGTTTGACCTGGTGCCGACGCAGCCGGTCGACCCATTGGCCGCCTTGATCGCCGAGCGTCTGCGCGAGCCGGTTGCGGCCGACGCTGGCCGGGATCGCGCCGCAGCATTGCTGCCAGCCGAGTCAGCCGACCCGCTGGGCGAGCTGATTGCGCGGCGCGCCGGCAAGCTGGCCACGCCGATGCCAAAACCGGCAGCGTCTGCAACCGGTCCAGCAAACGCTACATCTTCAGGAGCTTCAGGCGCTTATTCAGAATGGGCTAGATACCAAAAAAGCGCTAAGCCTGCGGTCACTGACCGACTCATCATCGTCGCTCTGGACCCCGGCCACGGCGGCGAAGACCCGGGCGCCGTCGGACCGGGTGGCACGCGCGAGAAAGACGTCGTGCTGCAGTTGGCGCAGCGCTTGCGCCAACGCATCAACGCCACGGTGGTCAACGGCAACGCCATGCGGGCCTTTCTGACGCGTGACTCAGACTTCTTCGTGCCGCTGCAGGTGCGCGTCGCCAAGGCCCAGCGCGTGCAGGCCGACTTGTTCGTCAGCTTGCACGCCGACGCGTTCTTCACGCCCAATCCGCAAGGCGCCAGCGTCTTTGCGCTCAGCCAGGGGGGTGCCTCCAGCGCTGCGGCGCGCTGGATGGCCGCCAAGGAAAACAAGGCCGACCAGGTCGGCGGCCTGAACGTGCGCGCCCGTGACGCGCAGGTCAAACGCGCATTGCTCGACATGAGCACCACGGCGCAGATCAAGGACAGCCTGCAACTGGGCGGCGCCCTGCTCAGCGCCATCAAGCGCGTGGGCAAGCTGCACAAGCCGCGCGTCGAGCAAGCCGGTTTTGCCGTGCTGAAAGCGCCCGACATTCCCAGCGTGCTGGTCGAGGCGGCGTTTATCAGCAATCCGGACGAAGAGGCCAAACTCAACAGCCCCGCCTATCAGGAGCAACTGGCCGACGCGCTGATGCGCGGCATCGAAGGCTACTTCGGCAGAAACCCACCGCTGGCGCGCAACCGCTCGGTTTGACCGGCGCGGGCGTTGGCTTGCGGGTTTACCCTGATTTTTTGATTTCGCAGCAAAATGGTGCGAAACGCCGTCAACGCTTTGACGGAAGTCAAGTTTTCAAATCACCGCTTCAACCCATGACAGATGCCCTGGCCGACTTCGAGCATGCCGTTTTTGTCAAGACGGCGGTAGGTCAACAAGAGATCAAAGCACGCGCCCTGGGCCTTGACCCGATGCAGCGGCGCTTGCTGATTTTGGTCGACGGCAAGCACCCAGGCGCCGAGCTGGCGCCGCTACTGGCCGGAAATGACTTGGCGGCGTTGTTGCAGGTCTTGCTCGACAAACAGTGCATTGAACGCACCGCAGCCACCAGCGCCGCCACCCCTACGACGGTCGCCATCGCCACGGCGGGCGCCACAGCCGCGACCAGCGCGCCGCCCCAGCCGGTGAACGCCGCCAGCACCGCTGCGCCGGCAGCGCCGACTGCCGACCCGCGTGACCCTGTACCGGCCAGCAGCGCCGGCCTGGACGCCGATCTGGCGAATCTGCCACCCGCCGATTCGCGCAGCCAGGCCAACGTCGTCATGGCGCGCAACTTCATGACCAACACCGTCAACACGATATTTCAGCCGTACACCCGCCTGACCTTGTTGGAGGCGATCGCCAACTGCACAACGGCGCACGACACGCGCCGCGTCTACGCGCTGTGGGCGCAGACGATCGCCGGCAGCGCCATCGGCGCCAAACGTTTGCCCGAATTCCGCGACAAGTTGTTCCGCGTGCTTTGAGCCCAGAGCGCCCCCGCGGGCGGCGCCGTCGCGCCCGCCCGGGTCAGTTCCAGGCAATCTGCAAATCGGCGCGGCCCCGGTGCCGGGCGATCTGCCGGGCATTCGGTTCGTCAGTCGCCGCAACCCACTCTGCCGCCGCCGCTGCGCTGCGGCCAAAGGCCCGGTGCCGTGCCAGCAAGCGCGCCTGGCGCAGCGCGTCGGGCACCTCAAGGTACCAGGCTTCATCGAGCAACGGCCGCACCTGGCCCCAGGGCGCTTGCGGCAACAGCAGGTAATTGCCTTCGGTGACCACCAGCGGCACCTCTGGCGACACGGCAATCGCCCCGGCGACAGCTTCTTCGATGTCGCGGTGGAACTCGGGGGCGTATATCACCTCGCCGGCGCGCTGCGCCTTGATGCGTTGCAGCAACTGAACGTAGCCAGCGGCGTCAAACGTATCGGCAGCGCCTTTGCGCTGGCGCCGCCCCAGATGCTCCAGCGTGCTGTTGGCCAGATGAAAGCCGTCCATCGGCACCACCTGCACCGCCGTGCCAAAGTGCTGTTGCAGCGCCTGCGCCAGCGTCGACTTGCCGGCGCCCGGCGGCGCGGCGATACCGAGGATGCGACGCTGCCCACTGGCCAACAGGGCGGCGGCGCGTTGCCGACAAATTTCTGGCAGATTCATACACTGAGAAGATCTTCGAAGTGCTTTACTATTGATAGCTGCTAGTGCCTTATTTATAAGGTCTAGAGGCATTTTTTATTGATAAATCAGGGTGTTCTGTTGCAGTCGCGTCAGTACTTGCGCCCGCGTCGGCGGCACGCAGCCGCGTTGCATTACGCACAGGCTGGCGCTGGCGATGGCGCTACTGAGCAGCGTGCGCGCCACCTCCGGCGCCACCGGCGCGGCACCCCAGTCGGCGGCAAGGTGCTGCTGCAGCATCGCCGTGACCAAACCGGCCAGAAAGCAGTCGCCGGCACCGACCGTGTCGACCACGCTGATCGGCACCGACTCGCGCGCCTGAAAAAATTCCCCGTGGCGCGTCAGCAGCGCCGCACCGGCGCCGCCCAGCGTCAGCGCCAGCAGGCTGGCGCGGCTGCCGCGCAGCAGCTCACGCGCCTGCGCCACGGCATCTTCGCCGGGCAGGTTCAGACAGGCCAAGTCTTCGTCGCTGGCCTTGATGACGTCGGCGTACTGCAGCGCGGTGCGCACGTGACGGCGGTAGGCGTCCAGATTGGGCATCACCGACGGGCGCAGGTTGGCGTCGATCACCACGGTGCGGGCGGCCATGCGCTGCGCCGCCAGCCACGGCAAGTAGGTCGCCGCGTCGTCGGGCGACAACGCCAGCGCGCCGGTGCAGACCAGCGACAGGCTGGGCGCTGCCCGGCAGGCATGCTCCAGCGTCTGCGTCGAGGTCGCCCGGTCGGCGACGCCCTCGCGGTAAAACGCGTAGTCCGGGTGGCCTTGGGCGTCGAGGTTGACGACCGCCAGCGAGGTCACCTGCGGTACCGGTTGCGGTTGCGCCAACTGCACGCCGTCGGCCTGCAGACCAGCCGCAAGCTGGCGGCCAAAACGGTCACGCGACAGGGGGTTGAGGTACAGCGT
>JBBIGT010000119.1:0-6631 GCA_037447395.1 Comamonadaceae bacterium | reverse complement strand
ACTCAAACGGCCCTCAGATTTGTCGAGCAGGCGCAGCACCGCACGCTCACCGTGGGCGCTCGGCAAGGTGCTCACGCGCACGTCGACACCGCGCGTGCCGATGCGCAGGCTGATGCGCCCGTCTTGCGGCAGGCGGCGCTCGGCAATGTCCAGGTCGGCCATGATCTTCAGGCGGCTGATCAGCGCCGCATGCAGCGCGCGGTTGGGCTGCACCACCTCGCGCAAGCTGCCGTCGACGCGAAAGCGCACGCTCGAATGACGCTCGTAGGGTTCGATGTGAATGTCGCTGGCGCCGTCGCGCGCGGCCTGCGTCAGCAAGGCGTTGAGCATGCGAATGATCGGCGCGTCTGGTTCGAGCGCCGGGAGGTCTTCCACAGCGGGCAGCTCCTGCATCATGCGCGACAGGTCGGCATCGCCTTCAACCTCGCTGACCACCGCCGCGGCGCTGCTCTCGCCCTGCGCGTAGGCGCTGCTGATGCGCTGCGCCAGCGCCGGCGCGTCCAGTTGCGCCAGCTGCAGCTGCGGGTACTTGCGGCACACCTCGCTGAGCGCGCCGAGCCCCGAGCCGGCGTGCGACCACAGCGTCAGTTGTGGCCCGTCTTCTTCCAGCAACAGCTGGTGCGTGCGGGCAAAAGCGTAGGGCAAGGGGTAGCGCATGGCGGACGGTCTGGCGATGGGTGGACGCGGCGCTAGCGCGCAGCTGCTGGCGGCGCGGGCAGCACCGGCGCGGGTTGGGGGTTCGTCGGCACGGCTGAAACGGCCGCGGGCGTTGCCGGCTGGCTCGCCACCGCCGGCAACACCGCGGCCTCGTTGATCGGGACGACGCTGCTGGGCGCGGGTTGCGCGTCTTGCATGCCGGCGCGCATCTGCTCGTAGCGGTCCATCGACAGCCGGTCGGTGGCGCGCGCATCACGCACCACCACCGGGCGCAGAAAGACCATCAGGTTGGACTTTTTGCGGCTGCGCGATTCGCTCTTGAACAGGTTGCCAAAAATCGGCACGTCAGCGATGCCGGGCACTTTCTCCTGGTTGCCGGCGTATTCGTCCTGCAGCAGGCCGCCGAGCACGACGATGTTGCCATCGTCGACCAGCACGTTGGATTCGATCGTGCGCTTGTTGGTGATCGGCCCGGTGGGCGAATTCAGGCTCGAGGCCAGCACGTTGGAGACCTCCTGGTAGATGGCCATCTTCACCGTGCCGTTTTCGCTGATCTGCGGCTTGACCTTCAGCGTCAGGCCGACGTCTTTGCGCTCGATGGTCTGAAACGGGTTGACCGAGCCGCTGCTGTTGTTGCCGGTGTTGGTGAACTGGCCGGTGACAAAGGGCACGTTTTGGCCGATAACGATCTTCGCCTCTTCGTTGTCCAGCGTCAGCAGATTGGGCGTCGACAAGACGTTGCCGCTGCCCGAATCCTGCAGAAAGCGCGCCAGGAATCCGAGCACGTAGACGCCGTTGCTCTGCTGTACCGCGCCGATGTTCAGGCCGCGCCCGGGTAGCACCGAGCCGTCGGCCGCGCCGGTGGCCAGGTTGATGATGTTCTTGCCCCCCGTGCCAAAGTTGCTGCCCAGAAGACCGATGACGCCGTCGCCGGCGCGCCCCAGCGGCCCTTGCCACTGGATGCCGAACTCGGCGGCCTTGTCCATGCTCACTTCAGCGATCAGGCTCTCAACAAACACCTGGGCGCGGCGGCCGTCGAGCTGGTCGATGACGGCGCGCAGCTGCCGGTAGCGCGGCTCGGGCGCGCTGATGATCAGCGCGTTGGTCGCCGGGTCGGCCTGAATCATGCCGCCGGTGGTCGCCGCAACGGTCGCCGCGGCGCCAGCCAGTGCGCCCGGCGCGGGCGTCGGTGCGCTGCTCACGCCGCTGACCGCCGCGCGCAGCGTCGCCGCCAGCTTGGTGGCGTCGGCGTTCTTCAGGTAGACCACGTGGATGCCGCCGGCCGAACCATCGTCGCCGGTGGCGTTGGGCTGATCAAGCTTGTCGACCAAGGCGTGCAGCAGCGCCAGCTGCGCGGCGTTGCTGGCGCGGGCGATCAAGGCGTTGGCGCGCGGCTCGGCCAGAATCGTCGTGGCAAACGCGGTGTTGGCAGCGCCCGCGGGCAGCGCCGTGGGCGTCGACTGCCCCATCAGGCGCAGCAGCAGCGGCGCCAAATCGGTGGCCACGGCGTGCTTGAGCGCGATGACCGTGACGTCGGTGGCGTTGGCCACGTCCATGGCGGCGATGATGCGCGCCAGCCGGCGCAGGTTGTCGCCGTAGTCGGTAATGACCAGCGAATTGCTGCCCGGGTTGGCGTTGATGGTGTTGTTGGCGCTGATCAACGGGCGCAGCACCGGCACCAGGTTGTTGGCCGACTCGTGGTTGAGCTTGAAGATTTGCGTAGCGATCTGGTTGTCAGCCGGCGCCAGGGCGTCGGGCGCGCTGACAGCGGCGCTTTGCAGCTTGCCTTCGGCCTCTGGCACTACTTTGTACAGCCCGGCGGTCTCGATCAGCGTGTAGCCCTGCAGCCGCAGCGCCGCCAGAAACTGGTTCAGCGCTGCCACGCGGCCCACCGGCTTGTCACTGACCAGCGTCAACGTACCTTTGACGCGCGGGTCGACCACCACGTTGCGCCCGGTGATGGTGGCAAAAGTACGCGCCACGGCTTCAATGTCGGCGTTCTGGAAATTCAACGTCACGCCCGGGCCAGCGCTGGCCCGCAGTTCGACGCCCGGCGTCGCGCCGGTACCGGCAAATGCCGAACCAAATTGGCCTATAGCCCAGACGAATAATACGCTGGCAGCTACTGTATAAATAGCATTTTGCGGGCATGACATAGTCGGCAAATTGGTTTTCATAGGTATCCCTTCGGGTCGTCCAGCACCGTGTTGTACTAGCCCAATGTGATGACGGAGCGCGCGCCACTGCGCCGGCCAATGATGTTGAGCAGGTTGGCCAGCGCTGTCTGGTATTGCGCCTCAGACGTGGCCGCACCGCGAAACTGCCATTTGCCGCCAATCCATTGGCCACTGCCCGACAACTGCAATGGGCCGGCCAGCGTGGCCAGTTGCAGGCTCGGCGTGGCGCCGCCGCTGACGCGCAACTGGTAGCTGCCCAGCGGCTGCAGCGTCGACAGGCGCGACGACAGGTTTTGCAGCTGCAACTGCAGTTGGCCGTCGAGTTGCAGGCGCCCAGCCACCCAGCCGAGGCGCAGGCCGCTGGGTTGCAGCGCCATCTGGCCGTGCAGGTCGAGCGTGTTGAACGGTGTGCCCAGGCCAGCGAGCATTTGCGCCGGCCAGTTGGAGACCGCGTCCGACAAAGCCAGGCTGGCACCGCCCCAGCGCGGTTGCAGTTGCCAAACCCAGGGCGTCGGCAGGCAGCACGGCGCGCTCAGGCGAACCAGCACACCGGTGGCTTGCGGGCGCAGCTGCCAATCCATGCGCGACGGCAGCGTCGTTGCATCACGGCTGCCGGCACCACCGCTCAAGGTGAGCGCGGCCGAGCCAGCCCAGAGCGTGCCGCGCGCGTCCTGCAACAGAACGCGCCCGTCACTGGCCTGCTGCACGGCGCTGGCCAGCCAGCGCGCCGGCGCAAAAAACAGCAGCGCCAGCAGCGTGCCCACCAGCACGCCGGCGCCGGCCCAAGCCCAGGGCGCCCGACGGGTCAACGCGGCGCTGGCGCTCATGATGACGTTGCCCGCGCGGGGGGCAGTTGAAACACCAAAGTGCCGTCCCAGCGACCCAGCGCGTCGCGCTTGAGGTGCGCCTCGGTGGGCTTCAAGCGGGCGTTTTGCCGCGCATCGGCCAGCAGTTGCGCCAGTGCCGCGGGTGCCACCTGTTTCAGCGTCACGGTCACGCGCTCGGCCTGCAGCGTCATTGGCGCGCTGTCGCCGAGCGGGCGCAACGTCTGCACCAAGGCGTCATGCGCCTCATCAAAGCCCATACCGGCCTGCGCACGCAGGTCTTTGGCTTGCGCCTGCAACTGGCGCATCTGGCTCAATTGCGCCTGCAGCGCCAACTGCTGCTTGGGTGCTGCGCGCAGCGTGCGCCAGGCCGGCGCCACGCCAAGCCACCACAACAGGCTCACGACCACCAGCGCCGTCGCCAGCAGCGTCAGCCGCTGCTCGCGCCGGGACGCGCGTTGCCACAGCTGCAGCCATGCCGACGTGTCCAAGGGTGCGCTCATGGTTGTGCTCCGTCAGCAATCAGCCACTGCGCGCCTTGCGCCGTCAGCTTGAGGCCCTGCGCCGCCAGCGCCGCGGCCACGCCTTGGGCGTCGCCCAACGCCGCGCCGCCAACGCGCAATTGCTCGGCGGCGTAGTCGAGACTGTCGATCTTTGGCGTCGTCGGCGCTGCTGCCAGGGCGGCGAGCAGACGCTCCAGATCGGCGCGCTGCGCTTGGCCGCTGTGGCGCTGCAACTGCGCCACTTCACGGGCCATTTGCAGCGGTGCGTCCACCACCACCGGGATGCGCGGGAAGGTTTCGGTCAACACCATGCGCACCGCCTCGCGTTGCTGCGCCAGCAGCGCTTTCTCACGCCAGGCCAGCGCGTTCAGACCCATCAGGTTGAACAGCACCAGCACGATCAACGCCAACCGCGCGGCGCGCCACGCTGGCGCCACGGCAAACGCTTTGAGCGCCAGCCACGCGCCGGCCCAGCGCTGGCGGCTGCCGACGTGGGCCAGCTCAAATTGAGCCAGATTCCAGGGCGACTGCGCCGCCTCCAGCAGCCGCTCGGCACGCACTTGCAGGCGCGCCGGGCGTTGGCACAAACGCTCGGCCAGTGCCGCCAACGCGGGTTCGGCCAGCAGCGTCGGCAGGCTGGTCGTGTCCGCATCGTGCGTCACGGCGTGCAGGCGTGCCAGCGCCGCCGGGCTGGGCGGGCACACCAGCAAGCCCGCCACAGCAGATGCCGGTGCTGCCATTGTTTTCTCGACACCGGTCGACAGGGCCGCAGTACCCGCGCCTGCCGTGCTGTGCAGCACGCCAGCCAGCCAAGGCGCATCCGCATCACCGGCAAACAGCACGCTGTCGGTCAGCGACTGCGGTGTCAGCTCGGGCACGACGCGGCGCACCGCTTTGCCGGCTTGCGCCAGCGCGGCCAACGCCGCGGCGAGCCAGGCACGGTTGCACGCCGCCAGCCACTGCGGCGCGCCGGCGCTGGCCTGCGGTTGCAAGGCCAGATGCAAATCGGCGGCGTCGTCGAGCAACTGCTCTTCGAGCAAACCGCCCAAAATGGCGCGCAAACGCACGCTGGCACGCTCGCCCAACGCACCGCGCGGCACGCTACCCAAGGGCAAGGTGACCCGATGCCACGACAACAGCTGCGCCGGCACCACGGCAACCACGTCGTCGGCGTCAGCGGGCAACAAGTCCAGCGTCACCGTGTCCTGGCGGCTGGCCGACACGCCGTCGACGCTCCAGACGTAGGCCAGCCGGGTGGTGGCGTCGATGCCATCAGCGGGAAGCGGGAGGATCAGCGTGCTCATACGGAGGGTCTTCGAATCATTGTAGGGTCGCCGTTGTGGGCCATTGCGCCAGCGATTCGACGCCGCGCTGGCGGCTGATCGCCGTCACCGTCAGGCCATTGCGCTCGATCACCGAGCGCTCCAGCACCGTGGTGTCGCCGACGCGCAAACGCCCGGTGACGCTGAAAAACCGTGAGCTGACGCCCTGCTGCGCCGGGTCGAGCCGCAGCTGGGGGTCGGCCAGCACCGGCATCGCGTCGAGCAGCGTGTTGAAGGGTTGCGTGGCACGGGTCTGGATCAGCCGCTGCGCTTGCGCGACGCTCAGCTCGGGCACGCTGGCCAGCAGCACTTCGAGCGGCGCGGTGTTGAGGTTGACCACGGTGGCCACTGGCAGCACGGTAATAAAGGGCGTCAACGTCTGCAAGCTCTGCGCCGACAAGCCCAGCCAGCGCAGATCGTCCACCCGCCGCGGCAGCAGGGGCGCGCGTGCTGCCGGCGTTGATGTTGATGACGCTGCCACGCCGTCACCCGACGCAGCAGGAACACGCGCGGCCAGGTCGGCTTGCAGCAAGGCCTCAGCGACCCGCTCCAGCTCGGCTTGCGGCAACTTGAGTTGTTTGAAAAGCCGCGCCCAGGCATCAACGCTGGCAGCGTCGAGCGCGCCGTTCTTGACCAGGTTGGCGACATTCAGGCGCGCCTGCAGATCGTCAATTTGGCCTGATAGAAACGCCTCTTGGCTGGGGTCGTCGTCGTCGCCAACGGTCGCTTGCCCGTGCTGCGCCGCCAGAAAGGTCGACAAGCGCGCCGGCGCCAGCGGCACCGCCCACGGCTCGGTCAGGTTGTCCGAGCCGCCCTGACGCGCATCCTCGCGCAGGATCAGTCGCGCCCAATCGAGCGCGCCGGTCAACAGCCAGTGCGATTGCACGCGCATCCGCTGGGCTTTTTCGACCTCCAGGCTGCGCCATTGCTGCCACAGCATGGCGCTGGCCAGAGTCGCCACCAGCACCACCGTCAGCATCGCCAGCAACAGCGCCGCGCCGCGCTGCCTGGCGCGCGCCGAAGCAAAGGCAGTGGCCCGCTGCGTCATGAAGCCGCACCCAGCACCGGGCGCACCCAGTCGCGCGTCAACAGACCGCTGACGCTGTGCCCCTCGGGCAGCTTGAGCAGCAGACGCACGCCCTCAGGCA
>JBBIGT010000118.1:0-6857 GCA_037447395.1 Comamonadaceae bacterium | reverse complement strand
GCGTCGGTGTCGACGTGCGCGGTCATGCCTTGCAGCACATCCCATTCCCAGCAAAAGTTTTCCATGAACTGGCTGGGCAGTTCGACCGCGTCCCACTCCACGCCGCTGATGCCAGAGACGTCGCGCTCGTTGACTTGCGTGAGCAAATGATGCAGCCCGTGGCCAAATTCGTGGAACAAGGTGGTGACGTCGTCGTGCGTCAGCAGTGCCGGCTTGCCACCGACACCGGCGGCAAAGTTGCACACCAGATGCGCCACCGGCGTTTGCAGTGTGTGCGTGTCCGGGCGCAGCCAGCGCGCACGCACGTCGTCCATCCAGGCCCCGCCACGCTTGCCGTTGCGCGCGGTCGGGTCGAGGTAGAACTGGCCGACCAGAACCGGGCTGCCTTGCGATTGCGCGCGTTCAATGCGAAAGAAACGCACGTCCTCGTGCCATACTGGCGCGTGGTCGGGTTCAATCTTGACCTCAAACAAGGACTCGACGATGCCAAACAGCCCCTGAAGTACCTTGGGCAGCGGAAAATACTGTTTGACCTCCTGCTCGTTGAACGCGTAGCGCGCCTCCTTGAGCTTTTCGCTCACGTACGGCCAGTCCCACGGCTGCGGGTCGGGCAGGTTCAATTGTTCCGACGCGAAGGCGCGCAAGTCCGACAAATCTTTTTCTGCAAACGGTCGCGCGCGCTGCGCCAGGTCGCGTAAAAAGGCAATGATTTGCTGCGGCGATTCGGCCATCTTGGGCACCACTGACAACGCACCAAAGTTGGCGTGCCCGAGCAGTTGTGCTTCTTCCAGACGCAAGGCGAGCAATTCATTGATCAGCGCCGAGTTGTCAAACCGCTGCTGCGCTGCGTCGGCCTGATCGGAGGCGCGGGTCACGTAAGCACGATACAGCGTGTGGCGCAGTGCGCTGCTGTGGGCAAATTGCATCACCGGCAGATAGCACGGCAACTTGAGCGTGAGCTTGTAGCCGTCTTTGCCATCAGCCTGCGCAGCAGCCTTTGCGGCAGCCACAATGTCGGCGGGCAAGCCGCTCAATTCGTCGTCTTGCGCGTAATAGGCGAAGGCATCGGTGGCGTCAAGCGCGTTTTCACTGAACTTCTGGCTCAGCGCCGCCTGGCGTTCCTGTATCTTGGCAAAGCGCTCGCGCTGTGCCCCTTGCAGTTCGGCGCCACCCAGCACAAAGTTGCGCAAGGCGTTTTGATGCGCCTGGCGTTGTTCCGGCGTCAATGACGTCGCATCGATCGCTTTGTACTTGGCGTAGAGCCGTTCGTCGGCTCCGAGGCGGGTGTAAAACTCGGTCACTTTGGGCAAAGCCGCGTTGTAAGCGGCGCGCAACTCGGGCGTGTCGGCGACACTGTTGAGATGGCTGACCGTGCCCCACGCGCGCGACAAGCGTTCGGTGGCGACGTCCAGAACGCGTGCGATGGCGTCCCAACTGGCTTCAAACTCGGCCTGGGTAACCTTGGTCAGGGCGGCGTTGGCCTGGTTCAGCAAGGCGTCAATGGCGGGCGCAACGTCGCCGGGCTGAACCTTGTCAAACAGGGGGAGGTCGTCAAGCGAGAGCAGGGGATTGACCATACAGACTATTGAGTTATTGCTTGGCGGCGCGTTCTGCTGCTTCGAGGGTGTTGACCAGCAACATGGTGATCGTCATCGGACCGACGCCGCCGGGCACTGGCGTGATGTAACTGGCGATCTGGCGCACGCTGTCAAAGTCGACGTCGCCGCACAGCTTGCCTTCGGGATTGCGGTTCATGCCAACGTCGAGCACGACGGCGCCGGGCTTGACCATGTCGCCGGTCAACACGTTGCGCTTGCCAACGGCGGCGACTATCAGGTCGGCTTGCAGGGTCAGCGCCTTGAGGTCGGTGGTGCGCGAGTGGCAAATGGTCACGGTGGCGTCCTTTTGCAGCAGCATCAGTGCCATCGGTTTGCCGACGATGTTGCTGCGACCGATCACGACGGCGTGTTTGCCACGCAAGTCAAGGTGGATCGATTCCAGCATCTTCATGCAACCGTAGGGCGTGCACGGCCAAAAGCCAGGCAAGCCGGTCATCAGTGCGCCGGCGCTGGCGACGTGAAATCCGTCGACGTCTTTTTGTGGCGAGATCGCCTCGATGACCTTGTTGGCGTCAATGTGTTTGGGCACCGGCAACTGCACCAGAATGCCGTGAATCGACGGGTCTTTGTTGAGGCTATCAATGCGCGCCAGCAGCGCTACTTCGGTCAAGTCGGCGTCGTACTTTTCCAGCACCGAGTGGAAACCGCAATCCTCGCAACCCTTGACCTTATTGCGCACGTAGACCTGACTGGCCGGGTTCTCACCCACCAGAATAACGGCCAGGCCGGGCGTGACGCCACGCGCCTTGAGCGCCTGCACCCGGGTGACGACTTCGGCGCGCAATTTCTTGGACAAGGCAACGCCGTCGATGATCTGAGCGGTGGTTTGCGTAGGGGTCATGGTGTCATTCCAGAAAAAAAGCCCGCCGGAGCTTTCCAGGCGGGCACAGGGTTGCAGGCAGGCCAGGTGCGTCGTCATGCCGTCAGGCTTTGGCCGCGTTGGGGCCCAGGGCGATCTTCAGCAGGTCAGCCACCGTGTTGGCGCTGAGCTTTTCCATGATGTTGGCGCGGTGCGCCTCCACCGTTTTGATGCTGATACCTAGGTCGTCGGCGATCTGCTTGTTCAGCCGGCCGGCGACGATGCGCTCGAGCACTTGCGATTCGCGCAGGGTCAGGCGTGCCATCAGCGCTTCGCGGTTGAGCGCGTTTTGGTACTCGGCAAACGCTTCGCTGGCTTGGTCGAGCATGCGCTCGACCAGCGGCAAGAGCTTTTCTTCGTTGAACGGCTTCTGGATGAAATCCATGGCGCCCTTCTTCATGGTCTCCACCGCCATTGGCACGTCACCGTGGCCGGTAATGAAGGCCAGCGGCAGTGGCGAGTGGTCCTCGAGCAGACGGTCTTGCAGTTCCAGACCGGTCATGCCGGCCATGCGGATATCGACGATGAGGCAGGCCACCTCACGGGCGTCGTAGCGGCTCAAAAACGATTCGGCGGAATCAAAACAGCGCACGCGGTAGTCTTTGCCTTCGAGCATCCATTGCAGCGAGTCGCGCACCGCCTCGTCGTCGTCAACGACATAAACCGTACCTTTTTTGGGGATCAAACTCATGGTCAAACTTGCAGTCTTTGTTGATCGGAACGCGTTTTTGGCAGCGTCGGCTGCGGACTTTGCCGGGGTATCCAGAAGGTAAAACAGCAGCCCGTTACCGTCTCGTCATTGTAGATGTTCTCGGCTTTCATCCGACCCATGTGCGACTCGACGATCGAGCGGCACAGGCTCAGGCCGATGCCCATGCCGTCGGGCTTGGTCGAGTAGAACGCTTCGTACAGGCGCGCCATCACCTCCGGGGCGATGCCCGAGCCACTGTCGATCACCATGAACTCGATGACCGGCTTGCCGTCGACCACCGCCGGGGCGACGCGCAACTTGACCAGGCGCTGGGCGCTTGGGCGTTGTGCGTTGTCGATTGACTCGGCGGCGTTCTTCAGCAGGTTCAGCACCACCTGTTCAATCAGGATGGGGTCAACCATGACGCTGGGCAGGTTGGGGGCGACGTACAGCGACAGCTTGACGTTGCGCCGGCGCATTTCGATTTCTGCCAGTTCGACGGCTTCATTGACGATCGTCGTCACGCTGGACAAGGTCCGGTTCGGTTCACTGCGTTTGACGAACGAGCGGATGCGTTGAATGATGTGACCGGCGCGGCTGGCCTGACGCGCCGTTTTGTCCAGCGCTACCAGCAGTTCCTCGCTGGAGATTTGTTCGGCCTTGATGCGCGAGACCATGCCGTTGCAATAGTTGTTGATGGCGGTCAGCGGCTGATTGAGTTCGTGCGCCACGCTGGAGGCCATCTCGCCCATGGTGATCAGGCGGCTGGAGGTTTGCGCCCGCTCGGTTTGTATCTTGGACTGCTCCTCCGCCTCCCGCCGCGCCGTGATGTCGGTGGCGATGACCATTTGCGCCAGCCGTCCGTCGACCCAGCTCAGGTAGCGCGAGCGAACTTCGAGCCAGCGACCGAGGCTGCCGAGGTAGATTTCGGCGCTGCCGGTTTCCCTTTCAGACAACTGGCTGGTCGGCAGTCCGGCCAGAACGTCGACGGTATCGAGCGACTCGTCGGTGGTCACCGGCGCGGGCGCGCCGGCCTCGGCAATCAACTGCAAATGCCCCTGGACGTCGCCGCCAAACCACTGCCGGTAGGCCTTGTTGGCAAACAGCAGTTCAGTATTGCCCAAAGGTGCTACAGATATAGAAGCATCCAGCGCCTCCAACACGGCGGTAAAACGCTCATGTGACGCCGCAAGCTGCTCGCGCACACGGTTCGGTTCGGTGATGTCGGTCATCGACGTCATCCAGCCGGTTTGTGTGCCAAACGCGTCGATCAGCGGCGATACGTAGAGTCGTGCCTCGATGATGCTGGCATCCTTGCGTTTGACGCGGAACTGAATGCCACTGGGCTCGACACGGCCGGCCAGTTCGTCGGCAAGTCGGCCCTTGAGCACGTCATGGTCTTCTTCCGGCCAATAGGGAAACGGGGCGCTTTTGCCGAGCAACTCGGTCTCGCTCCAGCCGGTCATGGCACAAAAAGCGGCATTGACGTAAGTGATCTGCCCCTGCATGTCCAGCGCCCGCATGCCGGTCAGCATGGAGTTTTCCATCGCCCGGCGAAAGGCGGTTTCACTGACCAGTGCCTCCTGGGCGCGAATACGGCGGCGGGTGTGGCGCCAGTTGGCCAGCAGCAACCAGGCGGTGACGGCGCTGAGCACCATGACCAACCAGAACAGCGCGCTGCCGATGACGCCGGGTGACGTGCGGTACGCCTGGCCGCGTAGCGTCAGACCGTTGCCAATGGGCGAAACCGGCAGTTCGTAGCCATTGACCGGGTTGGCCCAGGGCATGACGTTGCGCGTCAGGGCTTTTTCAGACAGCGTCGAGCCGGCCAGCACTTTGCCGCTTTCGTCGTGCAACGACACGGCGTACTTGGAGTTGATTTCGTTGGGTATGCCGTAACGGAACAGGGCGTCGACGGAATAGTCGACGACCAGCACGCCTTTGAACCGGGCTTTGTCGATCAGCGGCAGAAACAACTGCACCTGCGTCGGTTGACCGTCGAGCGGGATGGGTCCCGAGTAGATGGGCAACAAGACGTCGCGTGTGAGCTGAAAGTTGCGGGTGATTTCGTCCTGAATCGCCGGGCTGGACTTGGCGGCTCGGGCCAGAAAATCCTCGCGCGGGTCGAAGCGCAGGCGCTGGCGCATTTTTTCGTCGATCCAGCGCAAGTTGCGTACCTCAGGAAACTGGCTGGCCAGCGCCTCGGCGCGGGTCATGAAGTCGTTGTGCGAGATTTCCCGTCCGGCGACTTCGCGCGCAAAGCGCATGAACTGCTCTTGCTGCTCCAGCAGGCGCAGGCGCAGCCGCTGCTGGGTGTATTCGACGTCGCGGTGAATCGCCTCGCGCTCGCGGGCGATTTCTTCAAAGCGCAAATAGGAAAACGCCGCGACGATGGCCGCCAGAAACAGCAACACTGCCGCCAGCGGCGCCAGCATGGCGTAGCGGTCCTGAATTTGCGGTGATTGCGACTTCCACCAGCGGCTTAGCGCTGGCAAGAGCGGCAGCTTGTTGGGGCGCAATTTGCCATGGGTCAACGGCGTGGGCATGGCGAAAGTGTAGGGGGCTTTGCCGGTGGCGCAGGCACGCAAGGTTACCGTTTGAAATATCACTATATGAAAGTAATAAACATAATTTGAAATTATAGAAATAACTCGCTAAAATTTGATCTGCGACAACACCGGCCGTTTCCACTAACATTCTTCGGCCACCAAACAGGAGACAACATGTCAGCAATTCCCGAATTCAATTCCGGCGCCCAAGCTGTGGACGCCGACAGTCAGGAAACTCGCGAGTGGATGGACGCCTTGAGCGCGGTCATCCAGGCTGAAGGCCCCGAGCGCGCCCACTTCCTTTTAGAGCAGTTGCTTGAGCACGCACGCCAAAGCAGCATCGACATGCCGTTTTCGGCCAACACCGGTTACGTCAACACCATCGAGCCCGACCAGGAAGAGCGCTGCCCGGGCAACATCGAGATCGAAGAACGCCTGCGCGCCTACATGCGCTGGAATGCGATGGCGATGGTCGTCAAGGCCAACCGCCATCACCCCGAGGACGGCGGCGATCTGGGCGGTCACATCGGCTCCTTTGCCTCACTGGCGCATATGTTTGGCGCCGGCTTCAACCATTTCTGGCACGCCGAGTCGCAAGACCACGGTGGCGACTGCATTTACATCCAGGGCCACGTGGCGCCCGGTGTGTACGCGCGTGCCTACCTTGAAGGCCGCCTGACTGAGGAACAGTTGCTGCATTTCCGCCAGGAGACCGGCGGTCAGGGTCTATCGAGCTACCCGCACCCCAAGCTGATGCCCGAGTTCTGGCAGTTCCCCACGGTGTCGATGGGTCTGGGGCCGTTGATGGCGATCTACCAAGCGCGTTTTCTGAAGTACCTGCACGCCCGCGGCATCGCCGACACGGCCAAACGCAAGGTCTGGGTCTTCTGTGGCGACGGCGAAATGGACGAAGTGGAAAGCCTGGGCGCCATTGGTCTGGCCGCGCGCGAAGGCTTGGACAATCTGGTGTTTGTCATCAATTGCAACCTGCAGCGCCTGGACGGCCCGGTGCGCGGCAACGGCAAGATCATTCAGGAGCTGGAAGGCACTTTCCGCGGTGCCGGCTGGAACGTCATCAAGCTGCTCTGGGGCAGCAACTGGGATCCGCTGCTGGCACGCGACAAGGATGGTGCGCTGCG
>JBBIGT010000117.1:0-6895 GCA_037447395.1 Comamonadaceae bacterium | reverse complement strand
GTCGGCGTGCTCGAAGTCGTCGTAGCAGCCCATCGGCTCGTCGATGCCGAAGGTGCGCATGAAGCCCGCTACCGCGCTGGCCATGCAGTGGCGCGCGTTGGGGTCGATGTTGTTGGAGCGAAAACCTGCTTTCATCAACTTGGCCGCGGCGTAGCCTTCCCACACCGTCCACTGGCCCGAACCGAACATGCCCACCGAGCGTGGGCCGTTGGCTTTGAGCGCGGTCTTGCACTTGTCGGCCATGATGTCAAACGCCTGATCCCAGCTGATGTGGGCAAACTCGCCGTTCTTGTCGTATTTGCCGTTTTTCATGCGCAGCAGCGGCTCGGTGAGCCGGTCTTTGCCGTACATGATCTTGCTCAGGAAATAACCCTTGATGCAATTGAGCCCCTTGTTGACCGGCGCGTCCGGGTCGCCTTGCGTGGCGACGATGCGGTTGTCTTTGGTGCCAATCAGCACGCCGCAGCCGGTGCCGCAAAAGCGGCAGACGCCCTTGTCCCAACGCACGCCGTCCAAGTTGGGCGGGGCGGCTTGCGCCAGCGCCTGCGCGCCGGGCACGCTGATGCCGATGACGGTGGCCGCGGCGCTGACGGCATTGGCCTTGATGAGTTCACGACGGGTTACTTGCATGGTGTTAACTCCTGCTCTGGATGGGATTCGGTTTGCTGAAAAACAAGCGCCAGTGACAGCACGCCCTCGGCGCGTTCAATGGCTTCATAAGTGGCCGCGGCGGCAGCGTGGTCGTTGGCCTCGATGGTGACGACGAGTTTGCCGTCGGCGGTTTGCGCCTGGCATTCAACGCCGGGCAAGGTTTTCAAAAAGTCTTTGACGGTACCGAGCCGCGCGGTGTCGGCGTAAACGATGACGCTGGAGATATTCATGGATGGGTACGCCTTGGCATCGATGTCCAACTGGTGTGCAGCGCAGTGTAGAAGTGTGCACGGTGCAAAAAGTTAACGTGCATTAAGAACGCTCGGGCGTTCGCGACTACTTGCGTTGCTGTTGACAAAGATCAAAAAATATCGATCACCGCGTCAGTGCGAGCCGTACGACGCCAGCGCCGTCACGTCGAGCACGCGGATGTCGCGTTTGTCGATGGCGATCAGACCCTGCGCTTCGAGCTCGTGCAGCACGCGCGAGAAATACTCGGGCGTCAGCGACAGGCGCGAGGCGACGTTGGCCTTGCTGACAGGCAGCGACACGGTGGGTGCGCCCGGTTCGGAGTCGTCGACGTTGCGCAGAAGATAGCCAATCAGCCGTTGCATGCCGCTTTGCAGCGCGTAACTTTCCACGTCCAGCACCAGCCCGTGCAGGCGGCGCGACATGCCGGCAAACATGTGCATGGCAAAGTTGGGGTCGCGGACAATCTCACCAAACACCGTTTGCTTGCTCACCGCCATGAGCAGCGAGTCGGCGAGCGCCTGCACGTTCAGGATGTAGGGCTTGTTCAGGAACATGATCGCTTCGGCAAAGCTGCGCCCCGGGCCAACCAGCTCGATGATCTTCTCCTGGCCGGCCGGGTTGGTCACAAACAGCTTGACCTGGCCGAGGATGACCACTTGAAAGGCGTCGCATGGCTGCCCGGCGCGAAACGCCAGTTCGCCGCGCTCAAAGCGCTTGAGCCGGCAACCGGCGGACAGACGCTCGCGTTCGTCTTTTGACAGGTCACTGAACATCGGCAACACCGACAGGTAGCGCTGGATGGCAGCGGCATCAGAGGCGGTTTTCATGGGGTGAGGTCAGTGCAAAAGGGAATGCACTGTAACCCGCTGCCCACTAACGCGACATCACGTTGGTTGCTGAATCAGCGGGCCGACAAACTCACCCACGCCTGCGTCAGTTGGCGCACCAGGTCTTGCGGGCGCTGCACCAGGGCAAAGCCGTGCGCACCAAAGAGCAGCGGCAGATAGTCGCGCGCTTGCTGATCGACGGTCACGCAAAACGGTGTTAACCCCGCTTGGCGCGCCTCGTGGATGGCGTGGCGCGTGTCTTCCAGGCCGTAGCGGCCTTCGTACACGTCCAAATCGTTGGGTTTACCGTCGGTCAGCAGCATCAACAGGCGACGCTGCTCCGGGCGCGCCTGCAATTGCTGCGTGGCGTGGCGAATAGCCGCACCCATGCGCGTGTAGTAGCCCGGCTTGATGGCACCGACGCGATTTCTCTCTGGTGCGCGCCAGGCTTGCGCGAAGCTTTTGAGCAGTTGCAGACGCACGTGGCTGCGCCGCACCGAGCTGAAGCCCCACATGGCAAACGGGTCGCCGCTGGCGCTCAGGGCCTCGCCAAAGACGAGCAGCGCATCGCGGATGATGTCGATCACCCGTGCGTCCTGCGTGGCGTAGGCGTCGGTGGAAAGCGACAAGTCGGCCAGCAGCAAGGTGGCCAGGCTGCGCTCGGTGCGGCTGTGGCGCAGGTAGACCGCCGGCGTGTCGGTCTGCATTGGCATGGCAAGGGACTGCTCGCTGGCAAACCGCACCCAGGCGTCGAGATCGATATCGTCACCGCTGTCTTGCGCGTGCTGTGGACGCGGCAGGTCGCGCAGCACCTCCAGGCGCCGGCGCATGGCGCGCGCAGTGCGCTGCAGTGCGGCGTTGGGCTTGAAGTCTGGCGCGTTGCGCGCTTGCATCTCTTGCACCCGGCAATGGTCGGGCAGCAGACGGCGCTGGCGGAAATCCCATTCCGGTAAGGCGATGCCCGGGCCGAGCGGCGCGTCGTCGGCGCTGCTGCTGGGCAGGTCAAGGTCGAACTTGACGCGTGAGGCCAGCGACTGGCCGTCGGGCGCCACAGACAGCACGTCCATGTCGTTGGCGGCATCAAGCGCGTTGCCGTCGTCGTCGTCATCGCTGCTGCGGTTGACGTGCACCATCTCGTTCCAGCTCATCAGCGCTTCGGCACGAAACGGCAGCACCATGGCTTGGCGGTCCGAATTTGACTGGGTCTGCTGCGCACGGCGGCGCTGGGGATCGCCCGGCCTGCTGCGCCCAGTCGCAGGAGGCGGTGTGCTGGTTGCTGCGTCACGTGCCAGCGCGGCACAGCCTGGCCCGGCGCTGAGCCACAGCCATACCGGGGCGACGCACTGGGCATCGATTGGCGGTATTGCACGGGCGGGTGTGATGGCTGCCAGACCCGAATGCATCGCCGTTTCGCTTGCTGCCACAGCGGTCAAGCCCTCGCGCACTGCTGCTTCGGCCAGCGCGGCATCGCCTTTGAGCTGATCCGGCTGGGGTCGTTGTGCCAGATGCGCCGCCAATAGACGACGGTAGCGCGGCGCAAAGCCCGGAAAAGCTTGCAGCGCCGCCTGCGTGGCGCGCACGTTGTCGCCTAGCCAATCGTTGGTGGGTTGCAGACCAGCTGATTGCAGCGCCAGCCACAGGTACAAGTCGCGGTTGAGCGTGGCATCCGCAAACACCGCCAGTGCCGGCGGTAGCGCCAGCACCTCGGGCTCCAGGTGCGCGGTATCGGCGCGCTGGCCACTGCCAGCCAATTTTTTCAGCCAGCTGCGTGTGCCGCCGTGCTGGCGCGCCGCTGCGGCGGTCAGTCGCGTCGCGGCGGCGCCGCCGGCGGCGCGAAACAGCACGCCAATACTGCGTTGCATTTCGGCCAGCGTCACCCGCGCGTCGGGGTGGCCGCTGCTGGCCCAGCGCGTCACGCTGTGGTGCCACCAGCGACCGACGGTTTCTTCCATGGTTTGGTCGCTCAGGCGCTCTTAGTTGCGCTCAATCAGCGCCGCTCGACGTTGATGCAAGGTTTCGCGCAGCGCCGCTTCGCCGACTGCCCAAGTCAGATTGGGCTGGCGCTGCTGCGCTGTTTGCGTGGTGTCGCAGGCTTGCAGGCACTGGCCGCACTGCACGCAGGAAAACATCTTGCGCTTGATGTTGCGCGGCTGCAGGCGCATCGGGCAGACGGCGTCACAGGCCGCGCCGCGCGGCGCGTCGCAGGTTTTGCAGTCGCGCGCCTGGGCCCGGTCAAAACTCACTACCAGTGCGCGTGGGTTGGCCATCCAGACCAGGCTCTGGAACAGCCCCACGGCGCAGCCAAAGCGGCAAAACAGGTGCCGCGCCAGCGTGAATTCCAGCGTAAAAATCACCGTTGCCACGCCGATGAAGCGTGCCTGATTGGCCGTCAGCGTGCCGCGCCACAGGCCGCTCCAGATCACCTCCGGCGGCAGCAGGTAGGTCAGCAAAGTGGTCGCCCACAATAAACCCATCAGCAGGCAGCTGGCAAAAAAGATTGGCCACCAGTGCGCTTGCGCGGGCGTCGTTGGCGTGTTGGCCCGTGGCGTGGCTTGCTTTTCCCACAAGCTGAATTTGCCGCAAGCGCGGTGCAGTACGCTGTTGAGCAGCTCGACCACCGAAAAGTGCGGACACAGCCAGCCGCAATAAAGTCGCCCATAACGGTAGGCCACACCGAGAAAGACGGCGACCAGCAGCAGCGCCGGCACGAAGGCGCGCCAGATCAACTGCCACGCCGCGTCGGTGGCGATGATCTGCCCGGCGGCCAGCGCATCGATGCCCAGCGACCAGCGCATGCCGAGGAACCAGAGCTGCCGATCAGTCAGGTCAAAGCGCAGCAGGTTGCTGATCGGTGCTATTAAAAATAGAACAAAGAACCAGGACTGTGTCAGGGCGCGAAGCCTCTGGAGCCTGTTGTTTTTAGAGGCCGTCGCCAAGCCGTCCAAGGCTGGCGTTGCCAGCACAGTCGCGGCTGAGAGCGTGCCGGGCGGCTGCTCAGTCGCCATGACCGATGCGCGCTGCGACCACCTCACCCAGTGCCGCGGCGGTATCCAGATCATCGGTGAGCGCGTCAATAATCGTCGCCTGGCAAGCCACGTGCATGGGCAAACCGCTGGCCAGCAGTCGCCCGGCGGCGACCAGCAGCCGCGTGCTGGCGGTTTCTTCCAGATCGAATTCGTTGAGACGGCGCAGCGCTTGCGCCAGCGACACCAACTGGCGGGCTTGTGTCTCGGTAACGCCGGCTTCGGTTTGCACGATGCGCGTCTCGACGTCGGCGCCGGGATAGTTCAGCGTCAGCGCCACGAAGCGCTGACGGGTGCTGGGCTTGAGGCCTTTGAGCAGATTCTGGTAGCCGGGGTTGTACGAGATCACCAGCATGAACTCGGGCGGCGCCTGCAGTTGCTCGCCGGTGCGCTCGATGGGCAGCAGTCGGCGGTCGTCGGCCAGCGGGTGCAGCACCACGGTGGTGTCCTTGCGCGCTTCGACCACTTCGTCGAGGTAGCAAATGGCGCCGCTGCGCACGGCGCGCGCCAGCGGCCCGTCTGACCAGACGGTATTGCCCTGACCAATCAGAAAACGCCCCACCAGGTCTGCAGCGCTCAGATCGTCGTGGCAGCTCACGGTGATCAGCGGCCGCCCCAGGCGTGCGGCCATGTGTTCGACAAAGCGGGTTTTGCCGCAGCCGGCGGCGCAACAGCTGTTCAGTGGCAGTTGCTTGCGCCAGGCGTGCTCAAACAGCGCGCACTCCTGCGCCTGCTCGGCGTAATAAGGGATCGTCATGGCTAACTGAATACGCAAGCGGCTCAGGCACGCGCCAGTTTCCCGTTGCCGACGCGAGCTTCAAGCTCTTCGGGCCGACCCGCCGCCATAAAGAAGCTGCTCAGGTAGGTGATTAGTCCCAACAGGAAGCCGACGCCACCGGCCACGCGCAGCCAGTAGAAAAAGCGCAACTGGTCTTGCACCTGCATGAACGGCATGGCCCCTTCGGTGGGCAGGCGCTGTAACCACACTTGCAGGATACCGGCGCCGGTGAGCGCCAGCACCATCAGGCCCATGCTCACCGTCATGATCCAGAAGCTCCACATCTCCACGCTTTGCGCGCGCCGACTGTTGGCGACGCGCCCGCGCAACGTCGGCATGGCGTAACTGATCATGGCAATCACCACCATCACGTAGGCACCGTAGAAGGCCAGGTGGCCGTGCGCCGCAGTGATCTGGCTGCCGTGCGTGTAGTAGTTGATGGGCGACAGCGTGTGCATGAAGCCCCACAAGCCCGCGCCCAGAAAACCCACCACCGAGCAGCCCACCGCCCACAGCAGCGCGGCCTGGTTGGCGTGGTCACGGCGGCGCCGCTGCACCATGTTGAAGGCAAACACCGTCATCATGAAGAACGGGATTGGCTCCATCGCAGAAAAGATGCTGCCAACCCACTGCCAGTAGCCCGGCATACCAATAAAGAAGAAGTGGTGGCCGGTACCCAGAATGCCGGTAATCAGCGCCATGGCGATGATCACGTACAGCCATTTGTCGATCACTTCGCGGTCGACGCCGGTGGTCTTGATCAGGATAAAGGCCAACAGCGAACCCAGAATCAGCTCCCACACACCTTCGACCCACAGGTGCACGACGAACCACCAGTACATCTTGTCGCGCACCAGGTTGCCCGGGTTGACAAAGCTGAACAGGAACATCAGCGCCAGACCCCACAGGCCCATCAGCAGCACCAGCGAGATGCTGGTCTTGCGGCCCTTGAGCACGGTCATGCTGATGTTGAACAAAAAGCCCAGTGCAACAACGACGATGCCCAGCTTGGTAGGCAAGGGTTGCTCCAGAAACTCGCGGCCCATGGTCGCTAGCAGCTCGTTGCCGGTCAGCTCAGCCAGCCGCGCGTAGGGCACGGCCAGGTAGCCGACGATGGTCAAGGCACCTGCGACCAGGAACACCCAGAACAACACCAGTGCCAGCTTGGGGCTGTACAGCTCGGTCTCGGATTCTTCAGGCACCAGGTAGTACGCCGCGCCCATGAAGCCAAACAGCAACCAGACAATCAGCAGGTTGGTGTGTACCATGCGCGCTTGGTTGAACGGGATGTACGGAAACGCCAGGTCGCCGATCAGGTATTGCAGACCGAGCGTGATGCCGAACAGGATTTGCGCCGTGAACAG
>JBBIGT010000116.1:0-7004 GCA_037447395.1 Comamonadaceae bacterium | reverse complement strand
TACCCAGGTCTACCTCAGCGACCATCAGGGTTGGCTGGCCACATTTGCGATGCAAGAACGCCTTCGCGATGATGCTGAGAAGACGGTGCAGCGGCTGAAGCAGCGTGGCCTCGCGATTTATCTGGTATCGGGTGACGCTGCACCTGCCGTGCGGCGAGTCGCTCAGCAGATCGGCATCAGCGAGTTCAAAAGCCAGTGCACGCCGCAGGAAAAACTCGACTTTTTGCGGCAACTGCAGTCACTTGGACGGACCGTGGCGGTGGTTGGCGACGGTTTGAACGACGGGCCGGTTCTGGCTGGCGCGCACGTGTCGTTTGCGTTTGGCGCGGCAGTGCCACTGGCGCAGGCCCGGGCCGACCTGATGGTCTCTGGCCAAAGATTGACGGATGTGGCTTGGGCGAGCGATTTGGCGCAACGTACACTCGCCGTCGTCAAGCAGAACTTGTGGTGGGCAGCGGGCTATAACGCTGTCGCAGTGCCATTGGCGGTGGCAGGGCTCATGCCGGCATGGTTGGCCGGCATTGGCATGGCCAGCAGTTCCTTGTTGGTGGTGCTCAACGCGGTGCGACTTGCCAGCGATCACGCGAAACCGGAGGCCAATTGATGGACATTCTATATTTGCTGGTGCCCCTGTCGGTCGTGTTGGTCTTTTTTATCATCGGCGGTGTCTGGTGGGCCATCCACAGTGGTCAGTTCGACGACGTCGAGAAAGAGGGCGAAAGAATTCTTAAGGATTCGTAAGATTCTGGTTCGGGTTTGATTTATATCAAACGAATCGCAAGTGCTACCGACGAAACTCCGGCGGGTTTTTTAGAAAAGAGGTGAACATGGCATTTCCTAATTCGCAGGCAACGACGTACAACGACAAGATTGTGCGGCAGTTTGCCATCATGACCGTCGTTTGGGGGGTCGTTGGCATGCTCGTCGGCGTCATCGTCGCCGCGCAGCTGGCTTGGCCTGAACTGAACATGGGCATATCGTTTTTGTCGTTTGGGCGCTTGCGTCCGCTGCATACCAATGCGGTGATCTTTGCATTTGGCGGCTGCGGCTTGTTTGCGACGTCGTATTACGTCGTTCAGCGGACGTGTCAGGTACGTCTGTTCAGCGACAAGCTGGCGGCGTTCACTTTCTGGGGCTGGCAGTTGATTATTCTGTTTGCCGCGGTCAGTTTGCCTTTAGGCTTCACCACTGGCAAGGAATATGCAGAACTGGAATGGCCCATCGACATCCTGATCACCTTGGTCTGGGTCGCGTATGCCATCAACTTTTTCGGCACGGTGGGTACGCGCAAAGTCAAGCATATCTACGTTGCCAACTGGTTTTTTGGGGCATTCATTTTGGCGGTGGCCCTGCTGCATTTGGGTAACAGCGCGGAGTTGCCGGTCAGCTTGACAGGCTTGAAGTCTTACTCTGCTTACGCTGGCGTGCAGGATGCCATGGTGCAGTGGTGGTACGGCCATAACGCGGTCGGTTTCTTCCTGACTGCCGGCTTTCTGGGGATGATGTACTACTTTATTCCGAAGCAGGCGGGTCGCCCTGTCTATTCGTATCGCCTGTCGATTGTTCACTTCTGGGCGTTGATATTCACCTACATGTGGGCGGGCCCGCACCACTTGCACTACACCGCTTTGCCGGACTGGACGCAATCCATCGGTATGGTCTTCTCGCTGGTTCTTCTGGCACCGAGTTGGGGTGGCATGATCAACGGCATCATGACCTTGTCGGGTGCCTGGCACAAGCTGCGCGACGACCCGATCCTGCGCTTCCTGATTGTGTCGCTGTCTTTCTACGGTATGTCGACGTTTGAAGGTCCGATGATGTCCATCAAGACCGTCAACGCGCTGTCGCACTACACCGACTGGACGGTTGGCCACGTGCACTCGGGTGCGCTGGGTTGGGTTGGCCTGGTGACGATGGGCTCCATGTACTACCTGATTCCGCGTTTGTTTGGTCAAAAGCAGATGTTCAGCGTCAAGGCCATCGAAGTGCACTTTTACATGGCTACGGTTGGTATCGTCCTGTATATCGCCGCACTGTGGATCGCCGGTGTGATGCAAGGTCTGATGTGGCGCTCAATCAATGCCGATGGCACGCTGACTTACACGTTTGTTGAATCGGTAAAGGCTAGCTATCCGTTTTATGTGTTGCGCTTGGTAGGCGGGCTGTTGTATCTCACAGGCATGCTCATCATGCTGTGGAACACTGTCAAGACGGCCACGGCGGGTCGCTCCGTCACCGTCACCATTCCGACCGTTGTCGCTCACGCTTGAGGTAAAAAATTATGTCAACTTCCAATCAAAGTGGCGGCTTCTCGCATTCAAACATTGAGTCAAATAATGGCTTGATGATTGTCTTGATGTTGATCGTGCTGCTGTTTGGCGGACTGGTCGAAATCGTTCCGTTGTTCTATCAAAAATCGACAACGACGGCGGCGCCCGGTCTGAAACCGTACACCGCCCTGCAACTGGCCGGACGCGACATTTACGAGCGCGAAGGTTGCTACAACTGCCATTCACAAATGGTTCGCCCGTTCCGTGCTGAAACGCTGCGCTACGGCCCGTATTCCAAGGCGGGTGAGTTTGTTTACGACCACCCTTTTCAATGGGGTAGCAAGCGTACCGGTCCGGATTTGCACCGTGTTGGTGGCAAGTACAGCGACCAGTGGCAAATTACCCACCTGAACAACCCGCGTGATCTGGTGCCTGAATCGATCATGCCTGCGTACCCGTGGTTGATGACGACCGCGGCCGATGCGGCCACTATTTCATCGCACATGAAGACGCTGCGCACACTGGGTGTGCCGTATACCGACGCCGAGATTACCGCGGCCCCGGAAGAACTGACGGGCAAGACCGAGATGGATGCCTTGGTGGCCTATCTGCAGGTTCTCGGAACCGCAACAAAGTAAACGGGAGACGTTCATGGAGCTTGATGTCAACACGCTTCGCTCGCTGTTCACTGTGGTCAGCTTTGTGAGCTTTATTGGAATTATTGTGTGGGCGTACTCGCGCAAGAATTCTGCCGACTTTCAACAAGCTGCCAACTTGCCGTTCGAGCAGGACTGACCCTTACACCCGATAGGAATAAATATGAGCGACTTTACGAGTAATTTTTGGGCGATCTACGTTACAGGTATTTCGCTGGTCGGCCTCGTCGCATGCCTCATTTTGCTGGTGATCACCGGAAAGATTAAGGCTTCGTCAGCGGCAGACAACACGACCGGACACGTCTGGGATGGCGATCTGCGGGAGATGAATAATCCGCTACCGCGTTGGTGGTTGTACATGTTTGTCATCACGGTGTTTTTTGCGCTTGGCTACCTTGCGCTGTACCCGGGTTTGGGTACATTCCCGGGGAAATTTGGCTGGACTTCTGCCGGGCAGTTCACCGCTGAGGTTGCCAAGGGCGAGCAAGAAACGGCGCCGCTGTACGCTCGCTTTGTCAGTATGACGCCGCAGGAGGTTGCCAAAGACGGGCAGGCCATGGCCATTGGCGAACGTCTATACAGCAATAACTGTGCGCAATGCCATGCGTCTGACGCACACGGGAACAAGGGCTTCCCCAACCTGACCGACGGTGATTGGTTGCACGGTGGCACTCCAGAAAAGATCAAGGAAACGATCACCGGTGGTCGCATCGGTAACATGCCTCCGATCGCTGCCGCTGTAGGTGGCGCAGACGATGTCAAGAACGTGGCCCAATACGTGTTGAGCCTGTCGGGTAGCCCCCACGATTCAGCTCGTGCTGCGCTGGGTAAAGAGAAGTTCGCCGTTTGTGCAGCGTGCCACGGACCCGACGGCAAAGGGATGGAGGCCGTCGGTTCGGCAAACTTGACCGACAACATTTGGTTGCACGGCTTTGGTGAAAAAGCCATTCTTGAGATGGTCAACAATGGCAAAGTCAACGTCATGCCCGCCCAATCAATCGAGAAGGGTGGCAAATTGACCGCCGCGCAGATTCATGTGCTGACGGGGTACATCTGGGGCCTGTCGAACAAGTCCTGAGCAACGGTTCATGCAGAATTAATAGCTCTGCGTCTTCCTCGATGATGTTGGGTGGCCGATGGGTCACCCAATTTTTTTGCGGGCGACGACGCACTCGTTCGGTCGGTCTATCGGAGTTTTATTGAATGAACAAGGGAAACAGTCACGACGCTCAGCCTTGGTGGCGATTTGGTCATGTATGGATGGTCATCGCCGGACCGGCCATTGTCGTGGTCGCGGGGTTGACGACGTTTTACCTGGCGGCGTCAAGCCCGAATGAAATCGTTTCCGACGAGATGTATCGGCAGAACGTCGACGCCCTGAAACAAAAAGGCTTGACAGCGATCCCTGCGGACGGCGCACCGGCGCTACAAGCTCGAAATCACGGCGCTACCGGCGCAGTACCCATCGTCAGCAAGTGATGGTGTCAATGTGGGTTGACGATGTCTTGTAGCGCCTGGGTATTTAATATCCGGACGTGCCGTTGCTTGACTTCGACGATGCCGTCCTCAACGAACCTTGAAAAGGTGCGGCTGATGGTTTCCAGTTTCAACCCGAGGTAACTGCCAATTTCCTCCCGGGTCATGCGCAAGACCAACTCGGACTGCGAGAAGCCCCGTGAGTGCAGGCGTTGCGCCAAATTTAACAAGAAAGCCGCCAATCGTTCTTCAGCACGCATGCTTCCGAGCAACAACATCACACCGTGCTCGCGGACAATTTCGCGGCTCATGACCTTGTGCATGTGGTGTTGCAGGGAGTTGACTTCGCGCGACAGGCTCTCCATCTGCGCAAATGGCAGGGCGCAAATTTCGGCGTCTTCAAGAGCGATGGCGTCGCAGGTATGGCTGTCGTTGACGATGCCGTCCAGGCCAATGATTTCTCCGGCCATCTGGAAACCCGTGACTTGGTCACGGCCATCTTCCGAGGTGATGCAGGTTTTAAAAAATCCCGTTCTAATGGCGTACAAATGTGTGAATTTTTCGCCATTGTGGAACAAAGTTTCACCGCGCTTGACCTTGCGTCGGCTGCCGATGATCTCGTCGATGCGATTCAACTCTTCC
Source organism: Comamonadaceae bacterium (assembly GCA_037447395.1). Classification (GTDB taxonomy): domain Bacteria; phylum Pseudomonadota; class Gammaproteobacteria; order Burkholderiales; family Burkholderiaceae_C; genus Rhodoferax. Next base: position 1,960 of record JBBIGT010000116.1, on the reverse strand, counting down.
TGGGACAGACCGATCGGCATGCACAACTCGCGCATGTTGCAGTTTGCACAAGCAATTTTGAAGGTGTCGTGATTCATGGGCTGGATTTTGACATTTTTTGACGCGGGTCAAAGACGCTGCACTATTTTCGCGTGACGGTGTTTTATCCTATTCATTGACCAAGATCAAGAATGACGAGTTGCTTACACGGCATATTCGTCGACCGTTTGAAGGATTTTTTATGACCGAAACTACTTCCGTGCCAATTTCTGAAAGCCTGATTCGTCAGTACGACGTTTCCGGCCCGCGCTACACTTCGTACCCGACAGCGGATCGTTTTGTCGAGGCATTCACGGCGCAGGATTACATCCAGGCGCTTGAACAGCGCCGCACGGGTCCGGCGGCCATGACGTTGCCGTTGTCGCTCTACATCCATATTCCTTTTTGCGAGTCGCTGTGCTACTACTGCGCCTGCAACAAGATCATTACCAAGCACCATGACCGGGCTGCTGCGTACATCAAATACCTTGGCATGGAAATCGACTTGCACACCAAGCACATGGGTGTCGGTCAAACCGTTTCGCAGTTGCATTTTGGCGGTGGTTCACCCACCTTTTTGAGCGACGATGAGCTGCGGGAAGTCATGGCCATGCTGCGGCGCAGCTTCAATCTGACTCCGGGGGGCGAGTACTCGATCGAAATCGACCCACGCACGATCGATAACCAGCGGCTCGATGCGCTGATGGCCATGGGTTTCAACCGCTTGAGTTTTGGTGTACAAGACTTCGAGCCCGCGGTGCAAAAAGCCGTGCACCGCATTCAGCCCGCCGAACAGGTGTTCGACCTAGTCCAGGCGGCGCGCGATCGGGGCTTTGAATCGATCAACGTCGACCTGATTTATGGCCTGCCCGAGCAAACGCCAGAGTCGGTCGACCGCACGATGGCGCAGATAACCGCGCTCAAGCCCGATCGCATTGCCTTGTACGCGTATGCGCACTTGCCCGAGCGCTTCAAGCCGCAGCGCCGGATTTCGTCGACCGAGATCCCGACAGCGGCGTCCAAGGTGACCATGTTGTCGCGCTCGATGGCGGCGTTGATGAACGCTGGCTACGTTTACATCGGCATGGACCACTTTGCCTTGCCCAATGACTCGCTGGCGGTGGCCAAGCGCCAAGGGAGGCTGCATCGCAACTTTCAGGGCTACAGCACGCAACCCGATTGCGATATGGTCGGCCTGGGCGTGTCGTCGATCGGCCGTGTCGGTGCAACCTACAGTCAGAACGCCAAAACGCTGGAAGAGTATTACGACTTTCTCGACCAGGGACACTTCCCGATCGTCAAGGGCCTGGGGCTCAACAAGGACGATCTGCTGCGCCGCGCGGTCATCATGGCGCTGATGTGCCAGGGCCGGGTGAACTTTGAATCGATCGAGCACGCGTACCTGATCAAGTTCAAGGACTACTTTGCCAAAGAAATGGAAGTCATGGTCGCCCAGCAAGCGCAGGGACTGGTCCAGTTGGACGACAGCGGCATTCAGGTCACCGAAAAGGGCTGGTTCTTTGTGCGTGCCGTGGCCATGGTGTTTGACCGCTATTTGCAAACCGATCGCACCCGCGCCAAATTTTCCAAGATTCTTTAATCGTTGCCTATGCAGTCGTCGCTGGCGCTCACCGCGCTGCTCATGGGACTGGCTGGCGGGCCGCATTGCATTGCCATGTGCGGGGCGGCATGCGCCGGCATCGGCCAAGCCTCACCTGAGCACAGGGGGGCGGCGATGTGGACGTTTCAAGTTGGACGCGTGGTCGGTTATTCGTTGCTGGGGGCGCTGGCAGCGGCTTCGGTGCAGGGTTTGGGCTGGCTCACCGTGCAATCGGCGGCATTGCGTCCGGTCTGGAGTCTATTTCATGTCGCGGCCCTGATGCTTGGCCTCGTGTTGCTACTGAAAGCGCAGCAACCGGTGTGGTTGGAAAGCATTGGAAAA
>JBBIGT010000115.1:0-7031 GCA_037447395.1 Comamonadaceae bacterium | reverse complement strand
TGCATCCCAGTCGTTGCATTGCCCCAGGCGCTGGCTGACGCAATAGCAGGTTGATGAAAACCCGAGCCGCTGCAATACGGGCAGGGCGTGCTGCAGGTTGTTAAGGTAACCGTCATCAAAAGTCACGCCAACAACCTTTCCTTGCCGCTGTCCAAGCAGATACGGCAGCAACGCCGACAGCGACAAGCCCTGATACCCCAACAGCTTGAGCCAGCGCATCTGCCGGGCAAACGCCGGCGCGCTGACGTACCCAGTCCGTCGTCTGGCCCGGCTGGGCGGCGCCGCGTCGATCTGGTGGTAAACCAGAATCGGGATCGGTTGCGCGTTGGCGCTCACGACGGCGGTCATCGGTGTCTGCCCTCACTCAAGCCTTCTCGCGCAAACGGGCAGCGCAAGCGCGAAATGCGAGGGCAGCGACACCGTGCGTCTGACTTCATTGGTGGCCCTACATCAGCACGATGTCGTACTGTTCCTGCCCCATCGCGCCCTCGCTGTGCAGCGACACCGGTTTGCCGATGAACTCGGATAGGCCGGCCAGGTGCTGGCTTTCCTCGTCGAGGAACAGCTCAATCACCTGCGGCGCGGCGACGACGCGAAACTCTTTGGGGTTGAACTGGCGCGCCTCGCGCAGAATCTCGCGCAGGATGTCGTAAGCCACCGTGCGCGCCGTCTTGACCATGCCCTTGCCCTGGCACAGCGGGCACGGCTCGCACAGCAGGTGCGCCAGCGATTCGCGCGTGCGCTTGCGCGTCATCTCGACCAGCCCGAGCTGCGAGAAACCGCCGCACATGGTCTTGACACGATCACGCTTGAGCTGCTTGCGCATTTCCTCGAGCACCGCCTGGCGATGCTCGTCGCGCTCCATGTCGATGAAGTCAACCACGACGATGCCGCCCAGATTGCGCAGACGCAACTGCCGGGCGATGGCCTGCGTCGCCTCCAGGTTGGTGCGAAAGATGGTGTCGTCAAAATTGCGCGCGCCGACATAGCCGCCGGTATTGACGTCGACCGTCGTCAGCGCCTCGGTCTGGTCGATGATCAGGTAGCCGCCCGACTTCAGCTCGACGCGCCGGCCCAGCGCGCGGGCGATGTCCTCGTCGATCGAGTGCAGGTCAAAAATCGGCCGCTCGCCCTTGTAGAGTTGCAGCTTTTGCGCCGCCGCCGGCATGAACTCATCACCAAAAGCGCGCAAGGCGTCAAACTGCTCGCGCGAATCGACCTTGATGCTCTGCGTGGCCTCACTGGCCAGGTCGCGCAGCACACGCTGCAGCAGGCTCAAGTCCTGATGCAACAGCGACGTCGCCGGCAAGCGCGTGGCGCCGTCTTTGACACGCGCCCAAGCCTTGCGCAAGTAGGCGATGTCGTCCGCCAACTCCTGGTCGGTGGCGTCCTCGGCGTTGGTGCGCAGAATGAAGCCGCCGCCCATGTCGCCCACCAACGCCTGCACCCGGGCCCGCAAGGCCTCGCGCTGCTCATGCGGGATTTTTTGCGACACGCCAATATGCTCGTCCTGCGGCAGGAACACCAGCATGCGCCCGGCGATGCTGATCTGCGTCGACAGGCGCGCACCCTTGGTGCCGATCGGATCCTTGATGACCTGCACCATCAAGCTCTGGCCTTCGAACACCTGCCGCTCAATCGGCGTCTGCGCCGCAGCCGCGCGCGCCGAAGAAATCGTCTCACCCTCGGCGGGCGGGTGCCAGACGTCGGCCACGTGTAAAAACGCCGCGCGCTCCAGGCCAATGTCGATGAACGCCGACTGCATGCCCGGCAGCACGCGCGACACCTTGCCCAGGTAGACGTTACCCACCAAGCCGCGCGCGAGCGTTCGCTCGACGTGCAGCTCTTGCAGCGCGCCGCCTTCGACGATCGCCACGCGCGTCTCTTGAGGCGACCAGTTGATCAAAATGTCTTCTTGCATGTCTCTCTGAATTTATGTAACAAATAGGCCTCTGGCCCTTATTTAGCAAGCGCTGACAGCTATACAACCGCTAGCAATTCAAGTCCATGTCGCGCAGCAGTTGAGCGGTCTCGAACAGCGGCAGACCCATGATACCGGTGTAGCTGCCCGACAGCTTGCTGATATACGACGCCGCCCTGCCCTGCACCGCGTAGGCGCCGGCCTTGCCCATGGGTTCGCCACTGGCCACGTAGGCGTTGATCTGCGCGCGGGTCATCGGGGCAAAGGTCACGCGCGAAATTGACAGCGCCTGCACGCGTCTGTTCGCCGTGCCCAGCGCCACCGCCGTCAGCACCCGGTGCGTCTGCCCGGCCAGCAGCGCCAACATGCGCGCGGCATCGGCCGCATCCACCGGCTTGCCCAAAATCTCGCGGCCCAGCGCCACCGTGGTGTCCGAGCACAGCACCGGCGCCGGCGGCAAACCGCGCCGCGCGCGCCGCTGCAAGGCGGCGTCGAGCTTGACCTGCGTGACCCGCTGCACGTAAGTGGCCGGCGCCTCGCGCGGCAACACCACCTCGAGCGCTTCGGCGTCCTCGGCGGCGTCGGCCAGCAGCAACTCGTAACGCACGCCCAGTTGCTCCAGCAGCTGCCGGCGCCGCGGGCTTTGCGAGGCGAGATAGACGAACGGCGTCTTGCCTTCTGTTGCTCGTTTCATGTCGGGCAACTATTCCCGGTGGTACGGGTGGTTGGCGTTGATCGACCAGGCGCGGTACAGCTGCTCAATCAACAGCACGCGCACAAACGCGTGCGGCAACGTCAGGTCCGACAGGCGCAGGCGTTCGTGCGCGGCTTGGCGAAACGCCGGCTCCAGCCCGTCGGGTCCGCCAATGACCAGTGCCACGTCACCGCCACCGCCCTGCCAGTCTTTCAGCTTGGCCGCCAACGCCACGGTCGTCATGGCTGTGCCGCGCTCGTCCAGCGCGACGACGCGACACCCCTTGGGAATGGCCGCCTGAATGCGCGCACGCTCGGCGCCAAGCAGGGTCTCCAGCGACTTGGCGGCGCGCGGCTCGGTCTTGACAGCCTTGAGTTCGACTTTGATTTCGAATGGAAACCGCTTTGCGTAGTCGTCCCAGGCGGTCTGCGCCCAATCGGGCACGCGCTGACCGACGGCAACGACGATCAGGCGCACGCTCAGGCTTTGCGCGCTGTGGGTTTGCCGGCTGGCTTGACCGGCGTGCGCCGCGTGGTGGCGCTGCCCGCCACTTTGCCCGTCGCCTTCTTCGCCGCCGCTTTGCCCGGCGCGTTGACGACCAGCGTCTTGACCCGTGGCTTGGCCGAAGATTTCAAATCATTTTGGCCTGCAACGCTTTTATTGTCGGCGCTGCCAGCTCTCTTTTTGGTAGTATTCTTGGTCGCTGATGCGGCACCGGCTTGCGCCTTCTTCAACGCCGCCTTGGACGGAAACGCCGCCGCCACGCCCTTCTTGGCGGCGCTGGAGCGGCGCAGGCTCGTTTCGGGCTTGGCGGCACGCGCCGGCTGTGTCGGCGCCGCCGGCATCCGGGCGGTCTTGGCCACCACCGGTTTGGCCGCGCCGAGCTTCAGGCGCACCGGCTTGTCGCCCCACAGTTCTTCCAGGTTGTAGTAGCTGCGGATGTTCGGTTGCATCACATGCGCCACCGCCGCACCGCAGTCGACGATGATCCATTCGCCGTTGTCTTCGCCCTCGACGCGCGGCTTGGCAAAACCAGCCTCGCGCACGGCATCGACGACACTGGCGGCCAGCGCCTTGGTTTGCCGGTTCGACGTGCCGCTGGCGACGATCACGCGCTCAAACAGCGGCGACAGCGACTCGGTGTCAAACACCACGATGTCTTGCGCCTTGACGTCCTCGAGCCCGTCGACAATGGCGCGCTGCAGTTTTTGCACGTCTTTTTTGACCGCCGCGGCGCGGGCTGGTTTGCTGGTGACGGGTTTGACCGCTGGGGATTTGGCTGAAGTGGACATCAATCGTTGAGGTAGAGGTGGTGGTCGGCAATATAACGCGCAACGGACGCACCGACCAGTGGCGTCACGTCGTGCCCGGCTGCCACCGCCCGACGGATCGACGTGGCGTCGACGTCGCGTGCCGGCAGTTGCAGATGCAAAAAACGTTGGGGCTGCGCAAGTTCAGCGGCAAATGGCACTTGCACCCCTGTTGCATGCGGTCTATCAGCTACGCAAATTATAGCTGATTGAACAATCTCCGGCCACCGCTTCCAGCTCGTCAAGGCCACCGCCTGGTCGGCGCCGATGATCAAGAACCACTGCGCGAGCGGTGCCGCACGGCGCAACGCCAGCAAGGTGTCGACGGTGTAGCTGGGGCCGCTGCGCTGCGTTTCGCAGGCGTCGATGCGCACCTGCGGCAGCGCTGCAAAGGCCAGCGCCGTCATCGCCAGGCGATGTTCAGCGGCGCTCAAGTGCCGTGGCTTGTGCCACGCGTGTCCGGTGGGGACGACGATCAACGCATCCAGCGCCAATTGGCTGATGGCCGCCTGCGCCAGCGCCACGTGCGCCGTGTGCGGCGGATCAAACGCGCCGCCCAGAATACCGACACGCTGGGGCACCGCCGCGACCATCAAAGCCAATCCCGGCGCAACAGAAACTGGCTGTACAACGCGGCCTCGGGCGTACCCGGTTCCGGGCTGCGGTTGTACGCCCAGCTGGCCAGCGGCGGCATCGACAACAAAATCGACTCGCTACGCCCGCCCGACTGCAGGCCAAAGTGCGTGCCGCGGTCCCAGACCAGGTTGAACTCGACATAGCGGCCGCGTCGGTAAAGCTGAAACTCACGCTCGCGCTGGCCATATGGCGTGTCCTTGCGCCGCTGCACGATAGGCAGGTAGGCGTCGAGAAACGCGTCGGCCACGGCTTGCGTCATCGCCTGGCTGCGCTCGAACCCCAGCTCGGCGAAGTCGTCAAAAAACACACCGCCGACGCCACGCGGCTCGTTGCGGTGCTTCAAGAAAAAGTATTCGTCGCACCAGGTCTTGAAGCGCGGGTATTTGTCGTCGCCAAACGGCGCCAGCGCGTCCTTGCAGATCTGGTGGAAATGCACCACATCTTCAACAAACCCGTAGTACGGCGTCAGGTCCATGCCGCCGCCAAACCAGCACACTTCGGCGCCGTCATTGGCTCTGGCTGAGATCATGCGCACGTTCATGTGCACCGTGGGCACGTAGGGGTTGCGCGGGTGGAACACCAGCGACACGCCCATGGCTTCGAACGGTGCGCCGGCCAGTTCGGGACGGTGTTGCGTCGCCGACGGCGGCAACTTGGGGCCACGCACGTGGGAGAACCCACAACCGGCACGCTCAAACACCGGCCCCGCTTCCAGAATCTGCGTGATGCCCGTGCCTTGCAAAGGCTCATCCGGCGCTTTTTGCCAGGCGTCGGTCAGAAACGGCGTGCCGTCGAGCGCCGTGACGGCGCCGGTGATGCGCGCCTGCAGTTGCTGCAAATAGGCGGCAAACGACTGCGCTGCCGTCACGTTGCAGCACCTTTGATAGCGCGATAACCAATGTCGGTGCGGTATTGCATGCCATCGAAATGGATGGCCGAGGCGAGCTCGTAGGCGCGCTGCTGGGCTGCGCGCACGCTGTCGGCCAGCGCGGTCACACACAGCACGCGCCCACCAGAGGTCTGCAACTGCCCGCCTTGCAGGGTGGTGCCGGCGTGGAACACGCAAGCGTCTTCGGCCTCGGCCGGGAAACCGGTGATGAGGTCGCCCTTGCGCGGCGCGGCGGGGTAGCCGTGTGCTGCCAATACCACGCCCAGAGCGGTACGCCGATCCCATTGCAGCTCAATCTGGTCGAGCCGGCCGTGGGGGCCGGGCTCGGTGGCGGCCATCATCACGTCGACCAGGTCCGACTTCAGACGCATCATGATCGGCTGCGTCTCCGGGTCGCCCATGCGGCAGTTGAATTCGAGCGTTTTGGGTTTGCCCTGCGCGTCGATCATCAAGCCAGCGTACAGAAAACCGGTAAATGGAATGCCGTCTTTTTCCATGCCACGCACGGTCGGGATGATGATGTCGCGCATGGCGCGCGCGTGCACGTCGGGCGTGACCACCGGCGCGGGCGAATACGCGCCCATGCCGCCGGTGTTGGGCCCGAGGTCACCCGTCTGCAGACGCTTGTGGTCCTGGCTGGTGGCCAGCGGCAGCACATTCTTGCCGTCGACCATGACGATGAAGCTGGCTTCTTCGCCCTGCAAGAATTCTTCAATGACCACCCGCGCACCACCGGCGTTGTGGCTCACGCCCAGCGTGTTGTCGACGAGCATGAAATCGATCGCCTCGTGCGCCTGCGCGAGCGTGGTCGCCACCACCACGCCTTTGCCGGCGGCCAGACCGTCGGCCTTGACGACGATCGGCGCGCCCTTTTGATCGACGTAGGCGTGCGCTGCCGCCGGGTCGGAAAAGGTTTCGAACTCGGCCGTGGGAATGCCGTGGCGCTTCATGAACGCCTTGGAAAACGCCTTGGAGCTCTCCAGTTGCGCGGCGGCTTGCGTCGGCCCAAAAATGCGCAGGCCGTGTTTGCGGAATTCATCGACCACGCCGGCGGCCAGCGGCACTTCGGGGCCAACCACCGTCAACACGATTTTGTGCTCCAGCGCCCACGCGCACAGTGCTTTCACGTCGGTGATGGGCACGTTTTCAAAACGCGGATCCAGCCCGGTGCCGCCGTTGCCCGGTGCAATGTAAATCTTGTGCGTTTTGGGCGACTGCACCAGGCGCCAGGCCAGCGCGTGTTCGCGGCCACCACCACCAATCACCAGAATTTTCATAGACTGTCCGCGTCGATTTCGGCGTTGTGGTAGACCTCTTGCACGTCGTCGAGGTCTTCCAGCGCGTCGAGCAGTTTCTGCATGCGCGCGGCGTCTTCGCCGGTGAGCTCGATCGGGTTCTCGGCGCGCATCGTCACTTCGGCGTCGTCGGGCATCAAGCCGGCGGTCTCCAGGGCGTTCTTGACGGCTTCAAAGTCGGCCACGGCGGTAATCACCTCGATGGCGCCGTCGTCGTCGCTGATGACGTCTTCGGCACCGCACTCCAGCGCCACTTCCATCACCTTGTCCTCGCTGGCGCCCGGGG
>JBBIGT010000114.1:0-7142 GCA_037447395.1 Comamonadaceae bacterium | reverse complement strand
TTGACGACGATGCGCTTGACCTGAAAACGCTCGCCCGCATCGACGCCGTCGTACCAGCCCCAGGGCCGGAACACTTTACGGTGAATGCTGCTCTCGGAGCGCCCGCGCGCCTTGAGCATGTCGACGATCTTTTTCACGTCCTGCGTTTTGTGCTTGTGCGCCACCAGCAGGGCGTCGGCGGTTTCGACGACAACCAGGTCGTCAACGCCAACGCACGCCACCAGGCGACCCTCGGACAGCGCCAGCGTGTTGCTGCAGTCGTGCAGCAGCACGTCGCCGTGCGTGGCGTTGCCATGTGCGTCCTTGGGCAGCACCTGCCACAGCGCGTCCCAGGCACCCACGTCGGACCAGCCGGCTTGCAACGGCAGCACCACCGCCAGCGGCAGGTGGGCGTGGTCGGCGCCTGCGGTGATGCGCTCCATCACCGCGTAGTCGATCGAATCTGCCGGGCACTGGGCGAAAGCGTCGCGGCCGACACGGACGAAGTCGCCGTCGGTTTGGCCACTGGCCCACGCCTGCTGGCACGCGGCCAGAATATCGGCGCGACATTGACCAAGTGCGGCCAGCCAGACCGAGGCACGCACCATGAACAGGCCGCTATTCCACAGGTAGTCGCCGCTGGCCAGATAGCTTTGCGCGGTGGCTAAATCGGGCTTTTCGACGAAGCGGGCGATGGGACGCGCCGCGTCTGTCTTGCCGGTATCGGCGGCGCCGGCCTGGATATAGCCATAGCCGGTTTCTGGCGCGTTGGGTGTGATGCCGAAGGTCACCACGGCGCCGGCCTGCGCCAGTTCAGCGCCCTGGCGCACGACTTTTTGGAACGCCGCCAGGTCGGTGATGACGTGGTCGGCCGGCATCACCAGCAACACTGGGTCTGCATCGTTTTTAAGAGCTGCCAGCGCAGCAATGGTAAGGGCTGGAGCCGTATTTTTGCCACAAGGTTCAAGCACGATGGTGCCGCGCGTGTCGAGCTGGCGCAGCTGCTCGGCGATGACAAAACGATATTCTTCGTTGCACACCACCATCGGTTCGGCAAGCGTCACGCCCTGCACACCGTCGACGCGGCGCACGGTGGCCTGCAACAGCGAGTCGTGGCCCATCAGGTTGAGCAGTTGTTTGGGGTATTTCTCGCGCGACAGCGGCCACAGGCGGGTGCCTGAGCCGCCAGAGAGGATGACGGGCTGCAGCAGGAGGGTGTGGGTCATGGCAATGGCTGTTTAGTTAATGTGAAGGGGGCGTTGGCATGCCGGGTTTGACCCGCCATCCGTGGGATCCATGGGTTCAGGCACGGGCGTCGCCCCAGCGCAGCTGCGCGGTTTCGTCACCGCGGTACAGCGTCTCGCCGCTGCGATCGACGCAGTAGGTCGGCGAGACGATCATGTCGGTAAAACGCATGTCTGCCGCGATGCGCGTGTATTCAAACAAGATGCTGCGTGCCACCCGCGCGCCGGTGCGGATGTGACTGCCGTGGCCGATCCAGCTCGGGCCAATGATCGTCGCACCGGGTTCAACCTTGACGCTCGAGCCAATGTAGACCGGGCCTTCGATGGTGACCTGATCCCACGGAATCTGCGTGTTCAGGCCGACCCAGATGCCGGGCCTGACCTCGCGCCCGGGCATGTTCATCTGCGCCACTTCGCCGCTCAGCACGCGTTGCAGCACGGTCCAGTAATCGCTGACGCGGCCGATGTCGATCCAGTTGAAAAAGCGTTTTTGTGCGAAGAACGGCAACTTTTGCTCGACCAGTTGCGGAAACAGTTGCGCGCCGATGTCGTAGACGCGCCCGGGCGGCACCAGGTCGAGCACCGCGGGCTCAAAGATATAGATGCCGGTGCTGGCGGCCGTTGACCTGGCATCGGCTGGCTGCGGCTTTTCCTGAAACGACTGGATTTGCCCTTGCTCGTCGGCGACGACGATGCCGTAGTTTTGCACCTCGTTGGGCGGCACGTCGAGCGTGACCACGCTGGCGATGGCGCCTTTGGTCTTGTGCTCATGCAGCGCCGCGCCGATGTCCAGATCAATGATGGCGTCGCCGCATAGCACCAATGTGGTCTCATTGAAAAAACCGCTGAAGTCCTGGATGCGCCGCATGCCGCCGGCCGAACCAAATGGTCGCGGCACCACCTCGCCCTGCTCGCGCACGCCCTCGTACGCGTAGCCGATCTGCACGCCCCAGCGGTGGCCGTCGCCAAAATACTGCTCGATCTTGTGGTGGTTGAAAGCCACGTTGACCATGATCTCGGTGATGCCGTAGCTGGCCAGATGCTCGATCAGGTACTCCATCACCGGCTTGCCCAGAATCGGGATCATCGGTTTGGGGATATCTTTGGTCAGCGGTCGCACACGGGTGCCTTGTCCGGCGGCGAGGATCATGCCTTTGGCCATGAAACGGGTTCCTTGAGGAAGTTGTGTTGGTACTTGGCAGGGTCAGTCGCCGTAGCCGTTGGGGTTGTTGCTTTGCCAGCGCCAGGCGTCCTGACACATGGTGGCCAGATCACGCTGCGCGCGCCAGCCCAGCTGTTGCTGCGCCAGCTTTGGGTCGGCGTAGCAGGCGGCGACGTCGCCGGCGCGCCGTGGTGAAATTTTGTAGGGCACGCGTCGGCCGCTGGCGGCTTCAAAGGCGCGCACCATGTCAAGCACGCTGTAGCCGCTGCCGGTGCCCAGGTTGACGGCCAGGCATTGCGCTTTTTTGCCCAGTTGCTGCAGCGCCGCCAAGTGCCCCAGTGCCAGGTCGACGACGTGGATGTAGTCGCGCACGCCGGTGCCGTCGGGTGTGGCGTAGTCGTTGCCCCAGACGTTCAAAAATTCGCGCCGGCCGACGGCGACTTGCGCGACAAAGGGCAACAGGTTGTTGGGCACGCCTTGCGGATCTTCGCCAATCAGCCCGCTGGCGTGCGCGCCTACCGGATTGAAGTAGCGCAGGATGGCGATGCGCCAGGCGGCGTCGCTGCGGTACAGGTGGCGCAGCATGTCCTCAATAACGAGCTTGGTCTGACCGTAGGGGTTGGTGGCCGCCAGCGGGTGTGACTCGGTGAGTGGCAGCGCCTGTGGGTCGCCGTAAACGGTCGCTGACGAGCTGAACACCAGCGTTTGCACGCCGGTGGCCTGCATCGCTTGCAGCAAGCGCAGCGTGCCGACGACGTTGTTGTCGTAATAGGCCAGCGGTTGCAGCACCGATTCGCCCACCGCCTTCAGGCCGGCAAAGTGGATCACCGCGCGGGCGTTGCAACGGCGCAGCGCCGCGGTGAGGGCGTCGACGTCGCGAATGTCGCCTTCGATGAAGTTGACCGTTTTTCCGGTGATGCGCTCGACGCGCCGCAGTGCCTCTGGGCTGCTGTTGCAGAGGTTGTCGAACACCGTCACCGCGTGCCCGGCGTTGAGCAACTCAACGCAGGTGTGTGAACCGATGTAGCCCGCCCCCCCCGTGACGAAAATCATGCTGGACCATTTTGTTAGTGAACAACAGGGGCGAGTTTAAGCGCGAGTGGGTCGTCACTGATCCGCGCTTGGCCATCCCCGTTGGCCAACCCCGGTTCAAGCGTAGCGCTTGCTGCGCAGGTTGTTTTTCATCTCGCGCAGCAGCGGCTGCAGTTTGTTGCCGCCAATGCGCAGCGCCACGCAGGTGGCCAGGATGTCGATGATCATCAGGTGCAGCAGGCGCGAGACCATCGGGCTGTAGCGGTCGTAGCCTTCGGGGTGGTCGGCGGCGAGGTGGATGTCGCCGGCGCTGGCCAGTGGCGAGCCGCTGGCGGTAATGACGATGGTGGTGGCGCCGTTTTTGCGTGCGATGTCGCACGAGTCCATCAGGTCGCGCGTGCGCCCTGAGTTGCTGATGACCAGGACGCAGTCACCGGCTTGCAGCAGCGACGCGCTCATCACCTGCATGTGCCCGTCGCTGTAGGCCACGCCATTGATGCCCAAACGAAAAAACTTGTGCTGCGCGTCCTGCGCCACCACGCCGGAGTTGCCGACGCCAAAAAATTCGATGCGCCGCCCGGCCTTGTAAGCGCGCACCAGGGCGTCGACGGCTTTGTCGACGGCGCTGCTGGAGGCGTCGTTGCGGTATTTCAGGAACGCCGCGACGGTGTTGTCGATGACCTTGACCATGATGTCGCTGGTTTTGTCGTCGACGTCCACGCTGCGGTGAATGAACGGCACGCCTTCGCTGACGCTGCCTGCCAGTTTGAGCTTGAAGTCGCTCAGGCCGTCGTAGCCAACACTGCGGCAAAAGCGCACCACGGTCGGTTTGCTGACGTGCGCGCGCTCAGCGAGTTCACTCACTGGCTGCAGGGCAAAACTACGCGGGTCGGACAGCACCAGTTTGCCAACGCGTTGTTCGGCCGGTGCCAGCGAGGGCAGGCAGGCTTTGATGCGGTCTAGCATTCTTCACTCCAGCAAAAACCATCGCGCGCAATCATCGCACTGGTGGCACTCGGCCCCCAGGTGCCGGCGGCGTAGGGGCGCGGGCCCTGCGTGTCGGTTTGCCAGTGGGTCAGGATCGGCTCGACCCAGCGCCACGCTTCCTCTTGCTCGTCGCTGCGCACGAACAGGTTGAGACGGCCTTCGATGGCGTCGAGCAGCAGGCGCTCGTAAGCGCCGACGCGCTCCTGGCCAAAGCGCTTGTCAAAGTCCAGATCGAGCTGCACCGGCGCCAACTTGTTGCTGTGTTGGCGCTTGTCCTGCGCCTGCGCCAGCAGGTGCAGCTCCAGACCGTCGCGCGGTTGCAGGGTGATGACCAGCCGGTTGGCCAGGCCAATTTGGCTGTTGAAGATGGCGTGCGGCGTAGGCTGGAAGTTGACAACGATGCGCGCGTCGCGCCCGGCCAGGCGCTTGCCGGTGCGGATGTAGAACGGCACGCCGGCCCAGCGCCAGTTGGAGATTTCGGTACGCAAGGCGACAAAGGTTTCGGTGGCGCTGTCGGGCGCGACGCCAACTTCGTCGCGGTAGCCGGGCACTGCCGCGCCGGCGATGGTGCCGGCGCCGTACTGGCCGCGAATCACGTCCTGCGCCAGCGTCTCAGGGGTCCAGGGCTTGAGTGAGCGCAGCACCTTGAGCTTTTCGTCACGGATGGCGTCGGCGTGCGAGTTGATGGGCGGCTCCATGCCAATGGCGCAGAGCAGTTGCAAGGCGTGGTTTTGCACCATGTCGCGCAGCGCGCCGGTGGTTTCGTAGAAGGCGCCGCGCTTCTCCACGCCAAGCTCTTCGGCGATGGTGATCTGGATGTTGGCGATGTGCTCACGGCGCCACAGCGGCTCAAACAGCGCGTTGCCAAAGCGCAGCGCAAACAGGTTTTGCACCGACGGTTTGCCCAGGTAGTGGTCGATGCGATAGATCTGCTGCTCGGTGAACACTTGGCCCACCGTGCGGTTGATGGCGCGGTTGCTCGCCAGGTCGTGGCCCAGGGGTTTTTCCAGCACGACGCGCGTCTGCGGCGTGTTCAGCCCGGCGGCGGCGAGTTGTTCGGCAATCGTGGCGAACAAGCCCGGCGCGGTGGCCAGGTACATCACCACCGTGTCGGCCTGGCGTTGGCTCAACTTGTCCTTCAGGTACGCGTAATGCGCCGGCTTGGACAAGTCCATGCTGACAAATTCAAGCAGTTGGGCAAAGCGGGCAAACTCATCGGCGCTGGGGCGCTTGGCCAGATCGACCTGGTCAAAACGGCCCTGGATCAGTGCGCGGTAGCGCTCGTCGCTCAAGTCGTCGCGGCCGACGCCAATGATGCGTGCGCCGGCGGGCAGGGTGCCGTGTTTGAAAGCCTGGAACAGGGCCGGCATCAGCTTGCGCCAGCACAGGTCGCCGGTGCCGCCAAAAAGTACGAGGTCAAAACTCATGGGGATTGAATGCAAAAGTAGGGGGGGAAAACGGATGGTCTTGAATGTAACTTAGTTTCATGAATTTTCAAAATCCATGTAACTGTCGGCAAAAAACCAGCGCACGATACGGTGATCGTTGGTGAAATCCCGCGTGCTTTTGGCACGCCAGTTGGTTAAGCTCTATATCCGTCGGTGCTTGTTGATGAATTTTTATTTGAAACTTTTGGAGTTGTGATGAAGAAGCTTTTTGT
Organism: Comamonadaceae bacterium; assembly: GCA_037447395.1. Lineage (GTDB taxonomy): Bacteria > Pseudomonadota > Gammaproteobacteria > Burkholderiales > Burkholderiaceae_C > Rhodoferax. Next base: position 1,078 of record JBBIGT010000114.1, on the reverse strand, counting down.
GATCTCGGTCGTCGCCGGTGCGTGCAGCCTGGCGCAAGCGCAAACCGTCAATATCATCTGTTCGGTGCAGGCGCAGTGGTGCAACATGATCGGCACGGTCTATTCGCGCACGACCGGCACCAAAGTCAATATTTCGATGAAAGGCTCGGGGGAGGCCTTGGCGCAATTGATTGCAGAAAAAGATAACCCGAAGACCGACATCTGGTTTGGTGGCACGGGCGACCCGCATCTGCAGGCGGCCGAGCAAGGTTTGTCGCTGGAGTACAAATCTGCGGCGTTGCCGCAGCTGCAGGGCTGGGCCCAGCAGCAGGCGGCGCAGTCCAAGTACCGTACTGTGGGTATCTACTCCGGGCCCTTGGGTTTTGGCTACAACACGGAGTTGCTGGCGAAGAAAAAGCTGGCGATTCCCAAGACCTGGAACGACTTGCTGAACCCGGCGCTCAAGGGCGAGATTCAGGTGGCCAACCCGGCTTCCAGCGGCACCGCCTACACCATGGTAGCGACGCTGGTGCAGTTGATGGGTGAAGACAAGGCGTTTGAGTACATGAAAAAGCTGCACAAGAACATCAGCCAGTACACGCGCAGCGGCACGGGGCCGATCAAGGCTGCGGCGCGTGGCGAGACAACGGTGTCGATCAGCTTTGTGCACGACGCGCCGGGTGAAAAGCTGGCGGGGTTCCCTGTGGGCGCGATCACGCCGGCCGACGGCACGGGGGCAGAAATTGGTTCCATGAGCATCATCAAGGGGGCCCGCAATCTGGACGCCGCCAAAGCGTTCTATGAGTGGGCGTTGACGCCGTCGGCGCAGGAAATGGCGGCTGCCGCCCGCCAGTTTCAGGTGCCGTCCAATAAGGCCGCCAAAGTTGATCCTAACGTACCGGATTTCAAAAAAATCAAGTTCATCAACTACGACTATGCCAAGTACGGTGCCTCCGCTGAGCGCAAGCGCCTGATCGCCAAGTGGGAGAAAGAGGTGAATTCTCTGCCGCGTTGATTGGTGCGCAATAACCCCAACCGGGCGATTCGCCTGTGGCTGGCCGTGGGTCTGCTGGCCTATGTGCTGCTGCCTTGGTACGCG
>JBBIGT010000113.1:0-7181 GCA_037447395.1 Comamonadaceae bacterium | reverse complement strand
GGCAAGCGGTCTGCTGCAAAGTGGTCTGGCCGGATTATCACCACAAGCGCGACCGACACCAGCGTACGCCCCATCGGCCAACGCAACACGCCGCCGCAGGCATCACTATGGCAACGCCCCAAACACTTTTTTCAGCAGCGCACTGCCCGTGCCGACCGGGTCTTGGCGAATCTTCTTCTCTTCTTCGCCGATCATGAAATACAGGCCATCAAGAGCCTTGGCGGTGACATGCCCTTCAACCGTCACAGCGTCGCCCTTGAGCAAGCCCAGGCCGGCCGCCTTGCCGGCGAGTTGGTTGTACTTTTCGGCCAGATTGACCCGTGACGTCACTTTCTGGACGACTGGCAAAAATTTCTCGCCCAGAGGTGCGCGCGTCTTATCGACAAAAAACTGCGTCACCGACGTTTCGCCACCGCGCAGAATCGCCTTGGCGTCCTGGACGTTCATCGACTTGACGGCGCCCACCAACATGTTCTTGGCCAGCGGCACGGCCGCTTCGGCGGCACGGTTCATGGCGGTGATCAGCTCGTCCAGACGCTCACCTTGCCCCAATGTCCGCAGCAAGCCCGAGGCGTCCTGCAGAACTTGCGGCAAGGCAATGCGGACGCGCGCGTCTGCAAGAAACCCGTCCGGGCGACCGAGCAGGTCCACCGCTGCGCGCGCGCCCTTGTCCAGCGCTGCCCGGATGCCTTGTGAGGCCTGCGCGTTGCTGAGATCGTCGAGAGATAAGGCGTGCCCGGCCATCGGCCAAAGCGCAATGCCTGCGGCCGTTAGCGTCCACCAGGCGTTGAAATGACGTCGATCCATGCGCTACTCCCTTAAAAAACTGAGAGCCGCATCGTAACCAATAGCCGTCAGCCGGGCGGCAGATCACTTGCCGCGGTAGTCGTCATGGCACGCTTTGCACGCGCCAGCCGTGGCATTCACCGCGGTTTTGACGGTCTCGAAATTGCCCGACTTGGCCGCCAGCGCAAGTTTGCCCATTTCGCTCTGCATCTTGCTGGCAAGGTCGTCGAAGCGGGCACGTTCTGACCAGATTTCCGGCTTGGCCCGCGTTTCACCCTTGTCGGTGCCAGGAGCAAAGCCGGCCCAGGGCAGCTTGCTCATGAATTCGGCAGTACTGGCGCTTTCTGCCGCCAACTTTGCATCAAACGGCGCCTTGCCCTGCGCCATCGCCGCGACGCGACCGAAGTTCTGGGCCATTACAAACAACGCGCTCTTGCGGTATTTGATGGCGTCTTCGGCCTTGGCGAACTGCGCAGATGCGGGGACGGCAAAACTCAAAGCCAGACCTGACACGACGAGAGCAAGCATTTTTTTCATAAGATTGGCCTCACAGTTACACTGAAAGTTAAAGGCTTTTCAGTCTAGGTACATTGCAATGGCCGTCAAATTTGTAGGGAATCCATGAGCTATTCCGTGCGCGTCTGGGACGCACCCACCCGACTGTTTCACTGGGGCCTGGTGCTCTGTATCGTCGGCCTGGTCACAACAGCGCAAATTGGCGGCGCAGCGATGCAGTGGCACTTCAGGCTCGGCTACAGCGTGTTATGCCTGTTGCTGTTTCGACTGGTCTGGGGATTTGTCGGCGGCCACTGGTCACGCTTTCAGGCGTTTCTCTTTGGCCCGCGTCAGATGCTCGATTACCTGCGCGGCCGATCTGATCCGATGCTGGGCGTCGGCCACAACCCATTGGGATCGTTGTCGGTGTTTGCCATGCTGTTGTTGTTGGCGCTGCAAGTCACCACGGGCTTGATGAGCGACGATGAAATCGCCGCTGCCGGCCCCTTGGCAAGCCACGTGGCGTCGCAATGGGTCGGTTACGCCACCTTCTACCACAAGAGCGTTGGCAAGTTGGCTATCCTCGTGCTCGTCTTGACACACTTGGCGGCGATCACCTTCTACACCGTCAAGAAGCGCGACAAGCTCGTCAAGGCGATGCTGACAGGAGACAAGGACTTGCCGTTCAGCGCGCCATCGGCGGTCGACAGCGGCAAGCGACGGGCGCTGGCGCTGGCTGTGTTACTGGCCTGGATCGGCGTCGTCAATCTGCTGTTGGTCTGGCTCGACGCCTGAGTCGCCAGTTCTTTTGCCCCGACGTGAATCACCTCGAATGAACCCCACACGCTTTACCATTGTCCACGCCGCCGACCGGACGCACCTTGACGCCGCCAAACAACTATTTCAGGAATACGCCAACAGCCTGAGCGTCAACCTGTGCTTCCAAAACTTCGATGCCGAGCTGGCCAGTCTGCCCGGTGACTACGCGCCGCCCCGTGGCGCGCTGCTGGTGGCACGGTCTGACGCGCACTGGGCCGGTTGCTGCGCACTGCGCCCCCTCGACACCGTTGACTACCCCAACGCGGGTGAGATGAAGCGCCTGTTTGTGCAACCACCGTTCAGGGGATCGGGCCTGGGCCGCGCGCTAGCCGAAGCCATTCTTGACGAGGCGCGCAACGCGGGCTACGCCTGCGTGCTGCTCGACACGCTGAGCGACATGGAAAGCGCCCGCGCCCTGTACGAGGAGTTGGGATTCGTCGAAATTCCGCCCTACTACCACAACCCCATCGAGGGCGCGCATTACCTTATGGTCAAACTCTGAGCCAAGCGCTGATCAACGCTTGGCCTGCGCCAACAAGGTCTGGGCGTCGCTGACTTCAAACTTGCCCGGCGCCTCGACGTTCAAGGCAGCCACCTTGCCGTCCTTCAGCAGCATTGAGTAGCGCGCGCTACGTAGACCCATGCCCTTGCCCGTCAGGTCCAGGGTCAGGCCGGTGGCTTTTGCGAAAACGGCATCGCCATCGGCGAGCATACGCACCTTGCCAAGCGTCTTTTGATCGCGCGCCCAGGCACCCATGACGAATGCATCATTGACGCTGACGCACCAGATTTCGTCGACGCCAGCGGCCTTGAATGCAGCAGCGTTTTCGACATACCCCGGAACATGCTTGGCCGAACAGGTGGGCGTAAAAGCCCCAGGAAGAGCGAACAAGGCGATGGTTTTGTTGGCTGTCGCAGCGACCACGTCCACCGGGTTGGGCCCCAGGCTACAACCGCCACCCTCAACCTCGGAATACTCCATTAACGTCGCCGCGGGCAAACGATCACCGATCTTGATCATGAACAGCTCCTGAAAATAAAAATGAAGGCAAAAATGAAAACGGCCCACATTGTGAGCCGTTTCTCGATACTGCGCAGTGCGCGCAAGCCATTCGCTTACACGAGGGCGGCCTTTTCAACCAAGCGGGTTGCAACCCAATTCTTGGTCTTGGAGATCGGCCGACTCTCGGTAATTTCGATGATGTCACCCAGCTTGTACTCGCCTTTTTCATCGTGCGCGTGATACTTGCTGGACTTACCAACGATCTTGCCATAGAGCTCGTGCCGAACACGCCGTTCGATCAGCACGGTGACTGTCTTGGCGCGCTTGTCGCTGACGACCTTGCCAATCAAGGTGCGCTTGAGGGATGTTTTAGCTTCCGTCATTTCTTCGCTCCTTACTTGGCGGAGGGGTCGGCCGCCTGCTTCTCGACCAGAATGGTCTTGGCGCGGGCGACGTCGCGGCGCGCCAAACGGAGCGCGTCGGTATTGTTGAGTTGTTGCGTGGCTTTTTGCATGCGCAGACCGAAGTGGGCCTTTTGCAGCGCCTTGATTTCAGCGGTCAAACCGGCCACATCTTTTTGGCGTAATTCAGACGTTTTCATAGTGGGTACTCCTGATTACTGGCCGATCATGCGCGCAACAAAAGTTGTGCGCAGCGGCAACTTGGCCGCAGCCAAACGGAACGCCTCACGCGCCAGTTCCTCAGGCACACCGACAATTTCAAAAACGATCTTGCCAGGCTGAATCTCAGCAACGTAATACTCCGGGTTGCCTTTGCCGTTGCCCATACGCACTTCGGCGGGCTTCTGCGAAATTGGCTTGTCCGGAAAGACGCGGATCCAGATACGGCCACCGCGTTTGACGTGACGCGAAACAGCGCGACGCGCGGCTTCAATCTGGCGCGCCGTCAGGCGGCCACGGTCAATGCACTTCAAACCATAGTCACCGAACGCCACCGAGCTGCCCCGGGTAGCAATGCCGGTGTTACGGCCTTTTTGCTCTTTGCGATATTTGCGACGAGCGGGTTGCAACATGCTTATTCTCCTTTGCCGTCAGTTGCCGCAGCGCTCGTACTGCTGGCGGTACCTGGCGCGGCGGCTTTGCGTACGCGCTTAACGGCGGGTTTGTTGGCATCAGCGCCAAGGGCTTCAGCCGGCTTATCGCTGCCATCAGCGGGAGCACTATTGGTGCTGCCGACGCGACGACCGCGCGGGGACGGACGATCTGAACCAGGACGCGCGTCACGACGCGGACCACGCGGGCGACGCTCTTCGTCAGGACGCGGTGTCTCGACAACGGGTTGGTCATTGCGGCCCAGCGTGTCGCCTTTGTAGACCCAGACCTTGACGCCGATCACACCATAGGTGGTCTTTGCTTCAGAGGTGCCGTAGTCAATATCCGCGCGCAACGTGTGCAGCGGTACGCGGCCTTCGCGGTACCACTCGCAACGAGCGATTTCGATACCGTTCAAGCGACCCGACGACATGATCTTGATGCCCAACGCACCCAGACGCATGGCGTTTTGCATGGCGCGCTTCATGGCGCGGCGGAACATGATGCGCTTTTCCAGTTGCTGAGTGATCGAATCGGCAATCAGCTTGGCGTCGATCTCAGGCTTACGAACTTCTTCAATATTGACAGCCACCGGCACGCCCAATTGCCGACCGAGGTCACGCTTGAGATTTTCGATGTCCTCGCCTTTTTTGCCGATCACCACGCCCGGACGTGCCGAGTAAATGGTAATGCGCGCATTCTTGGCCGGACGTTCAATCAGAACACGCGACACTGACGCATTCTTCAGCTTGGACTTCAGGTAGTCGCGCACCTTGATGTCTTCGGCGAGCATGCCGGCAAAATCACGGTCGCTCGCGTACCAGCGCGAAGCCCAGTTGCGGCTAACGGCCAGACGGAAACCGGTTGGATGGATTTTTTGTCCCATAACTTCCTGGCCTCTTTCAGTTACCAACCGTCACGTACACATGGCACGTCGGCTTTCTGATCTGGTTGCCACGACCTTTAGCGCGGGCCGTGAAGCGCCTGAGCGACGCGCCTTGTTCGACGTAGATGGTTTTCACCTTCAGTTCGTCGATGTCGGCACCGTCGTTGTGTTCAGCATTGGCGATCGCCGACTCGAGAACTTTCCTGATGATCACGGCAGCTTTTTTCTGCGTGAATTGCAAGATGTTCAGAGCCTGATCGACCTTTTTGCCGCGAATCAAATCCGCGACCAGACGTCCTTTGTCCACCGACAAACGGACGCCACGAAGGGTTGCACGTGTTTCCATGGTCACCTCTTATTTCTTGACGACTTTTTTGTCGGCAGGGTGGCCCTTGAAGGTACGTGTGAGCGCAAACTCACCCAACTTGTGGCCAACCATCTGGTCAGTGATATAGACCGGCACGTGTTGCTTGCCGTTGTGCACAGCGATGGTCAAGCCGATGAACTCGGGCAGAACCATCGAACGACGCGACCAGGTCTTGATCGGTTTTTTGTCCTTGGTAGCAACGGCCTTTTCAGCCTTGACTACCAGGTGTTGGTCAACGAACGGACCTTTTTTGAGAGAGCGAGTCATTGTTCCTGCCCCTTACTTCTTGCGACGCGACACGATCATGACCTGCGTGCGCTTGTTGTTACGGGTACGGTAGCCCTTGGTCAGATTACCCCAAGGATCGACAGGATGGCGACCTTCGCCGGTACGGCCTTCGCCGCCACCATGCGGGTGGTCGATCGGGTTCATCACCACGCCGCGAACGGTCGGACGGACACCGCGCCAACGCGTCGCGCCAGCTTTGCCGAGTTGCTGCAGGCTGTGCTCTTCATTGGCGACCTGGCCCAGCGTGGCGCGGCAGTCGATATGGATCTTGCGAACTTCACCCGAGCGCATGCGCACCTGGGCGTAAGTGCCTTCACGCGCCAGCAGCGTCGCCGATGCACCAGCGGAACGAACCACTTGCGCACCCTTGCCGACCTGCAGCTCAATGCAATGCACCACCGAACCGACCGGAATGTTACGGATCGGCAGGGTGTTGCCAACACGGATGGGGGCCTCGGCGCCGCTCATGACAGTACCGCCAACTTCGAGTCCACGCGGCGCAATGATGTAACGACGCTCGCCATCGGCGTAGCAGACCAGCGCGATATGAGCAGACCTGTTCGGGTCGTATTCGATGCGCTCAACCTTGGCGGCAATGCCGTCCTTGTTGCGCAGGAAATCGACCACACGGTAGTGGTGCTTGTGACCACCACCTTTGTGGCGTGTGGTGATGTGGCCATTGTTGTTGCGACCGGCTTGCTGGAACTGCGGCTCCAGTAGCGGTGCGTAGCCAGCACCCTTGTGCAGAGTCTCGCGAGATACCTTCACCACGCCACGACGGCCAGGTGAAGTCGGTTTCATTTTGATCACAGCCATGATTACGCAGCCTCCCCACCGAGGTTGATTTCCTGGCCCGGTTTGAGCATCACGTAGGCCTTGCGAACGTTATCGCGACGACCGACAGATTTACCGAAGCGCTTGGTCTTGCCCTTGGTATTCACAACAGAAACGCCCTTGACTTCCACCTTGAACATCAATTCCACTGCGGCCTTGATTTCGTACTTGGTAGCGTCTTGCAGCACCTTGAAAGTCACGGCATTGCTTTTCTCTGCGACCAACGTGGCTTTTTCAGACACGATCGGGGCAACCAGCACCTGCATCAGGCGGCCTTCGTCAAATTTTTGGGTTTGAACAGCGTGGCTCATGCAAACATCTCCTGCAGTTGACCCATAGCCGCCTTGGTCACCAACACCTTGCGGTAGTGAACCAGCGACAGCGGATCGGCGTAGCGGGGCTCAACTACCAGCACATTGACCAAATTGCGCGACGCCAGGTACAGGTTTTCATCGACTTCATCGGCAATCACCAGGACGGAGTCAAGATTCATGGCCTTGAATTTGGCAGCCAGCGCCTTGGTCTTGGGCGACTCGACCGTTAGGGAATCCACCACCGCCAAACGCCCTTCGCGCGCCAATTGCGACAAGATGGACGCCATGCCGGCGCGGTACATCTTTTTGTTGATCTTCTGCGCGAAGTTTTCGTCGG
>JBBIGT010000112.1:0-7192 GCA_037447395.1 Comamonadaceae bacterium | reverse complement strand
GCGGAGGGTGTCCGAATTTTTGTGTAAACGGGTCGGACTTCAGTTGACGGAGATGCGATCTCCGAACTGAATGGTAAATCGAGTCAGGGCAGCCTTCCAATCCCGAATAGGCATGGTCCATTTCTGGCTGATGTTGCGCAGGGCCAGATAGAACAGCTTGGTCAGGGCCTCGTCGCTGGGGAATGATCCCCGGTTCTTGGTCAGCTTGCGCAGACTCATGTTCACTGACTCGATGGCATTGGTCGTGTAAATCACCTTCCTGATCTCCGGTGGGTAGTCGAAGAACGGCGTCAGGCGGCTCCAATTCCTGCGCCAGGACTGGCCAATGGGAAGGTACTGACCATCCCATTTGGCCTCGAACTCACCCAGCATCAGTTCGGCTTCTTCGGCAGTCGCCGCCGTATAGATGCGGCGCAGGTCGGCAGCCACCTCCTTCCTGCATTTCCAGGGCACGTAATTGAGGCTATGGCGCACCATGTGCACGATGCACAGTTGCACCACCGCTTTGGGGAATACCGCCTCAATCGCATCAGGAAAGCCCTTGAGCCCATCGACGCAGGCGATGAAGATGTCTTGCACGCCACGGTTGCGCAGCTCGGTGACCACTTGCAGCCAGAACTTGGCACCTTCGGTCTGGGCTAGCCACAGGCCCAGGACCTCCTTCTCGCCGGCCATGGTGATGCCGATGGCCAGGTATACGGCCTTGACACGCACAGAGCCCTCACGCACCTTCACATGAATGCAGTCCAGGTAGACGATGGGATAGATCGCATCCAGTGGACGCGCCTGCCAAACCTTGACTTCGTCGGCCACGGCGTCGGTGACCGATGAGATCAGGCTGGGCGAGACCTCGGTGCCGTACATCTCCTGCAAGTGGCTCTGGATTTCGCGCACCGTCATGCCACGGGCGTACAGGGAGATGATCTTGTCGTCAAAGCCTGCCCAGCGCGTTTGGTGCTTGGTGATGATCTGGGGCTCGAAGGTGCCCTTGCGGTCACGGGGCACTTCGATGGGTAGTTCGCCGAACTCACCCTTGAGGGTCTTCTTGCTCTTGCCGTTGCGGGTGTTGCCGCTGGCGTTAGCCACCGCCTCATGGCGATCATGACCGAGGTGTTCGGTCAACTCGGCCTCCAGTGCCTTCTCCACCAGCCGTTTGGTCAGCTGCTTGAGTAGGCCGTTCTCGCCAATCAGGTCTTCAGGCTTCTTGTAATCGGCCAGCAGGCTGGCCAGCAGTTCTTCGGGAACGTCGTGTTTCTTGGTTGTCATTGTGTTTACGGACTTGCAGGCTCACGCCTGCGTTGGATTGTCCGTTTACACAAAATCCTGCACACCCTCCGGGCACCGGTTTCATAAAAGCTTGGCTGAAGTTGAAATCGGGGGGATTCCATTTCTTCCAGCTTCGACGGAAATGATGCGTGCCAAGCTAGATCTCCTGCTAAGCAGCGAATACCCTGTTTGACAGGGTCCATCATTTGCTCCGAGCTATTCTGAGACCCAGCTCCACTGATTTTGCTCTGCGAGCCTATCTTCTCGAACCTTAGCCCACCCCTTCTTCAAGATTTCATAGCGGCTTTCCCCTTCGACCTGGCCTACCAACCGGCTGACAGTTAACCCGCCCATCTTGAAGCGCAGGGTCACACTGTGCGACACCTTGCTGCTGAGCGAACTGATTGCCAGTGAAGCAACGACTATGTCGCCGCTTTTGGTTCGCATCTTTCGACGCTCCAAACCACCTGCGGCGCGGCCTTGTTCCATTGTCGAGCTAAGTTGTGACATTAGACACCTTCCGAGTTTTGGATCTGTTCTTACAGACAATGGTCAAAGAACTCGCGAGGGTGTTCTTTCACACAAGCGGTTAGTCCTTTGGATCAAAGCCACTGGGGTGCAGTTCGCCGCCGACAGAACTCGCGAAAATTCGCCATCACCCGACCATAACTGATGGTTCAAAGCTTGAAATCGTATTCGACGGTCAGTGGCGCGTGGTCGCTGAATTTTTGATCTTTGTATATGGACGTCGTCCTCGCCAAGGATGCAACACCGGGGGTTGCAAACTGGTAGTCCAGACGCCACCCCACATTCTTGGCGTAGGCTTGGCCGCGATTGCTCCACCAGGTGTAACAGTCGTCGGTGGCGTCGGGGTGCAGGCGACGGTAGACGTCGACCAGCCCACCCTGCGTCAGCAACTTCGTCATCCAGGCGCGCTCGTCGGGCAGGAAGCCACTGTTCTTCTGGTTGCCCTTCCAGTTTTTCAGGTCGATTTGCTGATGGGCAATGTTGACGTCGCCGCACAAAATGAATTCACGTTGGCCCTTGAGCCGCTGCAGATGCGGGTAGATCAGGTCGAGAAAGCGGTACTTGGCCTGTTGGCGATCTGGCCCCGACGAGCCACTGGGAAAGTAGCAGCTGATGATCGAGCGCCTGGCTTTGGGCGTATCAAAACGCAGCTCCAGGTAACGCCCCTCGGCGTCAAATTCGGCGTCGCCCAAACCGACCACCACGTCACTGGGCGGCAGTCGGCTGTAGACGCCAACGCCCGAATAGCCCTTCTTTTCGGCAAAATGAAAATAGCCCTGGAGGCCCGCCAGCGCATCGTACTGACCTGCCACGTCGGCAGCCTGCGCCTTGACTTCCTGCACACAAATACAATCTGGCCGTGTCTGGCCGACCCAGGCTTCCAGTCCCTTGGCGGCAGCAGAACGAATCCCGTTGAGGTTCAAACTGGTCAATGTGAACAAGGAAGTCTCCATGGCAGAAGGTGTCGCAATCGCAAGCCACGCGGGTCACGACGTGTTGGCGCAAGAGTTCGTGCAGTTTGCCGTGCAAAGCGGTGTCTTGCGGTTTGGCGAGTTCAAGACCAAAGCCGGCCGCCTGAGCCCGTATTTTTTCAACGCCGGGCTGTTTGACGATGGCGCCAAGCTGGGCAAATTGGCGCGATTCTATGCGCAGCGCCTGCTCGCCAGCGGCATCGAATTCGACATGATTTTTGGCCCCGCTTACAAGGGTATCCCGCTGGGTGCCACGCTGGCCGTGGAGCTGGCACGGCTCGGGCGCAACGTGCCGTTCGCCTACAACCGCAAAGAGGCCAAGGACCACGGCGAGGGCGGCACGCTGGTCGGTGCGCCCGTGCAGGGCCGCGTGCTGGTCGTTGACGACGTCATGTCCGCCGGCACCGCAGTGCGTGAGTCAATTGCCCTGATCCAGGCCACTGGCGCGCAGGCGCACGCCGTGGTGATCGCCCTGGACCGCCAGGAAAAGGCCACTGAAAATGGCCACGACGTCGCGTACAGCGCCGTGCAATACGTGCAACGACAGCTCGGGCTGCAGGTCTGTGCCATCGCTACCCTCAATGATTTGATGCACTACCTTGAACGCCATCGCTCGGCCGAGCTGGCCGATGCGCACCAGCGCGTGCAGGCCTACCGCCAGCGCTACGGGGTCTTGTCATGACGCCAGCAATGCGCCTTTGCAGTGTCACGGCCACCCTCGGTTGCGTCGGGCTGGCGCTGGCGCAGGCGCCGGGGCAAGCCACGCTGCCCAGCGGCGAGATCTACACCTGTGTCGACGCCAACGGCCGCAAATTGACGTCCGATCGGCCGATTGCCGCGTGCCGCGACCGCGAGCAAAAAATCCTCAATCCCAGCGGCACGGTCAGAGCGCGCGTCAGCCCGACGCTGACCGCCAGCGAACAGGCGCAGGCCGATGCCCGGGCGCGCGCCGACCTGGTCGAGCGCGCCCGCCAGGAAGAAGACCGCCGCCAGGAGCGCGCCTTGCTGGTGCGCTACCCCGATCCGGTGTCACACGAAAAAGAACGTCTGGAGGCGCTGGACGCCATCAACCGCAGCAAGAAATTGGCGCAGACGCGCAGCAACGAATTGCTGGCGCAGCGCGGCAAGCTGGCTGAAGAAATGGCCTTTTACGCCAAAGACCCAAGCAAGGCACCGGCGCCACTGCAGCATCAGTACAAAGAGGTCCAACAGTCGCTAGCCGCACAGGGCCGGCTGCTGGCCGAGTACGACGCCCAGAGCGTCCGCGTCAACGCCCGCTTTGACGCCGAGCTCAAACGGCTGACGCCGTTGTGGGAGCGCCTGAACACGTCAGCGCGCTGAAGCACAGCCCGCGCTTCAAACCGCCAGTTTTTGCCGCAGCAGTTCGTTGACCTGCTGCGGGTTGGCCTTGCCGGCGCTGGCTTTCATGATCTGACCGACCAGCGCGTTGAGCGCTTTGGCGTTACCGGCGCGGAACTCGTCGACGTTTTTCGGGCTGGCCGCCAACACCGTGTCGACAATTTTTTCCAGTGCGCCGGTGTCGTTCATCTGCTTGAGGCCCTTGGCTTCAATGATTGCGTCGACCGTGTTGGCAGGCTCGCTCCACAGCACGTCCATCACCTGCCGGGCGGCATTGTTGGAGATGGTACCGTCCTGAATGCGACCGACCATCTGGGCCAGTTGTGCCGCGCTAACCGGGCAGGTGTTGATGTCAGCATCAGCCAGGTTGAGGCGGCGCGAAATCTCGCCCATGATCCAGTTGCCGACCAGCTTTGGTTGCCCGCTGGCCTGCGCCGCAGCTTCAAAATAGCTAGCAACTTCTCGGCTCTGCGTCAGGGCTGTAGCGTCATAATCTGATAAACCATAAGTGCTGCAGAAGCGGGCTGCCATCACCCGAGGCAACTCGGTCATCGCTGCGCGCACGCGCTCGACCCAGGCGGCGTCAATGACCAGTGGCGGCAGGTCGGGGTCGGGGAAATAGCGGTAGTCGGCGGCGTCCTCCTTGGTGCGCATGGCGCGCGTCTCGCCGGTGTCGGGGTTGAACAAGACGGTCGCCTGCTGGATAGCACGACCGTCTTCGAGCTCGTCGATCTGCCAGCGGATCTCATAGTCGATCGCCTGCTGCATGAACTTGAAGCTGTTGAGGTTCTTGATCTCGCGGCGCGTGCCCAGCGACGCACCCGGTTTGCGCACCGACACGTTGGCGTCGCAGCGGAAACTGCCCTCTTGCATGTTGCCGTCGCAGATGCCGATCCAGGTGACGATCTTGTGCAGCTCGCGGGCGTAGGCCACCGCTTCCAAGCTGGAGCGCATGTCGGGCTCAGTAACGATCTCCAGCAGCGGCGTGCCGGCGCGGTTGAGGTCGATGCCAGTCTGGCCGATAAAGTCCTCGTGCAGCGACTTTCCGGCATCTTCTTCGAGGTGCGCGCGCACCAGGCGCACGGTTTTTTTCTCGTCGCCCAGGTAAAACTCGACGGCACCGCCTTGCACCACCGGAATCTCGAACTGGCTGATCTGGTAGCCCTTGGGCAGGTCGGGGTAAAAGTAATTCTTGCGGGCAAAAATGCTGCGCGGCGCAATTGTGCTGCCCAGCGCCAGCCCCAATTCAATCGCTCGCTCGACCGCGCCCTGGTTCATCACCGGTAGCGTGCCCGGCAGCGCCAGGTCTACGGCGCAGGCTTGCGTGTTGGGCTCGGCGCCAAAAGCGGTGGGGGCGCGGCTGAAAATTTTCGACTGGGTGGACAGTTGCGCATGGGTTTCGAACCCAATGACGACTTCATAGCCGCGCACCAGCAGCGACGCTTTGACGACCTCTTTGACGGGTGTGTTCATAACAATGTCTCTCAAACGCCCAACGCCGGCTTGGCCAGGTGCCAGTCGGTGGCTTGCTGAAAACGGTGCGCCACGCTGAGCAGCCGGGCTTCGGTCAGGTGATTGCCAATGAGTTGCAGACCCACTGGCATGTGGTTCGCACCGAAACCCACCGGCAAGCTCATGCCCGGCAAACCCGCCAGCGAAGCCGGCAGGGTGAAGATATCGGCCAGGTAGTCGGTCAGGGGATCGCTATGCCCGCCGAGCTGCCACGCCACCGTGGGAGCCACCGGCCCGGCGATGACGTCGCACTGCTTGAACGCTTGCTGAAAATCGTCGGCGATCATGCGCCGGATTTTTTGCGCCTGCAGGTAGTAGGCGTCGTAATAGCCGTGCGAGAGCACGTAGGTGCCGATCATGATGCGGCGCTTGACTTCGTCACCGAAACCTTCGGCGCGCGTGCGCTCGTACATGTCGGTCAGGTCGGTGTAGTCTTTGGCGCGATGGCCAAACTTGACGCCGTCAAAACGGCTCAGGTTGCTCGACGCCTCCGCCGGGGCGATGATGTAGTAGACCGGAATCGACAGCTCGGTGCGCGGCAGCGAAATCGGCACCAGCCTGGCCCCAAGCGCCTCGTATTGCTTGAGCGCCGCGTCCACAGCGGCGCGCACGTCGTCGCCCAGACCTTCACCAAAGAATTCGGCGGGAACGCCAATGCGCAGGCCGTCGATCGGCGCGTCGAGTTGTTTAGAGAAATCTTCGGTGGGCAGATCCAGCGAGGTCGAATCACGGTCGGGGTCGGCGCCACACATGGCGCTGAGCAGCAGCGCACAGTCCTCGGCGCTGCGCGCCAGCGGGCCGGCCTGGTCGAGGCTTGACGCAAAGGCCACCATGCCGTAGCGCGAGGCGCGACCGTAGGTGGGTTTGATGCCGGTGACGCCGCAAAACGACGCCGGTTGGCGGATCGAGCCGCCGGTATCGGTTCCGGTCGCTGCCGGCGTCAGCCGTGCTGCCACCGCCGCGGCGCTGCCGCCCGATGAGCCGCCCGGTACGCGCGTGGCATCCCAAGGATTTTTGACCGGGAAAAAGGCCGAGTTTTCGTTGGCCGAGCCCATGGCAAATTCGTCGCAGTTGAGCTTGCCCAGCGTGACTGCACCCGCGGCTGCCAGTCGCGCGACCACGGTCGCGTCAAACGGCGAGCGGTAGTTCGCGAGCATTTTCGAGCCCGCCGTGGTGACGAAATCGCGCGTGACAAAAATGTCCTTGTGCGCCAGCGGCACGCCTTCGAGCGTGCCCGCGCATCCAGCGGCCAGGCGGGCGTCAGCGGCGCGCGCTTGCGCCAGCGTGACCTCGGGGTTGACGTCGAGAAAGGCGCCGAGTTCGCCGTGCGCCTGCGCGCGAGCCAGGAAATGCTGCGCGGCTTCGACGCTGGAGACCTTGCGCGCGCGCAAGTGTGCCGCCAGCGCCGTAACGGACAGATCGTGGAGATCAGGGTTGGATGCGGTCATGGTGCAGAAACAGTACGTTATTCGATGACTTTGGGCACCAGGAACAGGCCCGCCTCGACCGCCGGCGCGCTCGTCTGGTTGGCCGCGCGCTGGTCCGGTTCGCTGGCC
>JBBIGT010000111.1:0-7357 GCA_037447395.1 Comamonadaceae bacterium | reverse complement strand
CAGCAGCCCGACGGTTCTACCTTGAGCGCAGCCGACATCAAAGCCCGCACCGCCACGGTACTCAAAGACCGTTTTGCCACGATTTGCAGCGTGGCGCAGGTGCTGGAGCGGGCGGCCTGCCAGCAGGATTGAGACCGCATCACCCAAGGATCAACAAATGGGCTACACCCTGTTGGCACGCCCCGCCGAGAGGTGATGCAAGCCCACGCTCTGGCGCCCATTCGGGTTCTGTTTGTGCTTCAGCCAGACAGTCTGGTGCTCGACTGGGCCGGGCCCGCCGAGGCCCTGCGACTGGCCAACCAGTGTCTGAAGGCGCAAGGCCTGGCGGAGCGTTTTGTCATGCAGTTTGTTGGCACACAAGCGGTGGCACCCACCTCGGTTGGCTGCGCGGTCAGCGGACTGCAGCCCCTGCCCACGCCCTTGCTCGCCAGCGCGGCCACACCCACCTGGGTGGTACTGGTGGGGCAACCCGGTCAGGTTATCGACATCAACAATGCACCCACGCAAACCCTGCTGCACTGGCTGCGCGGCCTGCGGCTGCAAGCGCAGCAACTGGAATTGGTGACGGTGTGCGCCGGTGCGGTGCTGGCGGCAAACGCGGGCATTGCGCCGCTGCAATATCTGCGCCGCATCCGCCTGGCCGTGGCGCAAACCGCGCTGCAATCGGGCCGTAATGTGACGCAGGCGGCGGCGCTGGCGGGCTTTGGCTCAGACACGCAACTGCGCCGGGCCTGGCATCAGTTGGGTGAAAGCGGTACCCCAAGCAACCCCACATCAACATAGTGGCGTTACTGTCGATGGTGCTGCACCTGCAGGCAAGGTCAATCGATCGACACAAATAACAAAACGGGTTACAGCATTGCCACCGTAACCCGTTCATTTCATTGCGATTTTTTTGGTCGGTGTGAAAGGATTCGAACCTTCGACCCCTTGCACCCCATGCAAGTGCGCTACCAGGCTGCGCCACACACCGAAGCGCGTGATTATAGCCGTTGATCGCCGCCTTGCCTGCCGCGGCGCCCGCACCGGATTCAGAATTCTTCCGTCAACAGCTGCCGGATCTCACTGAGCTCCAGACGCACGCGATGCCACGGGTCGCGCCGGTCTTCGTCGTCGTCAACCAGCAGGGTTGAGTCGGTAAAGTCTTCCAGCGAGGTGTCGGCGAACTCGATGACTTCGACGCCATCGAGCAACACTTCGCCGTCGCGCGACCTGTCGCGCTCAGCCTGCAGCAGCTCGTTGATCTTGTTGCGCGCGCCGCTGATGGTGAAGCCCTGGTCGTACAGCAGGTCACGTATACGACGGATCATCAGCACCTCGTGATGCTGGTAGTAACGCCGATTGCCACGTCGCTTCATTGGGCGCAACTGGGTAAATTCTTGCTCCCAATAGCGCAGCACGTGCGGCTTGACGCCGCATAAGTCGCCGACTTCACCGATGGTGAAGTAGCGCTTGGCTGGGATGGCAGGGAGAGAATTCTCCATTGAAATCAAGTAAATAGCCGTGAAAGCTTGCAGGTTACTCTAAGTCAATGGGGGCTGTAAAGACGAACGCAAAAATTTTTGTTGAAGCTTGATTCAGGGCAAGAAACGTGAGCCAGCAAAGGCCTGATCCTGGATTTGCTCTTTGAGCTTGTGGCTGGCGTGAAAGGTGACGACGCGCCGTGCCTTGATGGGGATCGCCTCGCCGGTGCGCGGATTGCGCCCGGGGCGCGGTGCCTTGGTGCGGATCTGAAAGTTGCCAAAACCGGTAATCTTGACGTCTTGGCCGTCAACCAGACTTTGCGCCACCAGGTCGAAGAAAGCGTCAATCATGTCTTTCGACTCGCGCTTGTTCAGTCCGATCTGCTCGAACAGCAACTCGGCCATCTGGGCCTTGGTCAGCGCAGGGGTTTCCAGGGATTCAACGGTAATGTCCATGGTCGCTCTCGGTGGGTGTTGGCAACGAAGAGTTGGCTCAGGCGCGCTGGCGGGCACCGAGCCGTTGCGCCAGCGTATCGACCACGGTCGCCACCGCCGCGTCGATCTGCGCTTCGCTCAAGGCCGCGTCGTCGGCGTTGAGCGTCAGGCGCACCGCCATGCTCTTTTCTTTGGTAGCTGCACCGTCGGCCGACTTGGGCCGATAGATGTCAAACAGCACCGCATCACGCAGAACGCCAGCCAGCGGCGCCGTCCAAATGGCCTGCATCAGGGCGTCGTGCGTGACCTGCTCGGCGACCAGCACGGCGATGTCGCGCTCAATCGCCTGGAACTTGGGCACCGGCTGCGCCCGCGGCACCGCACGCTGCAACAGCACGGTGAGGTCGAGCTCAAAGAGTACCGGCGTTTGATTCAGGTCGTACGACTGGCGCCACTGCGGATGCAACTCACCGACAAAGCCGGCAGCAACCCCGTCGACCAGCACCCTGGCGCAACGCCCCGGGTGCAGAGCCGGGTGCTGCGCCGCAATGAACGTGGCCTGGCGCGGCGCCAGCAAGGCTTCGATGTCGCCCTTGACGTCGTAGAAGTCGACGACGCGCTCCTTGACGCCCCACTCGGGTGCGTCGCTGGCGCCAGCGGCCAGCCCGGCCAGTCGCAACGGTTGGTCAAAGCCTTGCACAGTGCTGTCGCTGTTGACCGCGCCAGCGTCGCGCAAGAACACGCGGCCCAGTTCGAAGACACGCACACGCGCCGCCTTGCGGTCCTGGTTGAACTTGAAAACTTGTAGCAATGACCCCAGCAAGGACGAGCGCATGACGCTCATTTGACTGGCAATTGGGTTGAGCAGCTTGATGGGATTGGCGTTACCCGCCAGCTCCAGCTCCCAGCGCGCCTCGACAAAGCTGAAATTGATGGTTTCCTGGTAGCCCAGCGCGGCCACCGCGCGGCGCACGGCAAATTCGCCGCGTTGCGCTTCAGGCCGAATACGCGCCGTGATGGGCGCCGACGGCGGCGTAGCCGGCAGGTTTTCGTAACCGACGACGCGCGCCACCTCTTCGATCAGGTCTTCTTCGATTTGCAGATCAAAGCGGTAACGCGGCGCCAGCACGTGCAGCACGCCGTCGCCCTCGGTCACCGGCAGGCCCAGCCCGGTCAAGGCCTTGACGCATTGCGCCTGCGTCAGCGGCATGCCCAGCACCTTGGCCGCGCGTGCCACTCGCAGTTGCACCTGCACGGGCTCGGGCATGGCAACTTGCTGGTCGTCGATCGGGCCCACCTGGGTCTGTTCGGTACCGCAGATGGCAACGATGAGCTGGGTAATGCGCTCGATGTGCTCAACCGTCAGCTCGGGGTCAACACCGCGCTCAAAGCGATGGCCCGCGTCGGTGGCAAAGTTGAAGCGGCGTGACCGCCCGGCAATGGCAGCCGGCCACCAGAACGCGGCTTCCACGTAGACGTTGCGCGTGTCGTCTGACACCGCCGTGGCGTCGCCGCCCATGATGCCGGCCAGCGATTCCACTTGGGCTGCATCGGCGATCACACCCACCGCCTCATCGACGGTGACGGTGTTGCCATTGAGCAACTTGAGCTGCTCGCCCGCCTTGCCCCAACGCACGTCCAAACCGCCGTGAATCTTGTCGAGGTCAAAAATATGCGACGGACGCCCCAGTTCGAACATCACGTAATTGGAGATGTCGACCAGCGCGGTGACGCTGCGCTGACCGCAACGCGCCAGCCGGTCGACCAGCCACGCCGGGGTGGCTGCCTTGGGATTGACGCCACGGATCACCCGGCCAGAAAACCGACCACACAGGTCGGGTGCGCTGACCTTCACCGGCAGCACGTCACTGACGGTCACGGCATTTTTTGGATACGCCGGCTGCGTCAGCGGCACGCCGGTCAGCGCCGAGAGCTCGCGGGCGACGCCAAACACGCTCAGGCAATGCGCCAGATTGGGCGTGAGCTTGAGGGTGAACAAGGTGTCGTCCAGATTCAGGTGCTGGCGGATGTTTTGCCCCACAACCGCATCGCTGGCCAATTCCAGCAGACCGCCGTGGTCTTCGGAGAGCCTGAGCTCACGCGCCGAGCACAGCATGCCAAAACTTTCCACGCCGCGCAGCTTGCCAACCTTGATCAAAAACGGCTTGCCGTCGTCCCCAGGCGGCAATTCGGCGCCGACCAGCGCACACGGCACCTTGATGCCAGCACGGGCATTGGGCGCACCACAAACAATCGTCAAGGGGGCGGTTTGGCCAACGTTGACTTGACAGACGCGCAGGCGGTCGGCGTTGGGGTGCTGCACAGCGTCCAGGATTTCGCCAACCACAATGTTGGAAAACGGTGGTGCGACGGGGTGCAGTTCTTCGACCTCCAGACCAGCCATCGTCAGCGAATCGGCCAGTTGTTCGGTGCTCAGCGGTGGGTTGCAGAATTCGCGCAACCAGGATTCAGGAAATTGCATGGTGGTTCGGTCTCAGGGCAAGCTCAACGAAATTGCGACAAAAAACGGATGTCGCCGTCAAAGAACAGGCGCAAATCGTTGACGCCGTAACGCAGCATGGTCAGGCGGTCCGGCCCCATACCAAAGGCAAAGCCGATGTAGCGCTCGGGATCCAGACCCATGTTGCGCACAACGTTGGGGTGCACCTGACCGGAGCCGGCCACTTCGAGCCAGCGCCCGGCCAGAGGGCCACTGGGAAATTGGATGTCGATCTCGGCGCTGGGCTCGGTAAACGGGAAAAAGCTCGGCCGAAAACGCAGCACCAGGTCCGGATTCTCAAAAAAAGTCCGGCAGAAATCGGTAAAAACAAACTTCAAGTCCTTGAAGCTGACGTTCTCGCCAATCCACAATCCTTCACACTGGTGGAACATCGGCGAATGCGTGGCGTCGCTGTCGACGCGGTAGGTGCGCCCCGGGGCGATAACGCGAATCTCGGGCATGGCGCCCGAAAACAATGCACCTCGGCCACCATCCTGGGCGGCGGCGCGGTACTTCTTGACGTGCTGCACGGCGTGGCGAATCTGCATCGGGCTGGTGTGCGTGCGCAGCAGGTTGGGCGCATGCTCGCTACCGCCCTCGACGTAAAAAGTGTCGTGCATCGAGCGCGCCGGGTGGTTTTCTGGCGTGTTGAGCGCGGTGAAATTGAACCAGTCGGATTCGATCTCGGGGCCTTGCGCCACGGCAAAGCCCATCGAACCGAAGATGGCCTCAATGCGTTCCAGCGTCAGCGACACCGGGTGCAGTCCGCCCTGGCCGCGCTGGCGCCCGGGCAACGTGACGTCCAACGCCTCGGCCTGCAACTGGGCCTGCAATTGCGCGTCGGCCAGAGCCTGCCGGCGGGCGTTGAGTGCTGATTCAATCGCTTGCTTGGCTTGGTTGATCGCCGCACCGCGCGACTTTTTCTCGTCGACCGACAGGGCGGTCATGCCCTTCATCATCTCGGTGATGCGTCCGGCTTTGCCGAGGTACTGCGCCTTGGTGTTTTCCAGGTCGGCAGGTGTCTGGGCCAGTGCAAACGCCGCGCGGGCGCTGTCGACAACGGTGGTCAGGTCGTTCATAGGAAACTGCAAAGCAGGGTGGTTTCGAATCAAGGAAAAAGGGCTAGGGCTTTTTCAAGCTCTAGCCCCTGTCCATATTGCCTCGTGAGCTACGTTTTAAATAGCAAACTACGGCTTGCTCAAGCGGCCAGCTTGGCCTTGACCTGAGCCACGATTCCGGCAAAAGCCGGCATATCGTGGATGGCAATGTCGCTCAGTACCTTGCGGTCGATCTCGATGCACGCCTTCTTGAGCCCGTTGGTGAACTGGCTGTACGTCATGCCGCACTGACGCGCAGCGGCATTGATACGGGCAATCCACAACTGACGGAAGACACGCTTCTTGGCACGACGGTCACGGTAGGCGTATTGCCCGGCTTTCATGACCGCTTCTTTGGCGATCCGGAAAACATTACCGCGGCGACCACGGAAGCCTTTTGCAAGGGCCAGAACTTTTTTGTGGCGGGCGCGAGCCGTGACACCACGTTTGACGCGAGGCATTGTGTTACTCCTTGTTCGTCGTTAATCAAAGGCCACGACAGGGCAGCATCTGCGCCATGCGACCCATATCGGTCTCATGGACAGCGGTTGCACCGCGCAAGTGGCGTTTATTTTTGGTGGTCTTCTTGGTCAGAATGTGACGTTTGAAGGCTTGACCGCGTTTGACGGTACCACCTGGACGGACGCGGAAGCGTTTCTTCGCCGCGCTCTTGGTCTTCATTTTGGGCATTTGCATGCTCCTTTTAACATTGTGCTCGTGAGGCGTCTGCAAACACTTTGCAGCCTTGATGGCCCCGAGCCACTGTGCAGCAGCAGGACGAACCCACCGCCGTTTCGCAACAGGACAAGCCTGTCACTCTGTCGGTCACGCCTTTGACAGACGTTACCGACAAATCCTTCTACGCCGCCGCAACCTCGGCAGTTGCCGGCTTGGCCGTCGCCGCCTTCTTGCGACTGGGCGCAATCATCATGATCATCTGCCGCCCTTCGAGCTTGGGGAACTGCTCGACGACGATCAGGTCGGCCAACTCGTCACGAATGCGGTTCAGCAAAGCCGTACCCAGATCCTGGTGCGTGATCTCGCGTCCGCGAAAGCGCAGCGTGATCTTGCACTTGTCACCCTCAGCCAAAAAGCGCTTGACGTTGCGCATTTTGATGTTGTAGTCGCCTTCGTCGGTACCCGGACGGAACTTGATCTCTTTGATCTCGATCACCGTCTGTTTGGCCTTGGCTTCAGCGGCCTTTTTTTGCTCCTGGTACTTGAACTTGCCGTAATCCATCAAACGACAAACCGGGGGCGTGGCCGTCGCCGCAATTTCCACCAAATCAACATCCAGCTCACCGGCCATGCGCAACGCGTCCTGGATGCTGACAATACCCAGCGGCTCGTTTTCCACACCAGACAGACGCACTTCTGGCACCATGATTTCCCGGTTCAGCCGGTGTTTGCGTTCCTCGCGGTGGCGACGATCACGAATTTCGGTAGCGATGACTCAATCCTTCACAAAAAAACTGCCACACCGAGTGGCTCAGCCGCGCAAATCCACCCCCGTCCAAGCGGTGTCAAAAAATCAAACGTTTGATTTTCGGGAAACATCAGCGGACAGGATCTTGGCAAATTCGTCAACCGACATGACTCCAAGGTCTTGACCACCCCGGGCGCGCACTGCAACAGCACCAGACGCCATTTCCTTGTCACCAATGACCGCCAGATAAGGCACCTTCTGCAACGAATGCTCGCGTATTTTATACGTGATTTTCTCGTTTCGCAGGTCGGTCTGCACCCTAAACCCTTGATTTTGCAGCGTTTGCGCGACTTTTTGAACATAGTCAGCTTGCCCGTCAGTGATATTGAGCACCATCACTTGCACCGGCGCCAGCCAAGCCGGCAGCGCACCGGCG
>JBBIGT010000110.1:0-7768 GCA_037447395.1 Comamonadaceae bacterium | reverse complement strand
AGGTGAAATCGGCGTTTATGCGTTGGCGGGTTTGTGTTGAATGCCGTCGCCGTCATGCTGGATTTTGGGGAGCACCTCGGCCAGGCGTTCACGGGTCAACTCTGCATCGGAGCGGCATCGAAGCCAAAAAGGAGCAGCGCCTTATTACGTCCTAGCCCTCGCGCTGAAAGCGCAACACGCTCTTAAATAAAGAGCAAGTTGATGGAGTAAAGATCAGGCGGTCAACACGCTCAGGCCGCAAGCACCTCGATCACCGCATTCGGGTTGTGCGCAATGACGTTGGGCAGCACCAGCGCCGAGTCTTGGGGGGCACGGCCGCCGTCAAAAAGCCAATCAACGCATAAGGCACGCGCACTGGAAGAAGGTGTGTGCCTTACCAAACAATCGTAGTCGGACTGTTGCACCGGTTTGCTCGCAGACCTCCGGTGTAATAGTGCCGTTCATCCATATAAAAGTATGGTTAATTGTCGCTGCGTCAACTAAAATGCAAGGATGGCTAAAGTCAGGTTTGAATGGGATGACAACAAGAACGAAGAAAACCTTGCGAAACATCATGTCCGTTTTATGGATGCGCAGGCTGCGTTTGCTGATCCGCATCGCATCATTGCGCGTGACCTTGGGCACAGTGATGCCGAGGAACGGTTTTACTGTTTTGGCCGGGTGCAGGGCGGTGTGCTGACGGTGCGGTTCACCTATCGCCGTCAGGTCATTCGGATCATTGGAGCTGGATATTGGCGTAAAGGAAAGGCCGTGTATGAAAAAGAAAATAACTTACACAGATGAGCCGTTGGGCGACATCGAAGTAATTGCAGACTTTTTGCCCACGCCCGCCGAATTGGCATTTCGGGAAGACGGTGTCAAAGTGACTCTGGCCCTGAGCAAGACCAGCGTTGACTTCTTCAAGTCTGAAGCTTCCAAGCATAAGACGCAATACCAGCGCATGATCCGCCGTTTGCTGGACTCCTACGTGGCGGCGCAGCGGTCCGGGTAAGGTCATGGGGTCACGGGTAAGGTCATGGGGTCAGGTCTTGCATTAACACATTTTTTAGGATGCATCCATGGCACGACCTTTACGCATTGAACTTGCCGGTGGTTTGTATCATGTGACTTCCCGCGGCGACCGGCGCGAGTCCATCTTTTTTGACGACGCCGACCGGCGTGCCTGGTTGCGCGTGCTGGAGCAGGTCTGCGAGCGATTCAACTGGGTGTGCCACGCCTGGTGCCAGATGAGCAATCACTACCATCTGGTGCTCGAGACGGTAGAGGGCAATTTGTCACAGGGCATGCGCCAGCTCAATGGCGTGTACACGCAGCACGTCAATCGCCGTTACGAGCGCGTCGGTCACGTTTTTCAGGGGCGTTACAAAGCGATTTTGATCGAGCGCGAGGGCTATCTGCTGGAGTTGTCGCGCTACGTGGTGCTCAACCCGGTGCGCGCCGGCATGGTGGCTGACGCGGCGCAGTGGCCCTGGAGTTCCTACGCCGCAATGACTGGGCAAACGCCATCGCCGTCTTGGTTCCAGACCGATTGGCTGCTGGGGCAATTTGGCGTCGATCGTGCCGTGGCGGTGGCGCGTTATCGCGACTTTGTCCGTGCCGGTGTCGGTTTACCCAGCCTGTGGGACCAGCTGCGCGGGCAGATTTACCTGGGCAGCGACGATTTTCTGGCCAGCTTGCAGTCGCAAGCCAGCGAGCGCATTGGCGAAGTCCCCCGCGCCCAACGCCGGCCCTTGGCACAACCGCTGGCCCATTACGTGCAAGCCTGTGCCGACCCGCGGCACGGCATGGCCGCTGCCTACGCGTCGGGCGACTACACTATGCAAGCCGTCGCCCAGGCTTTTGATGTGCACTATGCCACCGTCAGCCGGGCGGTGCGACGTGCTGAAGGTGCCAAAGTCAAGACAATGGCGAGCGCGTCGGTGCCAATGCATGAATGCAAGACCTGACCCCATCATGTTTTTCTGACCCCATCATGTTTTTCTCCCCCAGGATGCTGCTGCTGGGCTTTTCGGCCGGTCTGCCGTTGCTGTTGGTTTTGGGGACGCTGAGTTTTTGGCTGCGTGAGGCGGGCATTGACCGCACGACCATTGGTTATCTAAGCTGGGTCGGTTTGGCCTACGCCTTCAAGTGGGTTTGGGCGCCGCTGGTCGATCGTTTGCCGATTCCGTTCCTGACACGCTGGCTCGGGCGCAGGCGCAGCTGGTTGTTGTTGTCCCAAGGGGTCATCATCGCCGGTCTGTTGGCGATGAGCACCAACGACCCGCAGGTCGCCTTGACCCCGGTGGTCTGGGGCGCGCTGGCGGTGGCGTTTGGGTCGGCCACGCAAGACATCGCGCTGGACGCGTTTCGCATCGAGTCGGCCGGCGCCGAGCGCCAAGCGGCGCTGGCGGCGGCGTACCAAACCGGCTATCGCCTGGCGATGATCTGGGCCGGCGCCGGCGTGTTGTGGATCGCCGCGCGCGCCGGCGCTGATGGCGTTGCCGGCTACCAGATGGGCGCCTGGCGCACGGCGTACTTGGTGATGGCCGCCAGCATGGCGGTGGGCGTACTGACGGTGTTGCTGTCGCCCGAGCCGCAACGCACCACGCTGGCGCCGGCCAAGAGCCTGGCCGACTGGTTGCGCAGTGCGCTGATCGAGCCGTTCGCCGATTTTTTACGCCGCTACGGTTGGCACGCTGCGCTGATTCTGGCCTTGATCGCCGTCTACCGAATCAGCGACGTGGTCATGGGCATCATGGCCAATCCGTTTTATGTCGATATGGGCTACAGCAAAGACGAGGTCGCCGCAGTGACCAAGGTGTTTGGCGTCATCATGACGCTGGTCGGCGCGTTTGTCGGTGGCGCCCTGGCGCTGCGTCTGGGCGTCATGCGGGTGCTGATGCTCGGCGCTGTGCTGAGTGCCGCCAGCAACCTGTTGTTTGCGCTGCTGAGCACGCGCGGGCACGACCTGACCGGGCTGATCTTTGTGATCTCGGCCGACAACCTGGCCGGCGGCATGGCCTCGGCGGCGTTCATCGCCTATTTGTCCAGCCTGACCAACGTCAACTACTCGGCCACGCAGTACGCACTGTTTAGCTCGATGATGCTGCTGCTACCCAAATTTCTGGCCGGCTACTCGGGGCGCTACGTCGACAGTTTCGGCTACACCAACTTCTTTGTCGCGACCGCCTGCTTAGGCCTGCCGGTGCTGCTGCTGGTCTGGCTGGCGTCAAGAGTCAAGTTGGCCTCTAGCCCAGTTAAATAGGGCGTCTGCAGCAATTTTATTGATAGCGATCTTTACCAAGCTTTACGCGCAGGATATTGCCCGGCAACCGACATTGGCTAGACTGGCTGCATGAACCAAGCTTTGCTGATGATCGAAGACGACGCCCGCCTGGCCGCCATGGTGCGCGACTATCTTGGCCAGTCGGGCTACGTGGTGGCACACGCCGGCGACGGCCACAGCGGCCTGGCCGCGTTGCAGGACAAGCCGGTGCAACTGGTCATTCTCGACCTGATGCTGCCCGATCTCGACGGGCTGGAGGTCTGCCGGCGTATCCGCGCGCTGCCCGGTGCGCTGGCGGCCACACCGGTGCTGATGCTCACCGCCAAGGGCGACCCGATGGATCGCATCATTGGTCTGGAGATGGGCGCCGACGATTACTTGCCCAAGCCGTTTGAGCCGCGTGAGTTGTTGGCGCGCATCCGCGCCGTGCTGCGCCGCCATGGCGATCGGGCCGCCGCGCCGGCCGCGACCAGCGTGCTGCGTTTTGGCGCGCTGGAGATCGACCGCGACGCGCGCGTCGTGCGCGTCGGCGCACAGACGTGCGAGCTGACGTCGTACCAGTTCGACTTGCTGGTGGCGCTGGCCGAGCGCGCCGGGCGCGTGCTCACCCGTGAGCAGATCATGGAGGCCGTGCGCGGGCGCGAGCTGGAGGCGTTTGACCGCTCGATCGACGTGCACATGGGTCGCATCCGTGCCGCCATCGAGGCCGACGCCAAAGCACCCAAGCGCATCCTGACGGTGCGCGGCGTGGGTTACGTGCTTGCGCGTCAACAAGACTGAAACCCATGTTCAACAAACTCTACGTACGCATCTGGCTGGCGGTGGTGCTGGCGGTGGCGGTGCTCACTTTGCTGGTCGGCTGGGCCTGGCGGCTAGCCGCCGAGCCGCCGCTGCGCGACGTGGTGGTGCGCAACGAGTCGGGCCAGATCATCGGTCGCGGGCGCCCGCGCGGTCTGGCGCCGGAGGAAAACGCCGTCGCCAACGCCGAGCGGCCCGGCGCCCCCGAATTCATGGTGCGCATGCACGACGGCCAGACCATGCACATGCGCTTCATGCGCGGGCCGGGGTCGATCTGGAGCCGCCCGCCATTTGGTTTTGCCTGGATGCTGGTGTGGGTCGGCATCGCCGTGGCGCTGGCCACCTACCCGATTGTGCGCACCCTCACGCGCCGGCTGGAGCGCTTGCAAGACGGCGTGCAGCGCTGGGGCGCCGGTGATTTGTCGGCGCGCGTCAGCGAAAGCGGCAGCGACGAAGTAGCTTTTCTGGCGCGGCGCTTCAATCAGGCGGCCGAGCGCGTGCAGACGTTGGTGCAGTCGCACGAGGCGTTGCTGGCGTCGCAAAAGTCACTGCTGGCCAACGCCTCACACGAGTTGCGCTCGCCGCTGACGCGCATCCGCATGGGGCTGGAGCTGCTGGGCCCCAGCGCCACGCCGGCGTTTAGCGCCGAGATTGCCCGCAACATTGCCGAGCTGGACCAGTTGATCGAAGAAATCTTGCTGGCCAGCCGGCTCGACGCGCGCGAGAGTGACCTGGGTACGGTGGAGGCGGTCGACCTGGTCGGTCTGGCCGCCGAGGAATGCGCCCGTGTTGACGCCGAGCTGCAGTTCCAGTTTGCCGACGGCACGCCTGCCGCGCCATTGGCCGAACTGGAGGTGCCGGGCGTGGCCAAATTGCTGCGCCGGGCGGTGCGCAATTTGCTCGAAAACGCCCGTCGTCACGGTGCCGGTGAGATCACGCTGGCGCTGGCAGCCGTCAACCAGCAGGACGCCGCGGTACAGCAGGCTACGCAGGGCAGGCATTGCGTGGCGGTGCGTGTCTGCGACCGCGGCCCCGGCGTGCCCGAGGCGCTGCGTCAGCGCATTTTTGAGCCGTTTTACCGTCTGCCCGGCGCGACTGAACGCGACGGCGGCGTCGGCTTGGGGCTGGCGCTGGTGAAGTCGATCGCCGAGCGCCACGGCGGGCGCGCGTTCTGTGAAAACCGCCCGGACGGCGGCGCCTGTTTTGTCATCGAACTGCCGCGCTGAGGGGCCGCCGCTGAATCCCTGGCTGCCAGACTGAGGGGCGTCGAAGCGTCGGGTTTTGACGCGACAAGCGAGGTCTGTCTGGGGAAAAGCCCGAAAAAAGGTCATTTTTTTGCGCTGACACCCACAAATTCACTCTAACGGGGGATAGGCAAGCGCTGCAGCGACCGATAGAGTACGTCCCAGCTGCTGTCACAGTCTCGAAGCAAAGAAACTTGGTTCATTGAGAAGTTTCCAACGACGTTCCTCCCTGAGGAACTTTACAAGCCATCTTCGGATGGCTTTTTTTTGTCTAAAATCCGCGCCACTCCGAGGAGCGTTGCAGCCCATATCGCGCAGAAAATGCCGGTGCTGGGTGAGGCTCGGAAACCGCTGCCGCCGTCGCTGCAGCGCACCCCAACGGCGCTCACCCACGGTACTGGTGCGGTGAGACAGTCTTTCCGGTTGATTCCCCCAGCCCCGTGGTTTTACTTTTGTACTTTGGAGTGAACCATGCGCCCTGCGTCGAAAAAATCCGTCCAATCCAGCAAACCCGTCCGGTCTGTGCCAGCCGCGCCAACGTCCGACTACGTCATTGCCGACATCGGCCTGGCCGGCTGGGGGCGCAAGGAACTCAACATCGCCGAGACCGAAATGCCCGGCCTGATGGCCATTCGGGAAGAATTTGCCAAGAGCCAGCCGCTCAAAGGCGCGCGTATCACCGGCAGCCTGCACATGACGATCCAGACTGCCGTATTGATCGAAACCCTGAAAGCGCTGGGCGCGCAGGTGCGCTGGGCGTCGTGCAATATTTTCTCGACCCAGGATCACGCTGCTGCGGCCATTGCCGCCGGTGGCACGCCGGTCTTTGCCGTCAAGGGCGAGTCGCTGACCGACTACTGGGACTACACGCACCGCATTTTTGAATTCGGTGGCAAGAAGGGCAGCGCCGCCGAAGGCCCCAACATGATTCTCGACGACGGCGGCGACGCCACGCTGCTGATGCATCTGGGCACCAAGGCCGAGAAAAACCCCAAGCTGCTCGATCAACCCACGAGCGAAGAAGAAACCTGCCTGTTTGCCGCCATCAAGGCCAAGCTCGCCGTCGACCCCACCTGGTACAGCCGGCGCATCAGGAACATCGTCGGCGTGACCGAAGAGACCACCACCGGCGTGCACCGTCTGAACGACATGAGCGCCAAGGGCGAACTGCTGCTGCGTGCGATCAACGTCAACGACTCGGTGACCAAGAGCAAGTTTGACAACCTGTACGGCTGCCGCGAGTCGCTGGTTGACGGCATCAAGCGCGCCACCGACGTGATGATCGCCGGCAAGATCGCCGTGGTCGCTGGTTACGGCGACGTCGGCAAGGGTTGCGCGCAGGCCTTGCGTGCCCTGAGCGCCCAGGTCTGGGTGACCGAGATCGACCCGATCAACGCACTGCAGGCGGCGATGGAAGGCTTCAAGGTCGTGACGATGGAATACGCCGCCGACAAGTGCGACATCTTCGTTACCGCCACCGGCAACCTCAACGTCATCACCTACAAGCACATGGCCGCCATGAAAGACCAGGCGATCGTTTGCAACATCGGCCACTTCGACAACGAAATCGACGTCGCCTCGCTGGCCAAATGCAAGTGGGAAGAGGTCAAGCCGCAGGTCGACCATGTGATCTTCCCGGCCAAGGGCAAGACCCCGGCCAAGCGCATCATTCTGCTGGCCAAAGGCCGCTTGGTGAATCTGGGTTGCGCCACCGGCCACCCGAGCTTTGTGATGAGCTCCAGCTTTGCCAATCAGACCATCGCGCAGATCGAGCTGTTCACCAAGTCCAAGCAATACAAGGTGGGCAAGGTTTACGTGCTGCCCAAGCACCTGGATGAAAAAGTCGCGCGCCTGCACCTGAAAAAAGTCGGCGCGCAGCTGTCCGAGCTGACCGACGCGCAGGCTGCCTACATCGGCGTGAACAAGGCCGGCCCGTACAAGGCCGAGACCTACCGGTATTGAACCACCCCGAAATCGCCTGTGAGGCACAACTTGGAGGCGTATGCGCATTGACCAACTGCTGGTGCAGCGTGGGCTGGCCAGCACCCGCAGCCAGGCGCAGCGCCTGATTGCAGCGGGCGTGCAGTGGCGCCAGGGTGACGCCTGGCGGCGCGTGGCCAAGAATGGCGACGAGGTGCCCGACGATGCGCCCGTGCAACTGCTCGACGACGCAGAGGCGCGCTATGTGTCGCGTGGCGGCCTCAAGCTGGACGCGGCGCTGGCCACGGTCGGGCTGTCGGTGGCCAATCTGCAGTGCCTGGACGTCGGCCAGAGCACCGGCGGCTTCACCGACTGCCTGTTGCAGCGCGGCGCCCGCTTTGTTGTGGGGGTCGACGTGGGCAGCGCCCAACTGCACCCCAAGCTGCTGACGGACTCGCGCGTGCTGTGCGTCGAAGGCGTTAACGCGCGATCCTTGAGTGCATCTGATTTGATAGCTGCTTACGCAGACAGAAAAAGGGCT
>JBBIGT010000109.1:0-7773 GCA_037447395.1 Comamonadaceae bacterium | reverse complement strand
CTCGATGAAGATGGAGGCGCTGACCAGCTTCATGAAAGACCAGCCCAAGGTCAGCAAGGTCTACCTGCTCAACCAGAATTACTCGCACGGCCAGCAAGTGGCCAAGTACTTCAAGGAGGCCATTGCGCGCAAGCGCCCGGACGTGAAGATCGTTGGCGAAGACCTGCACCCGATCGGCCAGGTGAAAGACTTTGCGCCGTATGTGGCCAAGATCAAGCAGTCGGGCGCCGACACCATCGTCACCGGCAACTGGGGCGCCGATTTGACGCTGTTCGTCAAGGCGCTCAACGACTCGGGGCTGAAGCTGCCGATGTACACCTACTACGCGCAGGTCACCGGCACGCCGACCGCGCTGGCCGCCGGCGGCGAGGGTGAGGTCTATGTCATCGCCTACGGCTCGGCCAACCAGCCCGGCGCCATTGGCGCGCTGGCCAGCGAGTACAAGAAAAAATTCAACGACGACTACTACACCTACGCCACCTACAACGGCATCAACCTGCTCAGCGGCGCCATCGCCAAAGCCAAGTCGATCGACCCGGTCAAGGTTGCCGCGGCGCTGGAAGGCTTGAGCGTGCCGAGCTTTGCCGGCGAGGTGCAGATGCGCAAGTCCGACCACCAGTTGCAGCAGGCGATGTTTGTGACCAAGTGGCAGAAGGTCGACAAGAAGTACCCGTACAGCGTCGAGAACACCGGCTACACCTTCGCGCCAATCAAGCAGATGGATCCGTACGTTGCCAGCACGCCCACCAGCTGCCAGATGAAGCGCCCGGGCTGATACTCGGGCGGATTGACGCTGCA
Source organism: Comamonadaceae bacterium (assembly GCA_037447395.1). GTDB lineage: Bacteria > Pseudomonadota > Gammaproteobacteria > Burkholderiales > Burkholderiaceae_C > Rhodoferax. Next base: position 6,975 of record JBBIGT010000109.1, on the reverse strand, counting down.
TGGAGTTTTTTGCCATCTCGCTGCTCAACGGCGTCAGCTACGGGCTGTTGCTGTTCATGCTCAGCTCGGGCCTGACGCTGATCTTCAGCATGATGGGGGTGCTCAACTTCGCCCATGCGTCGTTCTACATGCTCGGCGCCTACTTTGCCTACACGCTCACCGGCTGGCTCGGCTTTTGGCCGGCGCTGCTGCTGGCGCCGTTGGGCGTGGGCGTCGTCGGTGCGGCGTTTGAGCGCTACGTGCTGCGCCGCGTGCACCAGTACGGGCACGTCGCCGAGTTGTTGATCACCTTCGGCATGAGTTACATCGTCTTGGAACTGGTGCAATTGGTGTGGGGCCGCAGCTCGGTTGACTACCGCGTGCCCGCCGCGCTGGACGGCGCCCTGTTCACGCTCTACGGCACGCAGTTTCCGATGTATCGCGCGTTCATGATGGCGGTGGCGCTGACGATGCTGGCGGCGCTGTGGCTGTTGCTCACGCGCAGCCGCGTCGGCCTGGTGATCCAGGCGGCGCTGACGCACCCGCACATGGTCGAGGCGCTGGGGCACAACGTGCCGCGCGTCTTCATGCTGGTGTTTGGCGGCGGCTGCGCGCTGGCGGGCCTGGCCGGCGTCATTGGCGGCAACGCCTTTGTCACCGAACCGGGCATGGCCGCGGCCGTGGGCGGCATCATCTTTGTGGTGGTGGTCGTTGGCGGCATGGGATCGCTGGCCGGGGCGTTTTTGGCGTCGCTGTTGATCGGCTTGTTGCAGACTTTTGCGGTGGCGATTGACGCGTCGCTGCAGTCTTTGTTGCAAGGCGTCGGCTGGGCGGTGACGTCGCAGACGCCGGGTTACGCCGTGCTCAAACTCAAGGTCAGCCAGGTGGCGCCGATCCTGCCCTACCTGCTGCTGGTGCTGATGCTGATTTTTCGGCCCAAGGGGCTGCTTGGGACGCGGGAAGACTGATGCGGCTGTGGTTTTCTTTGCCTCCGAGGCGCGCCGGTGCGTACATGGTGCATCCGATCGATCTGGGGCGCTGGATCATCTGGGGCAGTTATGCGTTGATCCTGCTGGCCGCGCCGCTGTTGTTTACCAGCAGCCTGAGCCAGACGCTCTTGAGTCAGATGGGCATCGCCATCATCGTCTGCCTGAGCTACAACATGTTGCTGGGCCAGGGCGGCATGCTCAGCTTTGGTCACGCGGTGTATTCGGGTATGGGTGCCTTTTTGGCGATGCACACGCTCAATCTGGTTAGCGGTGGCCTGGCGCTGCCGGTCAGCCTGATCCCGCTGGTCGGCGGTGTGGCCAGCGCCGCGGTCGCTGTTCTTTTGGGCTGGGTCACGACCAAGAAGGCCGCCACCCCGTTTGCCATGATCACGCTTGGTGTGGGCGAACTGGTGTGGGCGATGGCGCTGATGTTCCCTGAGTTTTTTGGCGGCGAGGGCGGTATCTCGGGCAACCGGGTCGCCGGCGGCAAACCGTTTGGCATCACGTATGGGCCGCAGATTCAGCTTTACCGCTGCGTACCAGTGTACACCTTTGTCTGCACCGGTCTGATGTACGCCTTTACGCGTACGCCGCTGGGGCGCATGCTCAACGCGGTGCGCGACAACCCCGAACGCGTCGCCTTCGTCGGTTACAACCCGCAGGTGGTGCGCTACATCGCCTTCGTGATCGCGGCTTTTTTTGCCGGCATCTCGGGCGGACTGGCGGCGCTTAACTTTGAGATCGTCACTTCCGAGGTGGTCAGCGGCTACCGCAGCGGCGCCTACTTGCTGTTTACCTTTCTGGGCGGCGCGACGTTCTTTTTTGGGCCAATTCTGGGCGCCGTTTTGATGGTGCTGGCGTTCGTGCTGTTGTCCGAGTTCACCAAGGCCTGGCTGCTGTACTTGGGGTTGATTTTTCTGTTCATGGTGATGTACGCGCCCGGCGGCGTGGCCGCCTTGCTGATGATGAACGTGCGGCTGGCGGCGTTTGGTTTTCTGCGCCGCTTGTGGGTCAGTTATCTGGGCCTGGCGGCGACGGCGTTGGTGGCTTTGGGTGGCGCGGCGGCGATGGTCGAGATGGTCTATCACCTGCAGCTCAACGCCGCCATGGGGCCGGAGCTGGCCTTCATGGGCGCCACACTCAACGCACATGGGCTGGCGAGCTGGTTTGGCGCGCTCTACACCACGGCCACCGGGGTGGCGCTGTTCGAGCTGTGCCGGCGCCAATTTGCCCGCCAATGGCGCGAAGCCAACGAACAGATCGAGCAGGAAATCAAGCGCCGCGAGACCGCATGAGCACGCAAGCCCCTACCTCCAACCCTACCCCCGCGCTGCAGCTCAAGGATTTACGCAAGACCTTTGGCAAGACGCCCATCATCCGCGGCGTCAGCATGGCGGTGCGCGCCGGCGAGCGAGTCGGCATCATCGGCCCCAACGGCGCGGGCAAGTCGACGCTGTTCAACCTGATCAGCGGCCGCATCGAACCGACGTCGGGGCAAATCTTGCTCAATGGCCAGAATATAGTGAGCATGCAGCCCTACCAGATCAACCGGCTGGGCTTGAGCCGCAGCTTCCAGATCACCAACATCTTCCCCAAGCTCAGCGTCTTTGAGAACCTGCGCTGCGGCGTGCTGTGGAGCCTGGGCTACAAGTACACCTTTCTGAAATTTCTGATGAACCTGGACGACGCCAACGACCGCGCGCAGGAGTTGATGGAGCGCATCCACCTCGACAAAAAACGCGACACGCTGGCGATGAACCTGACCTACGCCGAGCAGCGTACTTTGGAAATCGGTATCACCATTGCCGGCGGCGCGCAGGTGGTCTTGCTCGACGAGCCGACCGCCGGCATGAGCAAGCTTGAAACGCGCCATTTCATCAAGCTGATAAGGCAGGTCACCGAGGGCAAGACGCTATTGACAGTAGAGCACGACATGGACGTGGTATTTGGGCTGGCGGACAGAATTGCCGTGGTCGTCTATGGCGAACTGCTGGCCTTTGACACACCGGACGCGGTGCGTGCCAACGCCCGCGTGCAAGAGGCGTATCTGGGCGCACCAGTAGGCGCGCAGGCGGGGGCGGTGTAATGTTGCAGATTGACAAGCTCCACGCCTACTACGGCAAGAGCCATGTGCTGCATGGTGTGTCGTTGTCGGTGGGCAAGGGCGAGATCGTCGCGCTGCTCGGGCGCAATGGGTCGGGCCGGTCGACCACCGCCAAGGCGGTGATGGGCTTGGTCGACGCCACCGGTTCGTTGCGCTTCAAAGGCCAGGAAATTCTTGGCAAAAAGACGTTTCAGATCGCCCAGCTGGGCATCGGCTACGTGCCCGAAGAACGCGAAATATTCTCCAAGTTGACGGTCGAACAGAACCTGTTGCTTGGGCAAAAAAGCGCGCGCCAGGCCGGGCGCTGGTCGATCGACGACATGTTCCAGTTGTTTCCCCGGTTGGGCGAACGCCGGGCGATCGATGCCGGCGTGATGTCGGGTGGCGAGCAGCAAATGCTGACCCTGTGCCGCACGCTGATGGGCGACCCCGATCTGATCATCATCGACGAGCCAACCGAAGGTCTGGCGCCGAAAATCGTCGAACAGGTTGGGCAGTTTTTACAAACGCTGAAAGCCAAAGGCATCTCGGTGTTGCTGATCGAACAGAAACTGACCATCGCGCTGGCCGTTTCCGACCGTTGCGCGGTGATGGGCCACGGTGGCATCGTCTTTACCGGCAGCACCGCCGAACTGCAAAGCACTCCTGCGGTCAGCCGCGAGTGGCTGGCGGTGTAATGGCGGGCGTTGGGTGGTGTGCAGTGAAATATGATGACGGTGTAGCCAAACTTTCAATTTAGCTAACCGTAGGGAGTACTGACATGACGACGCGCCACGATCCTTTGAGTTTTCCGCACCACCTGCCGGGGTGTTTATCTGCTGTCGTTCTTTCGGTCATGCTGACGGGGTGTGGCAAAGGTCCCATGGTGGCAGGGTCAGAACACATGGCTAAGGGGGACTATGCCTCTGCGGTCATTGAATTCAAGAACGCAGTACAGGACAAACCTGAGTCCGTCGAGGCCCGGTTGGCGCTGGCCGACGCGTTTGAACATACCTTTGACCCGCCCAGCGTTGAGCATCATTTGCGCAAAGCACTTGAAAATGGCGGTGATGCCGATCAACTGGTGCCGAGAATCGCCACCGTGATGCTGGAAGTGGGCAAGCTCGAACCGCTGGTTCGGGAATTCACAGATCGTCACCTCAAATCCCCTGAAGCTGAAAGCAATATCAGGGCGTTGGTTGCTATTGCTGAAGTCGGCCAAAGGCGCATTCCCCAGGCCGAAAGTCAACTCAAAGCAGTCTCTGTCAATACGTCCGCGGTACGCTTGGCCAAAGCGCAATTGCTGCTGGCCAACAGCCAACCCACGCAAGCGCTGGCAGAACTTAGTGCCCAGTCGTCCGACACGACGGCGTCCTGGTGGACGCTACGGGCACTGAGCCGGGTCTACAGCGCCGTTGGCAACCCAGCCAAGGCGCTCGAATCGATCAAGCAGGCTCGCGATGCCGCGCCTTGGCACCGGGGCCTGGTTGGTGAATACGCTGAAGCACTGATGTCGGCGGGCAACTTCGATGCCGCAAAACCCCTGCGCAGTCAGCTCAAAAAAATGGCCCCCAATTACTTTTGGACCTATTACCTGGATGCCGTCTTTCTGGGGCGTGAAGGCCGCACCGATGACAGCCATGCCGCCGCCCTCAAGGTGCTGGCGGTCTCGCCCGAGCATTTGCAGGCTGTCCTGCTGGCGTCGGCCGCCGAACTTCAAAAAGGCGACTTGCAAATGGCCGACAGCCGGATGAGAAAAATTCTCAAGTCGTATCCCTATTCAGTCAGGGCGCTGCAATTGCAGGCGGCCATCCAACTCCAGCTGGGCAAGCCACTGGAGGCAGCGGACACCATTCGCCACGGTCTCAGCGTTGCGCCAACCGACGAGCGGCTGCTATCTTTGCTGGCCGATGCCCAATTAAGGCTTGGAGACACCAAGAAAGCGGTCGCCTCGCTGGAGAGTCTGGTTGCTACCCATCCCAATGATGCGTCCGGGCTGCTGCGCTTAAGTGAACTTAAAGCCCGGCAAGGCGACAAGTCTGCCGCTGCTGCCTTGCTCGCCAAAGCCACCGAGCTGGGTCAGGAGGACCCCGTCGTGCGTGACCAGATCATCTCGATCGCCATGCGCTCGGGTGACGCCGCGCGGGTGCAGCAACTGGCCGACCATGCGCTCCAGTCGCGCCCCAAAGACCCGCAGTCTCATCTGGTGCAGGCCGTGGCGCGGGGTTATCAGAAAGACCTGGAGGGCGCTTGGCGCGCCACACTGGCGGCACTCGATATCCAGCCTGGGTTTGATGCGGCACTGAGTGCGTTGACGTTGCTGGCCAAGGAACCCGCACAGCGGCAGGAGCTGCACAGCCGGTTTCAAAAAGCCGTTGACAGCAAGACCAGTACCGACCAAACCTACCTGGGGTTTGCCGACCTGCTACGACGCGATGGCGCAAGCAGCAAGGAGCTGATCGCGTTGCTCGAAAAAGGCTTGGTCGCGCAGCCCACGTCCAGTCGCCTGCGTGAGGTGCTGGTGCAAGAGCAGTTTCGCGTTGGCAATGCCGATGTTGCTCTTAGCGTTGCGCAGTCCGGGGCCTCAGTCAACAACCCTGCCGCAGCGGCGACCGCCCTATTGGCCCAGACCTATGAGCGCGTTGGCAAAGTTGAACTGGCCGCCGAAACTTACCGCAAGCTCGTTTCCAACTACCCGCAACGCGCCGACTGGCGGATGAAGCTGGCCGAGCTGGAGGCCGCTGCCAGCCGCAAGGCCTCTGCAGCCACCCTGCTCAGGGGCCTGATCACCGATCGCCCCTTTGACAGCAGCGCCTACATCGCCCTGGTCAAACTCACGGCACCCGACAACCCGCGTGAAGCGTTGTCTGTTGCGCGCGAGCTGGGCCAGCTTGAACCCCATAAACTGACTGCCATGCTGCTTGAAGGCGATGTGCTGGCGCAATCGGGCAAAGCCGATGACGCGCTCAGGCAATACAGCCTGGCCGCCAAGGCCGGCGCCAACCCGGCGGCGCCGCTGCGGGTGGTGAGCCTGCTGGACAACACCGGGCGGGTCGCCGCTGCAGACGAAGAGCTGGCAACCAGTTTGCGCAAGTTTGCGGATGATGTCACGGTGCTTGGCTACGCGGCGCAGCGGGCGCAACGCCAGGGCAAGCCGGAAAAAGCTGTTGAGTGGTTGCAAAAGGCAGCGGTGAAAAGTCCGCGAAACCCGCTGATCCTCAATGACTTGGCATGGGCGCAGATTCAGGCCAAACAACCACAAGCACTTGAAAGCGCGCACAAAGCCGCACAGCTGATGCCCGGTAACGCCAACGTGCTCGATACCTTGGGCTTGGCGCAGGCGTTGGCCGGGCAGCGGGCCGGCGCCATCGCCAGCCTGCAAATGGCCGTGAATCTTGCGCCCGCCGCCGCCATACCGCGCCTGCACCTGGCGCAGCAGCTGCTAGCGGCGGGCGAGCACAAGGCTGCAACGGCGGCACTGGCATCCGTAACTGCCCAACAACTTGGCAAAGCAGATCAGGAAGCGCTGGCCCAGTTGCAAAATTCCTTGAAGAATTGACCCAAGCCGCTCAAGTTCGACACTTCCGGCAAGTAAGTGCATGATTCCATTGGCAACGGACATTAAGCTGCAGACTACAAAACGGGTTTGGCCAAGTCTGATGGGGTGGGCGGTGTCAAATCCAGGGCTGCGAACAACGACTTCAGGCGCAGGCGCATCACCCGATAGCTGAACAAATCCGCCTTCAAATCCACCTTGACGTAGTGCGCCTGGCCGCCGCAATGGGGTCGTGTGCCATCACCAGACGGCTTGTCGCCCAGGTGGGTTCTGCACACCATTCTTGGGCGGCATCCTGGCCCTTGTGCAGTTTTTTCAGGTCGTCTGCGAAATCACCATAACGCGCCGCGGGTATCGCCAGGATGAGG
>JBBIGT010000108.1:0-7822 GCA_037447395.1 Comamonadaceae bacterium | reverse complement strand
CACGATCAACGCGACCCAGCGGGCGCTGGCCGAGCTGGTGCCGCGCGGCGCGCGGGTGCTCGATCTGGGCTGCGGCGACGGCGCCATGCTGGCGTATCTGCAGCACGCGCGCGGCTGCAGCGGCTACGGCATCGAGATCAGCGACGCCAATGTGCTGGCCTGTGTGCAGCGCGGCGTCAACGTCATCCAGCTCAACCTTGACGAAGGCCTGTCGATGTTTGCCGACGCGTCGTTTGACGTGGTGCTGCAGATCGACACGCTGCAACACCTGCGCAACGCCGAAGTGATGTTGCGCGAGACGGTGCGGGTCGGGCGCGTCGGTATCGTCGCGTTTCCCAACTTTGCCCACTGGCCGAACCGTCTGAGCGTACTGAGCGGACGCATGCCGGTGACGCGGCGCCTGCCCTACCAGTGGTACGACACACCGAACATTCGCGTCGGCACGCACGCCGACCTCGGTGTGTTGGCGCAGGCCAGCGGTCTGAAAGTCCTTGACGACTTCGGCATCCAAGACGGCGCCGTCGTGCGCCGGCTGCCCAACTTGCTGGCCGGCACGTCGGTCTATAAACTGTCGCGCTAGGGCTTGCCGCGAAGGCTCACTACAAGGAATGATCATGCCGCACTCCAAAGCCACGCTGTTTGATCCGGTGCATGCCGGGGACCTGCAGTTGCGCAACCGCATCGTCATGGCGCCGCTGACGCGCAACCGCGCGCCAGACGCCGTGCCGACCGCGCTGATGGCGCAGTACTACAGCCAGCGGGCCAGCGCCGGCCTGCTCATCACCGAGGCCACCGCCATCAGCCAGCAGGGTCAGGGTTACGCCGACGTGCCCGGCCTGTACGCCGAAGAGCAGGTCGAAGCGTGGAAGCAGGTTACCGCCGCCGTCCACGCCGGCGGCGGCAAAATCGTTTGCCAGCTCTGGCACGTCGGGCGCGTCTCGCACACCAGTCTGCAGCCCGGCGGCGGCGCACCGGTGGCGCCGTCGGCGATCACCGCCAAAACCAAGACCGTGTTGCTCAAGGGTGGCGTGCCGGAGTTTGTCGACACCTCGGCGCCACGCGCGCTGCAGGCCTACGAGTTGCCCGACATCGTCCACGCCTACGCCGCTGCTGCGCGCAACGCGGTTGAAACTGCCGGTTTTGACGGCGTCGAAATTCACGCCGCCAACGGCTACTTGCTTGACCAGTTTCTCAAGAGCGGCGCCAACCAACGCCGCGACGACTTTGGTGGCAGCATTGAAAACCGCGCGCGTTTTCCGCTGGAGGTGGTGCGTGCTGTGACCGACGCCGTTGGCGCCGGGCGCGTCGGCATCCGCTTGTCGCCGGTGACGCCGGCCAACGATGCCTTCGATCCCGACCCGCAGCCGCTGTTTGACTATCTGGTGCGCGAGCTGGCGGTGTTCAACCTGGCCTACCTGCACCTCATCGAGGGTGCCACCGGCGGCCCGCGCGAGCTGCCCGATCGGCCGTTCGATTACACCGGGCTGCGCCGCGCCTACCGCGCCGCGGCCGGCCGTGGTGCCTGGATGGTCAACAACGGGCTGGACAAGGCGCTGGCCGAACAACAGGTGCGCGAGGGCGCCGACCTGGTGGCCTTCGGCCGTGCCTTCATCGCCAACCCGGATCTGGTGGAGCGTTTACGCCGCAACAAGCCATTCAACGAGGGCGATCGCAGCACCTATTACGGTGGTGGCGCCAAGGGCTATACCGACTATCCATTGCTGGGTAAGTCTTGAGGCGCCGCCGCCGGTGGCGGCCGAGTTAACCGGAGAATTTCATGAAGCAAGAACAGGCCAAGGCGGGCACCAAACTGGTGGCGCGGCAACTGTCGGTATGGTCGTTGGTTGGGTTGGCGCTGGTACTGCTGCTGGTCGGTGTGGCCATCGGCGCTCTGGAGTGGCGCAGCACGCTGGCGATGCGCCAGTCGGCCGTCGTCGAGCGCCTGGCCGGGGTCGCCAACGTGGCCGACGCCGCCGAGCGCACTAACCGCGAAATCGCCGCGCGCAATTTCAGCCGCTTTCGCAGCGAATTTGACCCACTGCCCACCTACAACGCCGACACCGGCGAGGTGCTGAGCTTTGGCGTGCCGGTCAACAATGATTTTTCAGCGGTCGACAAATTCAACAAGGACACCGGCGGCGTCGCCACCGTGTTTGCGCGCAAAGGCGACGACTTCGAGCGCGTCACCACCTCGCTGAAAAAGCAGGACGGCACGCGCGCCATGGGCACGCTGCTCGACAAAAACCATCCGGCCTACCCGTTGATGCTGGCCGGCCAAAGCTACACCGGCCCGGCGGTGTTGTTCGGCACGCCGTACATGACGCATTACGAACCGATCAAGGTCGACGGCAAGGTGGTCGGAATCTTTTTCATAGGTGCCGATATTTCCCTGCAGGTGGCGGCGCTGGAAAAGCAGATTCGCCGAGCTGCGCTTTTTGATAGCGGCGGCGCCTACCTGATCGAGTCCAAGGGCGACGCAGCGCAAGCGCGCTTTCTGGTGCATCCCAGCGCCAAGGGCAAGCCGGTGCTGGAGGCCTATGCGCAGGCCGGCGAGTTCCTGAAGGCACTGACGGCGCAGGCCAGTGGCACCCGCCTGGACGCGCCGTCGCTGCTCGGCCACAGCGGCGAGAAACGTTGGGCGACGTTCCAGAAAACCGCTGCCGGCAACCAGTGGCTGGTCGCCGAAGTCAGCGCCGCTGAGGCCATGGCGCAGTTCTGGCGCAACATGGCCATCATCTGGGCCTTGCTGGGGGCCACCGCCGTGTTGTTGGGCGTGACGCTGTACTTTGCCATCCACCGCGCCGTCAGCCAACCGCTGGGCGAGCTGACGGCGGCGGTGACGGCGGTGGCGCACGGCGACCTGACGCACACTTTCCAGTCGGCTCGGCGCGACGAAATTGGCGTGTTGGTGGGCCAGACCGAAGCTTTGCGCGGGCGCTATCTCAACGCCCTGCTGCTGGTGCGCGAAGCCGCCCAGAGCATTGGCAACGCCAGTGCCGAGATTGCCAGTGGCAACCAGGACCTGAGCCTGCGCACCGAGCAAACCGCCAGCAACCTGCAAAGCACCGCCAGCAGCATGGCTCAGCTCACCGGCACGGTGCAGCACTCGGCCGACTCGGCGCGCCAGGCCAACCAACTGGCCGCCAGCGCCGCCGAAGTCGCCGTGCGCGGCGGCACGGTGGTTGGCGAGGTGGTCAGCACCATGAACGACATCAACCACAGCTCGCGCAAGATCGCCGACATCATCGGCGTCATCGACGGCATTGCCTTTCAGACCAACATCTTGGCACTCAACGCCGCCGTTGAAGCGGCGCGCGCCGGCGAGCAAGGCCGTGGTTTTGCCGTGGTGGCCAGCGAAGTGCGCAGCCTGGCCGGGCGCAGCGCCGAGGCAGCCAAGGAGATCAAGGCGCTGATCGGCGCGTCGGTCGACAAGGTCGACGCCGGCGCCCGGCTGGTGCAAAACGCCGGCGACACCATGAACGAAATCGTCAGCGCCGTGCAGAAAGTCAGCGACATCATTGCGCAAATCAGCGCCGCCGCGGCCGAGCAGTCCAATGGCATTGGCAGCGTCAACGCCGCCGTTGGCGAGCTCGACCAGATGACGCAACAAAACGCCGCCTTGGTTGAACAGTCGGCCGCCGCCGCCGAGAGCCTGCGCGAGCAGGCACACCGGCTTGAGCAAGCGGTCTCGGTGTTCCAGCTCAGCGCATCGGGCGCCCGGGGCGCTGGGGTGGCCAGATTGGCCGCGGCGCCCGCTCTATCACCGCCACGCACCGCCACGCAACTGGCGCCACCGCCGCGGCCGCGGCAGATTGCCGTCAACGCGCCGCCCAAGCTGGCTCGCAACCAAGCCACCGCGCTCGGCCATACCCCGACTAGGAGAATTTGATGAATGCAGCACTGCCCGCCGGCGTGTTCAACACCGCCGCCGCCGCCGACCAGATCAACCGCCAGTGGGACGACGACCTGGTCGGTCAACTGTCGCGTTACATCGAAGTGCCGGCCAAGTCGCCGATGTTCGACGCCGACTGGCAGCAGCACGGTTACATCGACTCGGTGGTGCAAAGCGCCGCCAATTGGGTGCAGGCGCAAAAAGTGGCCGGCCTGACGCTGGAAATCGTTCGCCTGCCCGGGCGCACGCCGGTGCTGTTTGTGGAAGTGGCGGCGTTTTCAGGTGCTTCTAAAAAAATAGCTGCTAGCGCAGGTGATACAAGGGCCAGATGTCAAAATGTCTTGATCTACGGGCACCTGGACAAGCAACCTGAATTCACCGGTTGGCGCGCTGAGCTGGGGCCGTGGACACCCAAATACCTCGACGGCAAGCTCTACGGTCGCGGCGGTGCTGACGACGGTTACGCCATCTACGCCGCCATCACCGCGATCAAGGCTTTGCAGACGCAGCAAGTGGCGCATCCGCGCATCGTTGGTGTGATTGAGACCTGCGAAGAAAGCGGCTCGTACGATTTGTTGCCTTATCTGGACGCGCTGCGCCCACGACTGGGCGACGTCGGCCTGGTGATTTGCCTAGACTCGGGCGCCGGCAATTACGACCAGCTGTGGTTGACCAACAGCCTGCGCGGCATGGCCAGCGGCACGCTCAAAGTGGAGGTGCTGACCGAGGGGGTGCACTCGGGCGACGCCAGCGGTGTCGTGCCATCGAGTTTTCGCATCCTGCGCCACTTGCTTGACCGGCTGGAAGACAGCGCCACTGGCCGCTTGCTGCCGGGCAGCTTCCACTGCGCAGTGCCGGCCGAGCGGCTGACCCAGGCGCAGGCGACCGCGGCGATTCTGGGCGAAGAACTGTACAAACGTTTCCCCTGGGCGCACGCCGATTGCGGCGGCAGCGGCGTTGGCCAGTCCATGCTGCCAACCACCAGCGACCCGCTGCAAGCGCTGCTGGCGCGCACCTGGGCGCCGACCCTGAGTGTCACCGGGGTAGACGGTCTGCCCAATCTGCAAAACGCCGGCAACGTGCTGCGGCCCTACACCGCCTTCAAGCTGTCTTTGCGTTTGCCACCGTTGGTCGATGCAGGCAACGCCGTAGCTCAGCTCAAAACCCTGCTTGAAGACAACGCCCCGTACCAGGCGCGGGTGACATTTGCACCAGACTCGCACGCCAGCGGCTGGAACGCACCGAGTAGCACGCCCTGGTTCGAGCAGGCCGTCCAGGCGGCGTCACAGAGCTGCTTTGGCGCGCCGTGCGCGACCATCGGCCAGGGCGGCACGATTCCTCTCATGAACATGTTGTCCACAGGTTTCCCCCAGGCGCAGATGATGGTCTGCGGCGTGCTCGGCCCCAAGAGCAACGCCCACGGCCCCAACGAGTTCCTGCACGTGCCCTACGCCAAGAAGCTCACGGCAGCGGTGGCGCAGGTGCTGGCCAGCGCAGCGCAAGGCTGAACCGCTCGCCGCGCCGACCGAAGGACAAGTTCGGTTAAAGCTTCTCGGTCTCACTCGTCTTGGGTTGCCATTTCATCAGGCGTTTTTCAACCTGCCCGACCAGGCTGTCGATGACCAGCGCAAACGCCGTCAACACCACAATGCCGGCCATCACCGTGTTGATGTCGAAGCTGCCCTCGGCCTGCAAAATCAGGTAGCCCACGCCCGAGCTGGAGCCGAGGTATTCACCAACGACCGCGCCGACAAACGCCAACCCGACGCTGGTGTGCAAACTGCTGAACACCCAGCTGGTGGCGCTGGGCAGGTAGACGTGGCGCAGAAGTTGGCGCGCGTCGGCGCCGAGCATGCGCGCGTTGGCCAGCACCACCGGGCTGACTTCCTTGACGCCCTGGTAGACGTTGAAAAAGACGATGAAAAACACCAGCGTCACGCCCAGCGCCACCTTGGAGCCCATGCCCAGTCCGAACCAGACGCTAAAAATCGGCGCCAGGATGATGCGCGGCATGGCGTTCATCGCCTTGATGTAGGGCTCCAGAATGCGCGAGGCCATTGGCGCCAGCGCCAGCCACAGGCCAGCGGCCAGACCCAGACCCGAGCCGACGGCAAAGGCCATCAAGGTCTCGGCCAGCGTCACCCACAGGTGCTGGTAGATGTCGGCGTCAGCGACAAACCAGGCCCAGATGCGGCTGGCCATCTTCAGCGGCTCGCCAAAGAAAAACGCCGCCTGGGTGTCGCTGTCGAACATCATCGGCGGGATCAGGCCGGGGGCGGTCATGACGTGCCAGAACACGAACAGCAAGACCAGCAGGCTGATTTGCCAAAGCCAGAGATTGGCTTCCTTGGGTTTAATGAAGTTCCACATGGTTAATTGTTGGGTGTTGCGCGGTGGGGGATGCGTTGTTTGGTTAAACCCGCGCAGCGGCTGGCTTTGGTGGCTTCCTCATGGCGGGGTACCACACATCGTCAGCCGCCAAAACATGAAATAAGGCCACGTCAAGCCACCTTGAGCTGCTGCGCGTAGCCCTTGAGCACCTCTTCGCGCAGCACCGCCCAGATGGCCTGGTGCAGGTCGATGAAGCGCGGCGTCATCTTCACCTCGGCCACGTCGCGTGGGCGGTTGATGTCAATGCGGAAGTCGCCAATCGGGTGGCTGCATGGCCCGGCGCTCATCACCACCACGCGGTCAGACAGCGCAATCGCCTCGTCCAGATCGTGCGTGATGAACAGCACCGCCTTCTTTTTGGCCTGCCAGATCGCCAGCAACTCGTTTTCCATCAACTGGCGCGTCTGAATGTCGAGTGCCGAGAACGGCTCGTCCATGAGGATGATGTCGGGGTCGAGCACCAGCGTTTGCGCCAGGCTCACGCGCTTGCGCATGCCGCCACTCATCTGGTGCGGGTAGCGGTCGGCAAAACTGCCCAGGCCAACGCGGTGCAACCAGTCGTTGGCCTGCGCTGCCGCCTGTGCGGTGGGCACGCCGTGAAACGCCAACCCGGCCATCACATTAGCCAGCGCGGTACGCCAGGGCATCAGGCTCTCGGCCTGGAACATGTAGCCCGCGCGCGCGTTGATGCCCACCAGCGGCTGGCCAAACGCGGTCACGCTGCCGGTGCTCGGGCGCAGCAGCCCGGCCGCCACGTTGAGCAGCGTGCTCTTGCCGCACCCGGTGGGGCCGACGACGCTGACGAACTCGCCCGCGCCCACGGTCAGGCTTACGTCCTGAACCGCGGTGTAGCGTTGGCCTGCGTCATGGCGCGCGGTGAAGGTGCACGCCACACCCTGCAAATCAAGCACCGCCGTCATCTCAGCCTTTGGGGTATTTGGCGTTGGCTTTTTTAACGAAGGCGTTGGTGTAGACCGCGTTCAGGTCGAGCTTGGCCGCGGCGATCTTGTCATTCACACTGGCCAGCGCCTTGAACGCTGTTTGCGCGCCTTTTTCCGGGATCATGCCGTCGGGCGAGAGCGCCCCTTTGGCGGCCAGAAAGGCGTCGATGTACACCGCGCGGTCACCGAGCAAAAAGCTCTCGGGCACGGTCTTGATGATGTCTGCCGCCCCGGCGTTCTGAATCCACTTGTTGGCGCGCACCATGGCGTTGGTCAGGGCCTGCACCGTGCCCGGCGCCTTGTCCAGCAGCGCCTGCGGCGCGTACAGGCAGCCTGCGGGCATGGGGCCGCCGAAGACTTTTTCGGAGTCACTGGTCTTGCGCGTGTCGGTGATGATCTTCAGGTCACCCGAACGCTGCAGCAAGGTGATGAGCGGGTCAAGGTTGCTCATGGCGTCGATCTGGCCGCTGCGCATGGCCGCCACCGCGCTGTTGCCGGTGCCCACGCCAATAAAACTCACGTCGCTGGGCTTCAGGCCGGCTTTGGCCAGTACAAAGTTGGCCATCACGTTGGTCGAGCTGCCCGGCGCTGACACGCC
>JBBIGT010000107.1:0-7973 GCA_037447395.1 Comamonadaceae bacterium | reverse complement strand
CGGCGGCACTGGAACTATCGCGCAGCCGAGCACGGGCACTGGGCGCCAGCGCCTGATACCGCAACGACCCGTCAGATGCGCGACACCAGGCGCGCTTCTTCGACCAGCGCGGTCATGTCACCGAGCCGTTCACTGACCTGCGCCAGCGTGCCGCCCAGGCGGGCGCTGACCGTTGGCGCCAGCTCCTCGGCCAGCAGAAAACCGCCAAAGTCAAAGCCCAGGCGCTGGCTGATCTGATTGGCCGCGCAGATGCAGGCCATCAGGTCGGTGTCGCATTGTTCGGGCTGGTGCAGGTTGGCGATGGTGGCGACCAGGTCGTCGGCAAAGCGCCACTTGTGCGCCAGCATCGCGCCGACGGTGGTGTGGTCGACGCCAACCACCTTGCGCACCGCCTGGTGCAGCGGCATTTCCTGCGTCAGGCTGAGCTCCATCGACCGCTTGAACTCGTCGGGCATGAACTGCGCCACCACCACCTTGCCAAAGTCGTGCAACAGGCCAACGATAAAGCAGTCGTGCGAATCGACCTGCGCCAGCAACTTGGCCAGCTGCCGGGCCACGCCGGCAGTGGTCAGCGAGTGCATCAAATAGCGCTGGTTGTCAAAACCGGTCAGTGCGTGGCCAGGCATCATGCCAATGGCGGCAATGCTCAGGGCCAGGTTCTTGATGGTGTTGAAGCCGAGAAAAACCACCGCGTGGTCGATCGACGTGATCGGGTTGGACAGCCCGTAGTACGCCGAGTTGACGACGCGCAGCACCTTGACGGTGACGACCGGGTCCTTGTCGATGACTTGCACCAGGTCTTTGGGCGAACAGTTGACGTCGCGCGTCAGATCAAGAATTTTTTGCACGCTCTTGGGAAACGCCGGCATGCTGTCGACCGCCGCCGCCAGGCGCATCTCCAGGTCAGGACTCAGCGCTTGCATGAGTCACTCCAGGCCACGTGGCTGGCATCGGGAAAGTGCGTCATCGGGGACATCGGGCGTCGACTCATTGTGCTCACAGTCAGACATTCTAGGCGGCACCACTGGTCAGAAAAAATGGCCCTTGCGCCAGCCCTCCGGTCACCACAGAACAAATAACTAAATACCGCCTTAGCCCTTATAAATAAAGCGCAGTACGCTATATTTTATGTAGCGTATGGTGTCAGCGCAATGGCCCTGCACGGGCTTTCAACAGGCGCGGCAACAGCAGGATCACGATGATCAGCGCCAACAGCGCCAGCGACAGCGGCCGCTGCAAAAAGATCAGCGCGCTGCCCTCACCGATGGCGATGGCGTTGCGCATCTGCGCCTCGGCCAACGGCCCCAGAATCATGCCCACCAACACTGGCGCGGTCGGAAAATTGAAACGTCGCATCAGCAAACCCAGCAGACCAATGGCGTACAGCAACACCAGGTCAAAGGCACTCTGACGCATGCCGTACGCGCCGACCGTGGCAAAAATCAGAATGCCGGCGTAGAGCTGCGGCTTGGGCACCTTGAGCAGTTTCACCCACAGGCCGATCAACGGCAGATTCAGCACCAGCAGCATGACGTTGCCGATGTACAGCGAGGCAATCAGCGCCCACACCAGTGCGGCCGACGTGGTAAAGAGCTGCGGGCCGGGCTGGATGCCGTAGTTCTGGAACGCCCCCAGCAAGATCGCCGTGGTGTTCGACGTCGGGATGCCCAACGTCAGCAGCGGAATCATCGCCGCCGTGACGGTGGCGTTGTTCGCCGCTTCCGGGCCAGCAACGCCCTCAATGGCGCCGCGGGTGCCGAACTCTTCCAGGTTGCGGCCCTTGGCCAGGCGCTTCTCGGTGGCGTAGCTCAGAAAAGTGGGAATCTCGGTGCCGCCGGCGGGAATGCAGCCAAAGGGTGCGCCAATGGCGGTGCCACGCAACCACGCCGGAATCGAGCGCCGCCAGTCCTGCCAGGTCATGGTGACGCGGCTCATGCGGTTTTCTGTTTCCCCCGCCTTGCCCTCAAAGAGCACCGCGTGCAGCGCTTCGGCCACGGCAAACAGGCCCACCGCCACCAGCACGATCTCGATGCCGTCGAGCAGCTCGGGCACGCCGGCGGTGTAGCGCACCTGGCCAGAAATCTGGTCCATGCCAACCAACCCCAGGGCCAGACCGATGAACAGCGCCGTCAGGCCGCGCACCGTGCTTTGGCCCAGCACCGCGCTGACCGTGGTAAACGCCAGCACCATCAGCATGAAGTATTCCGGCGGCCCCAGGCGCACGGCAAACTCGGCCAGCACCGGGGCAAACAGCGTCACCAGCACGGTGGCGATGGTGCCGGCCACAAAAGATCCAATCGCCGAGGTGGCCAGCGCCGCCCCCGCGCGGCCGCTCTTGGCCATCAGGTTGCCCTCCATGGCGGTGACCATGGTGGCCGTTTCGCCGGGCGTGTTCAGCAATATCGACGTTGTCGAGCCGCCGTACATGGCGCCGTAATAAATGCCGGCAAAAAAAATCATCGACGCGGTAGCGTCCACCTGCGTCGTGATCGGCAGCAGCATGGCCACCGCCGTGGCCGGGCCAATGCCGGGCAGCACGCCCACCGCCGTGCCCAGCGCGCAGCCGACAAAAGCCCACAGCAAGTTGACCGGCGTGCTGGCCGCGGCGAAACCCTGCAACAGCAAGTTCCAGACGTCCATCACCACCAGCCCGTCTCGGTCAAGCCAGGCAGGCTGATACCGAGAAACTGGGTGAACGCCCAGAACACCGGCGCGGCGATCAGCAAGCCGGTGAGCGTGTCCCACAGCAGCGCGGGGAGCAAGGCGCGCTGCTGCTCGGCCTGTCGCAGGCCGCGCGCAGCCATCACAAAACATAACGTGCAGCTGAGAATAAAACCGACGCGGGTGATCAGCGCGGCGTTGAGCAACAACCCGGCCGAGACCCAGGCAAAGCCCGCCCAGTACGGCTGCTCACCGCCGTGTTCTTCCATGTTCTGAAAACCACCCCGGCGCGCCTTGAACCACAGCCGGACACCGCAGACCAGCAAGGCCAGCGACACCAGCCACGGCAAAAAATTGGGGCCAACACCACCATAGCCTGCGTTGGACGGAATGCTCAGCGCCCCCCAGGCCAAGGCCAGCGCCAGCGCGATGACGCCCAGGGCCACCAGCGACTGCAGCCGCGGCGAATGTTGGGCGTGTCCGCGTGGCCGCATGGGTGTCAGTGAGCGGTCAAATCATGCCCGACTTGACCATGGTCGCGCGCAGCGAAGCAAAGTCGTTGTCGACAAACTGCTCAAACGCGTCACCCGACAACAGCGCAGGCGTCCAGTTGTTCTTGACCAGCGCCTCTTGCCAGGACTTGGACTGGGTCGCCTTGACGACGCGCTCGGTCAAGTCCTTGCGTTGCGCCGCAGTGATGCCCGGGGCGCCGTAGACACCGCGCCAGTTGCCGATTTCGACGTTGATGCCCTGCTCTTTGAGCGTCGGGATGGCTATGCCTTTGAGGCGCGTGGGCGAGGTGACACCAATGGGCAACATCTTGCCGGTTTCAATGTACTGCTGGAATTCGCTGTAGCCGCTGCCGCCAACGGTGACGTTGCCGCCCAAAATGGCTGCGGTGGCCTCGCCGCCGCCACGGAAAGCCACATAATTGATTTTGGCCGGGTCAACGCCCACCACACGGGCAATCATCGCCGCGGCAATATGCTCGGTAGAGCCGCGCGAACCGCCACCCCATTTGACGCTGCCCGGGTCTTTCTTGAGCTGCGCGATCACATCAGCCATGGTTTTGAACGGCGAATTGGCCGGCAGCACAAAGACGTTGTACTCACTGGTCAAGCGCGCAATCGGGGTGGCCGCGGTGATCGATACCGGTGGTTTGCCAGTGATGATGCCGCCCAGCATCACTGCGCCCATCACCATCAAGGCGTCGGGGTCGCCCTTGCGCGCGTTGACAAACTGCGCCAAGCCCAAAGCGCCAGCGGCACCACCCTTGTTCTCAAACGTTACCGCGTCGGCCACCTTGGCGTCTTGCAGCGCCCGGCCCAAAGCCCGGCCGGTGGCGTCCCAGCCGCCACCGGGGTTGGCCGGAATCATCATCTTGATGGTGCTGGCCGCCCGCACGGTCAGCGGCAGACCGCCGATCAGGCCCAGAGCGGCCACCGATTTCAGAAAAGAAGCTCGACGCATCGTTGTCTCCTGTTGAGTTGAGTACCCCTGCATGATAAGGATTCAAATCGCCACGTGCGCCGCTCCCGCACTAGGGAAAGTACCAACCGCGTGCAAAGGCCACGACGCGGCCAACGCTGCGCGACAGCAGCGGTTTGCGTAAAC
Source organism: Comamonadaceae bacterium (assembly GCA_037447395.1). Lineage (GTDB taxonomy): Bacteria > Pseudomonadota > Gammaproteobacteria > Burkholderiales > Burkholderiaceae_C > Rhodoferax. The sequence goes on along the minus strand of JBBIGT010000107.1, from coordinate 3,698 downwards.
TGGCCGACTCAAGACAAACGCGACCACACCATGTTGATCAAAGCCCTTGCCGCTTTTCTGCTGACCAGCTTGTCATGGGTGCTGACGCCCGCTGCGCAAGCGCAGGCCAGTGCCCCCGCCGCGTGCCCGGCGCTGCTGCAACACACGTTCAAGCGCTTGCAAGACGAAGCGCCGCAGAACCTGTGCCAGTACGCTGGCCGGGTGATTCTGGTGGTCAACACCGCCAGTTTTTGCGGCTTTACCGACCAGTACGAAGGATTGGAAGCGCTCTACGACAAATACAAGAGCAAAGGTCTGGTAGTGCTGGGTTTTCCGTCCAACGACTTTGGCCAGCAGGAGCCCGGCACCAACAAGGAAATTGCCGATTTTTGCTACAACACCTACGCGGTCAAATTTCCGATGTTTGCCAAAACCGTGGTGTCGGGCGATAACCGCAACGCGTTTTATACCCAACTCGTCGCGGCCACCGGCACCAGCCCGAAGTGGAACTTTTACAAGTACCTGATCGACCGCAAAGGCCGTGTCGTTGACAGCTACAACAGCATGACCAAGCCACTGAGCAGCAGTCTGGTGTCTGACATCGAAAAACTGCTGTAACAGCCAACCGCCGCCTACGCGGCCACGACCGTGGACAAATTGCGCATCGACTAATGGCTCTGGGCCGCGCGCTTCTTCAAGACCCGCAGCCTGGCCTGTGACGAACCTGATAAAGGCCGGGTGCAGGTCAACGGCGCCATCGCCAGACCCGCGCGAGAAATCAGAATTGGTGATGTCGTGCAACTGCGCAGCGGTGCCGTACTGCGCACACTGACCGTGCGCGGTATCAACGACAGTTGACCACCCGCAGCACTGGTAGCCGGAACCCCGCGCCTCGCGGGGATTCCAGGCAAGAAAAAGGGCCCGGAGACTATCCGAGCCCTTGTGTATGGTGGAGCTGGCGGGATTTGAACCCGCGTCCGCAAACCTTCTTCGAGCAGTTCTACATGTGTAGCCATCTGATTTGAATCTCGCTCTTCACATCGCGCAGTGGCACGCTATGCAAATCGCCAGCAACCTATTTTCTCGAACCGACCCAAGTTACCCGAGCCGGCTCCAGCCGAATGAAATTACCCCACAGCCTGGACAGTTTTGCCTTGCGGCATCACCACCCTTGCCCAGCCTATCGGCTTGCTGTTGTGAGGCTCACGTGCAATTAAGCAGCGAGTGCGAAACGTTCGTCGTTTGCAGTTACTTTGTTTGAATCAGTTTTACGAGTTCATTCAGCTCGACATGCCCTGCTGCGCGTCCGAATCCACGTCGAAACCAGTGCAGCCCCAAGGCGCCTATTTTAGGCCGCTGCCGTCAATTGCAAGAGAGGCAACAACTCCAGTGCGGAATTGATTGTCGCGTGGGCGCCCCATTCAGCGGTGTCAGCCTTCTCGCCCAGATAACCGTAGCTGACAGCCACGGTGCCCATGCCGGCGGCTTGGCCGGCGACAATGTCGCGCTCATCATCGCCTACGAAGAGGCATTGGCTTGGCGACAAATCCAGTCGCCGCGCGGCCTCCAGCAGCGGCGCCGGGTGCGGCTTGGCGTGCGCGGTGGTGTCGCCGCTGACAATCGCGCTGGCGCTGGCGAACAAGGGCATGGCGCGCGCCAGCGGCTCGGTAAAACGGGTCATCTTGTTGGTCACCACGCCCCAGCGCAGGCCACGTTGCAGTAACGCGTCAATCAGCGCCGGCACCTGTGCAAACACCTGCGTACTGGCCGTCAGCCGGCGTTCGTAGTTGACGAAAAACTCTTCGCGCAGCGTTAAGAAATCCGGGTGTTCAGGCGTGATGTCGAAGGCCACCGCCAACATGCCACGGGCGCCGGCGCCGGCCAGCGGGCGATAGTCGGCCAGCGGACGTGACGGCAGGCCCCGCACCATGCGCATCTGGTCGGCGGCGGCGCCCAGATCAGGGGCGCTGTCGATCAACGTGCCGTCCAGGTCAAACAGCACGGCTTGTATGTCGGTAAAGGGCATGGGCACAGTCATTCCGTCCCCGAACTCAGAGTTTTTGCGTAGCCAGCAGGTAGTTGACGCTGGTGTCGGTATTGAGCCAATAGCGTTGCGTCAACGGGTTGAACGACAAGCCCTTGCTGTGTGACACGGTTAGCCCGGCGGCGCGACAGAAACCAGCCAGTTCGCTCGGGCGAATCATCTTGGCGTATTCATGCGTGCCGCGTGGCAACATGCCCAGCACGTATTCCGCACCGACGATGGCCAGTAAAAAGGACTTCGGATTGCGGTTGAGTGTCGAGAAAAATACCCAGCCGCCGGGCTTGACCAGTGTGGCGCACGCTTGCACCACCGACGCCGGGTCAGGCACGTGCTCGAGCATTTCCATGCAGGTCACTACGTCAAAACTGGCGGGCGATTCAGCGGCGATGGCCTCAGCGCTGATTTCACGGTAGCTGACGTTCGGCGTTTGCGCATCGAGTGCGTGCAATTGCGCCACGCGCAACGCCTTGGCTGCCAGGTCAATGCCGGTGACCGCGGCGCCAGAGCGGGCCAATGAGTCGGCCAAGATTCCGCCACCGCAGCCCACGTCGAGCGCGTTGAGCCCCTTGACCGGGCACAGACTGTTGATCCAGTCCAGCCGCAGCGGATTAATCTGATGCAGCGGTCGAAACTCGCCGTCGGCATCCCACCAGCGGTGTGCCAGGTCAGAAAATTTGGCCAGTTCGGCCGGATCAGCGTTGACAGTGGTATTCATCGCCCGATTATCCGAAATTTACAAAAAGAAAACCCACCGCGTGGGTGGGTTCTGCAAGGGAGCGGGGCAAGCCCCGCGCCAAGATCAGGGCTTCTTGGCGTAGGCCGAGCACCAGCCCTTGGCAGACACTTCTTTGCCCGCAAACAGTGGGCAGGGACCCGAGGCAGCGCCGGCCTTACCTTGATACAGCGCGCAGTTGCTGCAGCTGGAACCGGCCTTGTATTTGGCGTTCTTGGCTTTGGTGGCGTCGGCCACGTAGCCCAGGCCCTTGGCGTTGGCGTCGGTCTCGGCGACCATGGGCGCGGCGGCCATCGCCACACCAGAAGCCAAGGCGCTGGCGCCAACGACGGTTTGCATCATGAATACGCGACGGGTGGTCATAAAGTCATCTCCAGAAAGGTTGAAAAAGATAGCAGCCTGTAAGTTGCTGCGTGCCACGGTAACGGCGCTGCCCACCGAGCGGTTGACAGAGCAAGCCTGAGCCCCAAGGGCCTGCGGCGAAGTTTAGCCGAAGCTGATGAATGGACAACGTGGCAATTACCCTAAGCCAGCGCGCCAGTCACGTCCGTTTACCGCGCGTTACAACACAACTGGCGGCGGTCTTACGCAGTGATCTCCCGGGCGCTGATCTGGTACTGAAAGCTGTCGGGCGCATACGAATCGAGCCGGCCGGCTGCGGTTTCGGCCACCGGGTACATGAAGAATCCTTGTTTGCCGCCCGCGCTGTGCGGCAGCGCGACATCGTGCGCGGTATTGAACGCCACCCAGTTCCCCTCCCAGCCACCAAACAACGCCTTGTTGACGGGCGCCACCAGCGGATGCTGGGTGGTTTTGATCCACTGCGGCGTTTCCTGGCGCATCACTTTGGCCACGTCGGCCGGGTCCATCGCCACCCAGCCATAGTCGCGCAAAAAGACCTCTGCGCGGCAGTGTTGCGCGCCCTGCAGCTTGGCCGGATTG
>JBBIGT010000106.1:0-8028 GCA_037447395.1 Comamonadaceae bacterium | reverse complement strand
CAGCTCGCCAATGGTGGCATCTTGAAAAGTAAGAGCGTCATCCTCAGCACTGGCGCGCGCTGGCGCAATGTCAACGTGCCTGGAGAGGAGCAGTACAAGACCAAGGGCGTGGCCTACTGCCCGCATTGCGACGGCCCGCTGTTCAAGGGCAAACACGTCGCGGTGATCGGTGGTGGCAACTCGGGCGTCGAGGCGGCCATTGACCTGGCCGGTGTCGTCGCGCACGTGACCTTGATCGAGTTTGACACGCAACTGCGCGCCGACGCGGTGCTGGTCAGCAAGCTGCGCAGCCTGCCCAACGTCACGATCCACGTCAACGCGCAAACCACCGAAATCACCGGTGACGGGCAAAAGGTCAACGGATTGAACTACAAAGACCGCACCACGCAGGAACTGCACCATGTCGAATTGGCCGGTGTGTTTGTGCAAATCGGCCTGGTGCCCAACACCGAGTGGCTCAAGGGCACGCTGGAACTGAGCAACCGCGGCGAAATTGTGGTCGACGCCAAAGGTGCCACGTCGTTGCCAGGTGTCTACGCCGCGGGTGACGCCACCACCGTGCCGTTCAAGCAAATCATCATCGCCACTGGCGACGGCGCCCGCGCGGCGCTGGGCGCGTTTGATTATTTGATGCGGCTGCCGGCGGTTACTGCCCCAACGGTTGCGGTTCCGATGGCAGAGGCCATCGCATAGACAAATGCGTCGAAAAACTGGCTCGGTAAAATCGCGCCAGCCATTCTTCTTACCTTGAGCGGCACCTATTGGGTGCCGCTCGTCATTGATCGACCTACTCTCATGACCGACACCCCGCAGCAACCTGGCCTGAACAGCCTGTCCAAATCGTTCGAGCCTGCCGCACTGGAGGCCCACTGGGGGCCGGAGTGGGAAAAGCGCGGCTACGGCGTGGCTGGTTTTCGTGGTACTGGCGCACCCAACGCCGATGCCGCAGCGCGCGGCGATAACTTCTGCATCCAGTTGCCACCACCCAACGTCACCGGCACGCTGCACATGGGTCACGCGTTCAACCAGACCATCATGGACAGCCTGACGCGCTACCACCGCATGGCCGGCTGCAACACGGCCTGGATTCCGGGCACCGATCACGCTGGCATCGCTACCCAGATCGTCGTCGAGCGGCAACTGCAAGCGCAAGGCGTCAGCCGCCACGACATGGGTGCTACACCGCCCGAAGCGCGTAAGAACTTTGTCGCCAAGGTCTGGGAATGGAAAGAAAAAAGTGGCAACACGATCACCACGCAGATGCGCCGCATGGGCGACACGGTGGACTGGAGCCGTGAGTACTTCACCATGGACGCCAAGCTGTCCAAGGCGGTCACCGAAACCTTTGTGCGTCTTTACGAGCAAGGCCTGATCTATCGTGGCAAGCGTCTGGTCAACTGGGACCCGGTGCTGATGAGCGCCGTGTCTGACCTGGAAGTGGAATCTGAAGAAGAAGACGGCAGCCTGTGGCACATCCTCTATCCGTTCGCCGATGGCGCGCAACTGGTCAATGGTGAAATGGCGCCTGGCCTGGTCGTGGCCACCACCCGCCCCGAGACCATGCTTGGCGACGTCGCCGCCATGGTGCACCCCGAAGACGAGCGCTATGCGCACCTGATCGGCAAGCGGGTCACGCTGCCACTTTGCGACCGCACGATCCCGATCATTGCCGACGACTATGTCGACAAGGCGTTTGGTACCGGCGTGGTGAAAGTCACCCCGGCGCACGACCAGAACGACTACGCCGTCGGCCAGCGCCACCAGTTGCCGATGATCTGCGTGCTGACGCTGGATGCCAAAATTGAGAGCAACGCACCCGCCGCTTACGTGGGACTGGACCGGTTTGCAGCACGCAAACAGATCGTCAAAGACCTGCAAGACCTGGGGCTGCTGGTCGAAATCAAAAAACACAAGCTGATGGTGCCGCGTTGCGCGCGCACCGGCCAGATCGTCGAACCCATGCTGACCGACCAGTGGTTTGTGGCGATGAGCAAAGTCTCCGGGCAAGACCCCAGCGGCAAAAGCATCGCCCAAAAAGCCATCGACGCGGTGCAATCCGGCCAGGTCAAGTTTGTGCCCGAAAACTGGGTCAACACCTACAACCAGTGGATGAACAACATCCAGGACTGGTGCATCAGCCGCCAGCTTTGGTGGGGCCATCAAATTCCTGCCTGGTATGCCGAGGATGGTACTGTTTTTGTAGCTCGCAATGAAGAAGAGGCAAGGGCTAGAGCCGAAAAGGCCGGTTACTCCGGAGCACTCAAACGCGACGAAGACGTGCTCGACACCTGGTACTCCAGCGCCCTCGTCCCCTTCAGCACCATGGGCTGGCCAGAAAGCAGCGGCCCAGCCAACGCCGCAGCTCAGGCCGACGCCCAAGCCGAACCGGGCGATTTGGCGCGCGCAGCGCGTATGAGCCCGGTCGGCTTGGGTGCCGGGAGCCGGAACAACGCACAAGCCGGTCTGAACGACATTGACCTCTACCTCCCCAGCAGCGTACTGGTAACGGGCTACGACATCATCTTCTTCTGGGTTGCCCGGATGATCATGATGACCACGCATTTCACCGGTAAAGTGCCGTTCAAGCACGTTTACATCCACGGTCTGGTGCGCGACGCCCAAGGCCACAAGATGAGCAAGTCCGAGGGCAATGTGCTTGACCCGGTCGATTTGATCGACGGCATTGCCTTGCCCGAGCTGCTGGTCAAACGCTGCGAGGGTTTGCGCAAGCCCGAAACCGCGCCGCAAGTGCGCAAAAACACCGAAAAAGAATTCCCCGCGGGTATCCCGGCTTTCGGCGCCGATGCGCTGCGTTTCACCTTCGCGTCGCTGGCATCCTTGGGCCGATCCATCAACTTTGACAGCAAGCGCTGCGAAGGCTACCGCAACTTCTGCAACAAACTCTGGAACGCCAGCCGCTTTGTGCTGATGAACTGCGAAGGCCAGGACTGCGGCCTCAACGACCACACGCCAGTCGAATGTGCCACCGCTGAGTATTTGGACTTCAGTGCGGCTGACCGCTGGATCGTCTCGCTGCTGCAACAGGCCGAGAGCGCCGTCGCCCAAGGCTTTGCCGAGTATCGCCTGGACAACGTCGCGCAAACCATTTACGACTTCGTCTGGAACGAGTTTTGCGACTGGTACCTTGAAATCGCCAAGGTGCAGATCAACAACGGCAACGATGCGCAAAAGCGCGCCACCCGCCGCACGCTGATCCGCACGCTGGAGACGGTGCTGCGCCTGGCGCATCCGGTCATTCCGTTCGTCACCGAAGCGCTATGGCAGCAGGTGGCACCGGTGGCGGGCCGCGCCGGTGCTTCGGTGGCGATTGCGCCTTACCCGGTGTGCCAGCCTGAGCGCATCGACGCGCAGGCCATTGACCACGTCAACCGCCTGAAAACGCTGGTCGACGCCTGCCGCAACCTGCGTGGCGAGATGCAGGTCTCGCCAGCGCGACGCCTGCCGTTGTATGTGACCGCGCCACCGGCCGAAGCCGCATTCATGCGCGACGCCGCGCCGGTGCTGCAAGCGCTGGCCAAGCTCAGCGACGTGCGCGTGTTCGACGACGAGTCGGCTTGGGCCGCGGCGGCGCAAGCCGCCCCGGTGGCGGTGGTCGGCCAGGCGCGCATTTGCCTGTTCATGGAAATCGACGTCGCCGCCGAAAAGTTGCGTCTGGGCAAAGAGTTGGCGCGTCTCGAGGGCGAAATCGTCAAAGCCAACGCCAAGTTGGGCAACGAGTCGTTCGTGGCGCGCGCGCCGGCCGCGGTGATCGAGCAGGAGCGCAAACGTCTGGGCGACTTCAGCGCCGCCCTGGCCAAGGTGCGCGACCAGCTCACCCGGCTGGGCTGAAGCGGCGCGCGCGCCGGTCAGCGCCGGCGCAACACGTGGATGTAGTTGGTGGCGAAGGTTTGCTGCTCAAGCAGTTCGTTGCCAGTCTGCTTGGCAAACGCCTGGAAGTCTCTAACCGAACCGGCGTCGGTGGCGATGACCTTGAGCGTCTGGCCACTGAGCATGTCGCTCAGCGCTTTTTTGGCCTTGAGGATCGGCAGCGGACAATTCAGGCCGCTGGTGTCAATTTCTTTGTCGATTTGCATGGTCAATTCCTGAAAGCCGGATATTAGCGGACATCACGCCGGGAAGACCCCGGTGGACAAGTAACGGTCACCCCGGTCACAGACGACGAAAACGATCGTCGCGTGGCGCACGGTTTTGGCAATTTCCTGCGCCACCCAGCAGGCACCGGCAGCGGATATGCCGGCAAAAATGCCTTCTTCACGCGCCAGCCGGCGACACATCTCTTCGGCATTTTCCTGGCTCACGTACAGCAACTCGTCGATGCAGCTTGGATCGTAAATCTTGGGCAGATACGCCTGCGGCCATTTGCGGATGCCCGGAATGCGCGAGCCCTCGGTCGGTTGCGCACCGATGATCTTGATGGCCGGGTTCTTCTTTTTCAGAAACTTCGACACGCCGGTGATGGTGCCGGTGGTGCCCATGGCGCTGACGAAGTGCGTCACCCGGCCTTGGGTGTCAGCCCAGATCTCTGGGCCGGTAGTTTCAAAGTGAATGCGCGGGTTGTCCTGGTTGGCAAACTGGTCAAGCACAACGCCTTTACCCTCGCGCGCCATCTGATCGGCCAGGTCGCGCGAATACTCCATGCCGCCACTCTTGGGCGTCAGGATCAATTCGGCGCCGAACGCTTTCATGGTCTGCGCGCGCTCGATCGATAAGTCTTCGGGCATGATCAGCACCATGCGGTAGCCCATCACTGCAGCCGCCATCGCCAGCGCGATACCGGTATTGCCCGAGGTCGCCTCGATCAACGTGTCGCCCAGCTTGATTTCGCCGCGCTCCTGCGCCCGCGTGATCATGGAAAACGCCGCGCGGTCCTTGACCGAACCGGCCGGATTGTTGCCCTCGAGCTTGCCAAGAATCACGTTGCCGCCCGCGTTGGCGGTGCCGATGCGTTGCAGCCGCACCAAAGGTGTTTTGCCAATGAGTTGTTCAATAGTGGGGTACTTCATAGACCCCGCACTGTGCCATAATTCGCGCTCTTCGCGTCGCCCGGGTGGTGAAATTGGTAGACGCAGGGGACTCAAAATCCCCCGCCGCAAGGCGTGCCGGTTCGATTCCGGCCCCGGGCACCAAGCGATGCGATGCCACCAAGCCGACCGTCCTGGCGACCGTCGGCTTTTTTGTGCCCGTGCCACTCAGATCGGGCCGCAAGCCTGGCGCAATCCCTGCACCACCGTCGGGTAGCGCAGGCGCAGACGCAGTTCATTTTTCAGGCGGCTGTTGTCCATGCGCCGCGACTCGCTCATGAAGCTCAGCAACAGCAAGGGCATGTGCTTTGGCGCGGTGCTGCGCGGCACGCGCCGCGGCCGCGGCAGGCCGTACAGATCCGCCGCCAGATCAAAGTAGTCGCCCATCTTCAGCACGCTGTCGTCGTTGGCGTTGTAGACGCGTTGCGGCCGGCCGCGCCACAGGGCCGCCACGCAGGCGCGCGCCAGGTCGTCGGCGTGCACGTGGTTGGTAAAAACGTCGTCCGTCGCCTGCAACACCGGCGTGCCGCGCAGCAGGCGTTCGCGCGGCGTGCCGCCGACCCGGTTGGGTGCGTAGATGCCGGGGATCCGCAACACGCTGCACGTGACGGCCGCGGCGCGGCCCAGAAAGCGCACCCATTTTTCAGCGTCAATTCGCCGTTGTGCCCTTGCAGTATGGGCGTTGGCAGCTCTTGTTTCTGTAACAAACATCGCCTCACAGTCGCCATACACACCACTGGTTGAGCCGTAGACCAGCGCGCGCGGCACGCTACGCCGACGCAGCGTGCGCAGCAGCGCGCGGGTACGCGGATCGCCGGTGCCCGACTCGGGTGGCGGTGCCAGATGCACCACCCGGCTGGCCAGGCCGCTGATGCGCGCCAAGCTGGCCGGTTGGTCCAGGTTGCCCAGTAGCGGCGTGATGCCCTGGGCGCGCAGCTCGGCCACGCGCGCCGGGCTGGACGTCAACGCGCGCAGCGTCTGCCGTCCGCGCAGCAGCGCCGCCACGCGCACGCCAACGTCGCCACAGCCGACCAGCAACACGCGCTGGCGCCGAAACCGCGCTGGCAGGGCCCCGGGGCGGGCGGCGTAGAGCTGCGGACAGGGGCTGGTCGATGCGGGCAAAATTCGCTCCTTGAATTTCATATGAGCCGCCAAGGATAACCACTACATGACCGCCCCTACCGCGTCCAGCACCGAATTCCACGTTCTGATCGAGCCCAGTCAACGCCGCTTTGACGTCACGGCCGATGAAACCGTCTTGGCCGCCGGCATCCGCCAAGGCATCAACCTGCCCTACGGTTGCCAGGACGGCGCCTGCGGCTCGTGCAAGTGCCGCCTGGTCAGCGGCACGGTGACGCTGGGCGCGCACCAGAGCAAGGCCTTGAGCGAGGCCGACGCCGCGCAAGGTTTCATCCTGACCTGCCGCGCCCACGCCCGCAGCGATCTGGTGCTGGCGTCGCGCCAAGTCAGCGCCGAAGGGGCATTGCCGGTAAAGAAATTTCCGGTGCGCGTGGCGCAGCTGACACGCCAGGCCGACGACGTCATGCAGATGGTGCTGCAACTGCCCGCCAGCGAAGCGTTTCAATACCACGCCGGCCAGTACATCGAGTTCATTTTGCAGAACGACCAACGACGCAGCTATTCGATGGCCAACGCGCCGCATCGGCTCGGCGACGGGTTGGAGCTGCACATCCGTCACATGCCCGGCGGCTTGTTCACCGACACGGTCTTTGGCGGCATGAAGGAGCGCGCCATTTTGCGCATCGAGGGCCCGTACGGCAGTTTCTACCTGCGCGAGGACAGCGCCAAGCCGATCATCCTGCTCGCCTCGGGCACCGGCTTTGCGCCGATCAAGGCGATGCTCGAGCATCTGCAATACACGGGCAGCAGCCGGGCGGTGACGCTGTATTGGGGCGGCCGCCGTCCGCAAGACCTGTACCTGCACGACTGGCTGCTCGGGCAACTGCCGCACATGCCGACGCTTCGCTACGTGCCGGTGGTCTCCGACGCCCTGCCGCAGGACGCCTGGCGCGGACGCAGCGGCTTCGTTCACCGCGCGGTGCTACAAGACCATCCCGACCTGTCGGCGTTTCAGGTCTACGCCTGCGGCGCGCCGATCGTCGTCGAGTCGGCGCAGCGCGACTACCTGACCGCCGGGCTGCCTGCCGACGCGTTTTTCGCCGACGCATTTATTTCTGAAGCCGACAAAGCCGCCAACGCTGCACCCTGACGAGCGCCGGGGGGGCGGGCGGCCGCGCCGACAACGCATTTGTCACAAACACTTACCGGCCAAAACGCCGGTGCGGCTTCACAGAGCCGCCGTTTTGCGGCACAGTACGGCCCGCCGCCAGCATCTGGCGCCACCCGACGGAAAAATTAATGCCCATGCACACGCCTCATCACATCACCCCCCGCGCATTGACGGTCGGTCTGGCCGTGGCCGCCACCCTCGCCGCTTTGCTGGCCGGCTGCACCTCCACGCCGCTGCCACCGCCCGTGGCCACGGCACCGCCGCCGGCCAAGCCGGCGCCCAGGCCGATCGTCGTGGTGCCGCCGGCGGTGGCAGCGCCCACCTTTGTGTCGCAAGCGCGCTCGGCCAAGGACTACCGACAGGATGCCGCCCGCCACCTGTACAACCGAAACGCCAACCGCATCTACCACGGCAGGATGCCGCCACTGCTTTATGCCGTTGGCGTCTTGCAAGTTGAAGTCGACGGCCGTGGCAACGTCACCAGCACCAGCTGGATGCGCGCGCCGCGCCACGCCCCAGAGGTGATGGCCGACATCGAGCGCACGGTGCGCGCCGCCGCCCCCTACCCGGCGCCGGTGCGGCTGGGCCGCGTCACCTACACCGACACCTGGTTGTGGCACAAGAGCGGCAACTTCCAGCTCGACACGCTGACCGAAGGCCAGATGTAAGCAGGGCCAGTGGCGCGTGCAACGAGTTTTGACGCGCGTCAGCAAAACGCACCGTGACGTGGATGTT